>JADLGD010000001.1 GCA_020849495.1 Fluviicola sp.
ACCTTCGATGCGCGAAGTGTAGGCACAATTGTTTTGTTCATAAATAGGCAAAGCATCCAATTCAGAACGCAAACCAACGCAAGATTGATCCATTGCATGCTGATCGTTTCGGATGATTGCTACCACACCCGTTCCTGCAACACCTTTTTCAAAAGGAATCCCAATCTTAGCTAATTGATCCGCCACGTATTCCATCGTTTCGAATTCTTGGTAAGAAAGTTCAGGATTGCGGTGCATGTGCTCGCGGTAAGCTTTTACCTTTTCAAACAAGGCTTTTGAACGTTCACGTATGATTGCCTCCATTTATTTATTGCTTTTTAGTCCGATTATTCCTGATCGCATCATCATAATCGCTACATAAATCATGATGATTCCAAAGACCAACTTCACGATGGCAGGATTGGTTTTCAAAGATAATTTGGAACCAAAATAACCGCCAATCACAAAAGTGGATGCGATAATGAGTCCATACGTCCAATTGACATTTTGTGTTTTGGCATAATTGATTACTCCTAAAATGACCACCGGCATTGCCAAAATGAACAAACTCGTTCCTGTTGCCTGATGCTGCGTCAATCCTAAGATATAAATCAATGCTGGCACAATGATAACACCACCTCCAATACCAATAAACCCAGAAAGCGTTCCAGCAAAAAGGCCGATCAGCACCAAAATAAGAATCAATTGAAGGGTCATTTTAGACTGCATGAATTAAAAATCTAGTGCAAGGTAATAAAAATCGAAGTTTTATTGGATTTCTTGTGTGAAATGGAACAAGGCATTAATAAAACTGAAACCCAATTTATCTTGAAGAAGAAGTCCATTCAAACGAATGAAAGGAAACTTTTAGGATTTTGATTCAAATGTTAAAAAACAAGCGAAGTTTTGCATAGTTCAATCATTCTTAGTAGATTGAGATTCTAAATCGTTACTGTAAAATTGAATAATACTCAACTATTCCTATTTAACTGCCAATGAAACCAATCTTCTACTTGTTTTTTATAGCATTGCTCTTATCCTCCTGTAAAAAAGAACGCACTATTCACATCACCGCAAGAAACGCGGTTACAGGTGCACCCTATTCAGGTTTAAAGTATTATGTTGTTCAAGAAATGACCTCAGGGGATGGTGAAAAATTTAAGACAGTTATTGAAGGTAACTTAAATGAGTATGGTGAAGCAATTATAACTAAAAAACTTCCAAAGTCGTATTCGTATGCAGTACGTGTTGAAGAACCAACAAACACCTGTTACAATAAGAAAATTACTTATTACTTTGGAACAGAAGATAAATTTGAATGCCCTTTCGAATTTGCAGAGTGTGCTTATTTGAAATTACAAATCCACAATGTTAATTGTATCGATTCAAATGATGAAATAAAGTTTAGAAGATTATGGTTAAGTACAAATGAGTCAAATAATTTCGTCATACAAACAGGTTGTTTTCAATTTGACGGAAATTATTTTTCACTTCCAATGGGACAATACAAATATGAATGGATTGTAACAAAAAATGGAATTACAACTGTCCATGATTCAATATTCACCCTAAGTGCTAATCAATATTTTGATTTCGCTATCAACTATTAATCACAAGTACGGAAAATTGCAACAATTGAAGTGTAATAATTGCTCAAATTTGTAAAAAAGATTACTTATGAAACCATTTCTCTTCCTTTTAGTTGCTTTTTTGTTGTTCTCCTGCGGAAAAAAAAGAGAAATCAAAATAATTGCTAAAAATGCAGTAACTGGACAACCTTATGGTGGTTTAGAGTATTCCATTGTGTCTTCTAAAACAGGTTTGGATGGTGAAAAATACCGAACCGAAGCTTCTGGAACTTTGAATGCAAATGGAGAGGTTTTGGTTGCAATTAAACAACGTTCTGGAAGAACCTACAGTGTATCAGTTCAAGGACCAGAAAATAATTGCTATACCAACATGTTGGTTCAAACCTTTGATAGTCCCTTTGACCAAGATGGAACATTTACTTTTGAATTTGCGGAGTGTGCAACACTTCAAAGAAAAGTTAAAAATGTTAATTGTATAAATTCAAATGATAAAATTGAGATTTACATTGACAATACTGTTCATTCGCTTTTAACTACTCCTTGGATATTAAATGGGTGTGCTGATTATACTACTGTTCCTACTCAAGTTCCAATTGGAAATTATACGCTTCATTGGATTGTTACAAAAAATGGTATATCAACTGATTATTACGATAGTTTTAATTTAACTGAAAACGAAGTTAAGTTACATGAGATCAACTATTAATCACAAGTACGGAAAATCGCAACAATTGAAGAGTAGTAATTGCTCAAATTTGTAAAAAGGACTACTTATGAAACCATTTCTCTTTCTTTTAGTTGCTTGTTTGTTGTTCTCCTGCGGAAAAAAAGCGACCATTCATATCACTGCAAAAAATGCGGTTACAGGTACGCCCTATTCAGGTTTAACTTATTACTTGGTGCGTTCAACGAGTGGAGGTAGTGGCGAAAAAACGAAGACCATTGCTACAGGAACATTGAATGAAAATGGTGAAATCGTTTTAACTGAACGCTTATCCCGCTCTTCAACGTATGCAGTTCGAGTTGAGCCTCCTGCAAACACTTGTTACAACAAACAAATTACTTTCTATCTTGGAACTGAAGATAAATTTGAATGCCCTTTCGAATTTGCAGAGTGTGCTTATTTGAAACTCAATGTTCACAATATAAATTGTATCGATTCAGATGATGAAATAAAGTTTAGAAGATTATGGTTAAGTACAAATGAGTCAAATAATTTCGTCATTCAAACAGGTTGTTTTCAATTTGACGGAAATTATTTTTCACTTCCAATGGGACAATACAAATATGAATGGATTGTAACAAAAAACGGAATGACACCGGTCCATGATTCAATATTCACCCTAAGTGCTAATCAATATTTTGATTTCGCTATCAACTATTAATCACAAGTACGGAAAATTGCAACAATACATTGGATTGTTTTTCAGTTTTTTGTAGAAACTAAACCAACAACTCATGGCAACACCAAATAGTAATCATTCAAAACTAGGCGCATTTTGTATTGCGCTTAGTTTATTTTTCTTTCTAGGTTGCAAGAAAAATGATGTGCTTTTATTTAAAGTTGCAGTGCAATGTGAAATCCCTTACGATCATACGCCCATACCAGGCGTAAAATTTAAGGTAGTTGAATACAGTTCGGATGGAGATCAACTTTTTGGTCCAAGTGAACCCACTGGTTTTGAAATGCAGGGTATAACTGGAACAAACGGACGTGCAGTAGTCGCATTTACCAAACGCAGAAAAGATACCAAAAATAGGTGTTACCAATGTTTTTTTGATTACAGCGGGGTACAAAGTCCATACGCCGATTATACCCTCATCAACACGCCTCAGTTTATAGATGTGTTTGCTAACGAACCGAAAGAAATTTATTTGCGTTTGTTACCGAAAATGGATGTACAAATCAATTTTAAAAATTTAAACTGTACTGGTACAAATGATAGTTTTAAGTATAAAATTGTAAATATTAATGATAATTATACTTTCTCGTATGAAGATTTTGTCAATATCCCGTGGCTTGAGGGTGATATTTTAAATGGTTGTGTAGATATTCAAGGAGATATTACACAACGCCTCTCAGGCAAATACATCTATATTTGGCAAGCTACTCGTAATGGAATAGTAACTAATAGTTGTGATACTGTTTTAGTAGCTCCTAATGTTAATAATCAAATTAATATATTTTGGTAATTTAAAATTAATGTTCAAGCAATAATCACTAGTACGGAAAATTGCAACAATTGAAGAGTAGTAATTGCTCACATTTGTAAAAAATGGTTTGTTGTTTTCTTGCGAAAAAAAAGGGAAATACTAATTTAACTCACCAACAAATTGCAACCACGCACATCGGAATGATCAAATCTTCCCAACAAACGAAATTTACCGTTTTCCATACGACCCAAATCTTGTGTTTCAATAAAGGAACACGAATAAACATTGGCTAAATCAATGACATTTACGCCTCCCGTTTTGTTGGACGCTAATTGTGAAAATGGATCGTTGACTTCTCGCAGCAGCACTTTCATCCAAGGTGGCGTTTCAAACAATCCCGCTTGATCGCTGTAGGCTTGCGACAACAATTCGCTCATGCCGTATTCTGAGGAAATATAATCGGTTGAGAATCCAGATTTCAACTCGGCGTGTAATTCCTCTTTGGTCATTTCTTTTCTCCGACCTTTCATTCCACCAGTTTCGATAATCGTCACATCCGACAAATCCACTTGCATTGCTGCTAAATCCATCAAGGCATAAGAAACACCAAACAAGATCAAGCGCTTGCCCGATTTTCGTCCTACTGCTATAGCTTCCAATAAAACATTTGCTTGTTCCAAATAAAAACCTGAAAGCGGATCTTTCGTTTCCTGAATCAATCGATCCACCATGTACACCAAACTCGATTCGCCTTGTTCGATGTAATTGGGCAAAAGTGCAAAAATGATGGTGTCTGACAATTTACCTATAAACTGCTCAAATGTGGGCAAAAACGAACGTTCATACAAAGCTGTTTCTGCCACAAAATGCTGACTGCGTTGCATGCCAGTTGTACCACTACTTTTAAACACCACTTCAGGCGCTTTTCCATCTGCTAGTATGCGATGTGTTTTGAAAAATGAAATGGGCAAAAAAGGAATTTGTGCCACTGTTGTTGGTTCCGGACGATTGAGTAAATCCACAAACTCTTTGTAAACAGGCACATTTGCTCGTTGATAGCGATACACTTCCATCGCACAGCGTTCAAAATCTGTCGCATTCTGAATGGAAAAGATCGCATCAATCAACTTTTGCATGCTACAAAATTAAGGATTAGATTCGGAAGAAATCGTTTAAACGCTTTTGATTGGCAATTTGATAATGAAAGTGGTCCCTTTTCCAATGCTGCTTTTTACCTGAATGGAACCACAGTGTTCTTCAACAATCAATTTGACATAATACAAGCCCAAACCAAACCCTTTCACATTGTGTAAGTTTCCAGTTGGAACACGGTAAAATTTATCGAAAATCAATTTAATGTCTTCCCGTTTGATTCCGATTCCGTTGTCTTGAAAATGCATGTAGAAAAACGATTGATCACTTGCTGTATGAATCGTAATCTCTGGTGTTACTTGACAGTATTTCACAGCATTGTCGAGCAAATTGTAAATCACATTCGTAATGTGTACCTCATCGATTAAAATGGCGTCTACTGAAGCCGTTAAATCCAAAGTAATACAACCCCCTTTTTCGGTTTGACTTAAATCAAAACTATCCTTGGCATCCAAAATCAATTCGTGCATTTCGCACACTTCTTTTTTGAGTGTCAATTTTTCTTTGTCCAATTTTGCCACGTTTAATACGCGCTCAACTTGGTTTTCCAAACGCTTGTTTTCCTTGTAGATGATTTCCGCATAGCGTTTCAAACGTTCAGGATCTTCTTTAAAATCGCCTTTCAACAACAAATCACTCGACAAACCAATCGTAGAAATCGGTGTTTTCAATTCGTGGGTCATGTTATTGATGAAATCCGTTTTGATTTCCGATAAGCGTTTTTGTTTGATGATGACATTGATTGCAAAACCAAAGAATACCAATAACAAAATGATAATAATGATCAAGTAAAACCATGGTGAGGTCACTTGCTTCAAATCTGCCACCGATTTTGCTTTCACATTTGGAAAAGTCACCGTGAAATAGTGCCCATCGTTTTTCCAATCCAATTTCTTGGCGGTCAAGCGTTTTTTCTTGCTCTTCTCCGTTTCGTAGTGCGATTGCTTGTTGAAGCGAACGATGTTACCGTAAATGATCGAATCAGAAAAACAATCGTAAATCCCGTAAAGAAAATCTTGATTCAAACTTTGATCGTAAAATTCACGCTTAAGTAAAGTCTCCAAGTAAAACGGTTGAATTTCCTCAGCAATATCCACCACAAAATAATTGGTGTTTACTTGCTTTACAGCTCCATACAAGTTTGCAGAAGCATCTACTTCACCGGAGATTTCTTCCAATACATTGCGTAAAGCGATGTGTGAACGTTGTGCAAACTGCTGCAAGTCCAAACTATCTTCCTTTTGTTGCAACTCAATGGTCGTTTGTTGCGCTTCAATGGTTTTTCGGATCCAAAAAATCTGAATGAATAGAATACTTGCCAAGGATAAAATCCCCAGTACAATTACTGCGTTGACGGTTTTTCTATTCATTTAAAAACTTGAATTAAGCCAGTTCCAACCAAGCTAAAATACCACCTTCCAAATTGTACAAGTTGGTAAAACCGTGGTTGCTTTCCAAGTATTGAATCACAGAAGCACTTCTTTTTCCAGAACGACATTGAACAATTACTTGTTTCGTTTTGTCAATCTGACCAATGTTATCAGGCACTTCATTCATTGGAATCAAGATACCGCCCATGTTCGCTTCTTCGTATTCGAACGGTTCGCGCACGTCGATCAATTGAAAATCGGCATTTTTTTCTAAAAGCGTTTTATATTCTTGTACTGTAATGCTTTTCATGTTGCTGTGTTTTGAAGTTGCTAAAATAATTCAAAATCCTACGTCATCTTGCTGTGAACAGGTTTTTTTAGGAGAATGATAACAAAAAAAGCAGCTATCTTTCGAAAGCTGCTTCTTAAAAAAACCAGTAACAAGAAAAAAATTTAGAATCCTTGTACACCATTAACAGTTGTGTACTTCAAAATGTTCTTTTTATCTGGATAAATTCGTGCAAATGCCGATTGAACCGCTAAAGTTCCTTCGTGGAATCCACATAAAATCAATTTCAATTTGTTTTCGTAAGTATTCACGTCACCAATAGCGTAAATCCCCGGAATATTCGTTGAGTAATCCAAAGTATCTACTTTGATAGCGTTTTTCTCGATTTCCAAGCCCCAATCAGCAATTGGACCCAAAGATGGTTTCAAACCAAACAAAGGAATAAAGTGATCTGTTGGACGAATGATTTCACCTTCTGTGTTGTGTTGAATTTTCACAGCTTCTAAAGTGTTCCCACCTTCCAAACCAACAACCTCTGCTTCAGTGATCAAGGTAATTTCGCCTTTTCCAGCCATGTCGATGACTTTTTGTACAGAATCCAAATGTCCGCGGAAAGAAGCGCTACGGTGAACCAAAACCACTTCAGAAGCAATTTTGCGTTCTGCTAAGAAAATCGACCAATCCAATGCAGAGTCACCTCCACCTGCAATCACACAACGTTTTCCTCTGTAGAATTCAGGATCTTTGATGATGTATTCTACACCTTTATCTTCGAAATCAACGATGTTTCCGATAGGTGGTTTACGCGGTTCAAACACACCCAATCCACCTGCAATCATAACGATCGGTGCGATGTGCTGTGTTCCTTTCACAGTGGTAACAATGAATTTTTCATCCGCTGTTTTCTCGATGCTCATTGCAGCTTCTCCCAAAGTAAACCTTGGTTTAAACGGAGCTGCTTGTTCCATCAAGTTATCAATTAAATCTCCAGCCAATACAGATGGAAATCCTGGAATATCGTAAATCGGTTTTTTCGGGTAAATTTCCGAACATTGTCCGCCTGGTTGAGGCAAAGAATCAATTAAATGACAGCGCAATTTCAATAATCCCGCTTCAAAAACGGTGAACAAACCTACAGGGCCTGCACCAATGATGATAATATCTGTTTCGATCATGTTTTTCAGAAAATCTTCGGCAAAAATAGTTATAAGTTGTGTAACACGTCAAGCCAAAAAATGTTTATGTGACATTGATTACGTTTTTAAGTCGCTCAATTAAACGTAACGCTTAGCAAATTCCCACATCACAATCCCGGCACATACAGATACATTCAAACTGTGCTTGGTACCAAATTGCGGGATTTCCAAAATATAATCAGAAGCATCAATCACCGATTGATCCACACCATCTACTTCGTTTCCAAACACCAAGGCGTATTTTTCGTTCGGCAAATTGGCTACTTCTTGCAATAAGACTGTTTTTTCAGCTTGTTCAATCGAGCAAACTTTCACACCATTCGCTTTTAAATTGCTGACCACTTCATTGATATCCGTGTGGTGTTCCCAAGTTACCGTTTCAGTTGCCCCCAAAGCCGTTTTGTGGATATCGCGATGAGGAGGTATCGCCGTGATGCCACACAAGATGATTTTTTCCACATTGAAAGCATCTGCAGTTCGGAAAAACGAACCAATGTTGTTCAAGCTGCGAATATCGTTGAGTACAATGATGATTGGAAATTTGGCTTGTTCGCGAAAAGTGTTTTCATCCACACGATCCAATTCCCATAATTTGAGCTTTCTGTTCATAGTTGTTAATAAGATAGTCTCCGAATCCTTTGTAAAGAGAAAGGACGAACTTAACTTCGTACAAAATTCCAAAAATCAGTTGATTTCGTGTCAAAAAAAGAAAAAAATCCTGCGGAAACCCCGCTCATGAAACAATACAATCAGATAAAAGCCAAGCATCCGCAAGCGCTTTTGTTGTTTCGCGTGGGTGATTTTTATGAAACATTTGGCGAAGATGCCATCCTTACTTCACGTGTTTTAGGGATCGTTTTGACCAAAAGAGGAGCCGGTTCGCCATCAGAAATTGAATTGGCTGGTTTTCCACATCACAGTTTGGAATCGTATTTACCGAAATTAGTTCGAGCTGGTCACCGTGTGGCAATTTGTGATCAATTGGAAGATCCAAAAATGACCAAAACGATTGTCAAAAGAGGTGTTACTGAATTGGTGACTCCCGGCATAGCTTTTTCGGATAAAATTCTTGATGGACACAAAAACAACTTTTTAGCTGCCATCCATTTCGACAAGGAAATTCATGGAATTGCTTTCATGGATGTGACGACGGGTGAGTTTTTCACAGCACAAGGAAACAGTGAATACATCAACAAACTCATTCAAGGTTTTGAGCCAAGTGAAATCATCTATCAAAAGAACAAGCACAAAGTTTTCGAAGAACTCTACGGAAACCGTTATTACACTTTCCGTTTGGAAGATTGGATTTTCACTTCTGATTTTGCTTACGAACGCTTGACATCGCATTTCAACACCAATTCCATGAAAGGTTTTGGGATAGAAGATTTACAATACGGACAAATTGCTGCAGGAGCCATCATTCATTATTTAGGTGAAACGCAACACGATCGCTTGGGTCACATTACCCAAATTCAACGCATCGAAGAAGAAAAATTTGTGTGGTTGGATCGCTTCACCATCCGCAATTTGGAATTGATTAGTCCATTGAATGATGGAGGAAAAACACTATACGATGTTATTAATGCCACCAAAACACCAATGGGCGATCGCTTATTGAAACGTTGGATTGTGATGCCATTGAAACACACCGAACAAATCAATGCACGTTTGGATGCCGTTGAAAATTTGGTGAATGATGTGCAATTACATGCTGCCATTGAAAATGAATTGAGCAACATTGGCGACATGGAGCGTTTGATTTCAAAAGTTGCAGTTGGTCGTATTCATCCAAAAGAATTGCGCGTTTTTGCAAGAATCCTTGGTCACATGGAACCCATTCGTTCGTTGTGTGGAAAAAGTGCTGGAAAATTGATGCAGCATTTATCCAAACAAATTGAATCGTGTTCGGAATTTATTGATGCTGTCAATAAAACAATTTTAGAAGATCCAGCAGTGATGTTGGGTAAAGGCCCTGTAATTGCAAATGGTATTCATGCAGAGTTGGATGAATTGAGAGCCATTTCAAGTGGAGGGAAAGATTACTTGGAAAGCATGCAAGAACGTGAATCGGAGCGCACAGGTATTCCTAGTTTGAAGATTGCTTTCAACAACGTGTTTGGTTATTATTTAGAAGTTCGCAATACGCACAAAGACAAAGTTCCAGAGGAATGGATTCGCAAGCAAACATTGGTAAGTGCTGAGCGTTACATCACTCCTGAATTAAAAGAATACGAAACGAAAATTCTAGGAGCCGAAGAGAAAATTGCTGCCATAGAAGCGAAACTTTACACGGAATTGGTGCAGCATTTAGGTAATTACGTTAACGTGATCCAAAAAAATGCCTTTTTGATTGCTCAGTTGGATTGTTTAACCGGCTTTGCGCGTGTGGCAATGACCAATGATTATGCAAAACCTGAAGTAAACGACAGTTATGCCATTAACATCAAAGACGGAAGGCATCCGGTAATTGAAGGACAATTGAAAGCAGGCGAGCATTACGTTCCAAATGATGTGTATTTAGACAAAGATCAGCAGCAAATCATCATGATCACTGGGCCAAACATGGCTGGTAAAAGTGCCCTACTACGTCAAACCGCTTTGATTACCCTGATGGCGCAAATGGGAAGTTTTGTCCCTGCGAGCGCTGCAGAATTGGGAATCGTTGATAAAGTGTTTACTCGCGTCGGAGCCTCTGATAATATTTCATCCGGAGAATCAACCTTCATGGTGGAAATGAACGAGACCTCCAGTATTTTGAACAATTTATCTGATCGCAGTTTGATTTTATTGGATGAAATTGGTCGTGGTACCAGTACTTATGATGGAATATCCATTGCATGGGCGATTGCAGAATTCCTACACGAGCACCCAACCGCTAAAGGAAAAACCTTGTTTGCGACCCATTACCATGAATTGAATGAAATGGAAGAACAATTCAAACGCATTCACAATTTCAATGTGACAGTGAAAGAAGTGGGACAGAAAATCATTTTCTTGCGCAAATTGGTCAAAGGTGGAAGCGAACACAGCTTTGGTATTCACGTAGCAAAATTGGCTGGTATGCCACAAAAAGTGGTGCATCGTGCAGAATTAATGTTGCAACAATTGGAATTACAACACCGTTCAGGTGAAACGGCAACCATTAAAGAAGCCATCAGCAGTGACAACATGCAACTGAGCTTTTTCCAGTTGAATGATCCGGTGTTAGAACAAATCCATGAGCAATTAGTGAGCATCGATATCAACACACTAACACCTGTAGAAGCATTGATGAAGTTGAATGAAATCAAGAAGTTAACAGGTGGTTAGAATATTTTTGTAGATTTTTTTTCAAAAAAGTCGTCAAACACTTGCAATTTGATAAAAGGAATTATTAGATTTGCACCCCGATTCGGTCACGAAGGGTTCTTCAAACGAGAAGATGAAATTGAAATAATGCGAGAGTAGCTCAGTTGGTAGAGCACGACCTTGCCAAGGTCGGGGTCGCGGGTTCGAATCCCGTCTCTCGCTCGAGTCCCGACAGTCTGTTGGGATTGGATTAAAGTCCGCTCGGATGGTGGAATTGGTAGACACGCCGGACTTAAAATCCTGTGCCTGTATGGGCGTGCGGGTTCAAGTCCCGCTCCGAGTACGAAACCCTGATTTAATCAGGGTTTTTTGTTTTAAAAATCTTGTAGATTGGCTTCCACCTTCTACAGGAAACGAAATCCCGAATGTCTTTTTGATGTTCGGGATTTTTTGGTTTTAAAATCAACTCAATGGAAACAAGTTCATTTAATCTCCTAGCCCTTTCCAACCAATCTTTTTATAAAGCATCAACCAACAGATAATAAACATGTTTTTTTTTGTTTTAGAATTATCGTTATTTTTATCCATTCAAAACTGAAATAATTTATGAAGAAAATTTACTTTTTAGCAGCTGTTGTATTATCTGCATCTGCTGTAAATGCTCAACAGAACTATAGCGTATTAAGCGCTTCTAAAAAAGGGCCTTTCTCTGTGAAAGCCGCTGCAAAACCTGTTAGCAATATCGAAAAAGCTGAAGGAGACGTTATTTATTCAAACAACTTTAGTACTCCTTCTGATTGGACCATTTCAAATGCAGGTGCCCCAACTCACACTAGTGGTGATTGGGCAATTGTAAATGCGATGCCAGGATCTTTAACTTCTCAGATTCCTACTTATGGATTCCCTGGAGCAATGTTATCTGCTTCTGGAGGTAACTTTGCATTGGTCAATTCAGATGCAGCTGGAAACGGTGCTTTACAAGATGCATACTTGACAACTGCAGCAGGTATTGATGTAGCAACATTGTTATCCAACAATGGATCTGCTGCAAATGCGCCATTATACCTTAAATTCACTGAAATTTACCGTCATTACCAAGAGTCGTTTTTTGTTGCGATTTCAAATAATGGTGGTACATCTTGGACAGAATTTCAAGTAAATACTCCCGCAGAAGTTCCTGTAAACACAAACTCAGGAAACCCTGAATACGAAACAGTAAACATCACACCTGCTATCGGTGGAGGAAACTGGGGATCAGATGTACGTATCCGTTTCCGTTACCAAGGAACTTATGATTGGTTCTGGGGTGTTGATGACGTGCAATTAGTTGAAGCTTGGCAAAACGACATTAAAGTGGTTGAATTCCACCAAGCAACTGACATCACTACAACTCAAGCTGTGGATTACTACATGGTACCAACTTCTCAATCTAGCTTCCCAGGTTTAACTTTTGGCGCTAACATATTGAACAATGGTGCTGCTAATCAAACTTCAGTTGCATTGAATGCTGTTTCTGGAACTTATGATGAAACAGGACCAGCTATTCCGTTGAACTCTGCAGCTTCAGATACATTAGAAATCACTGTTCCTTTCATGTTGTCAAATACAATTGGTGATTACAACGTAGATGTTACAACCGTTATTCCTGGAACTGACTCTGATGCAACAAATAACACAAAACAATTTACAATCAGAAGAGATGCACATCTTTATGCTCGTGATAATGGTGATATTACTGGTGCAATCAGCCAAGTGTCTAACAACGATGGAAACGAAATGAGTATCGGTAACGTTATGGAAATTTTTGATCCAATTGATGTATACAGCATGCAAGTTCGTTTGGTAAACCAATCTTCTGCAGTTGGACAAGAATTCTTCGGAGAAATTGAGATTTTTGATGGTACAACAGGTGAATTCACACCAGTTGACGTTACAGAATCTCACATTATTACAAATGGTGATTTGGACAACTTTGTGACTTTACATTTCACGAATGGACCTTTGTCTTTTTCTGCTGGAGATGCAATCTTAGTATTAGCGCATCACTATGGAGGTTCAAATGAAATCGGTTTTGGTTATGCACAACCTACATTTGACCAATCAGTTTTAGGATATACTTATTCATCTACACCAGCAACACGTTTTGCTTTAACAGATCCAAATGCAATCATGATTCGTTTGAATGATTTGAATGATTTAAGTGTTTCTGAAAACGAAGCTCAATTTGAGTTAAACGTATTCCCTAACCCTGCAACAGAGCAAACAAAAGTTTCATTTAAATTGAACAATGCTTCTGATGTTGCTGTTTCTGTTTCTGATTTAGCTGGTAAAGTGGTGTTCACTGAAAACACTTCTAACGCTGCTGCTGGTCAACACGAAGTATCAATCAGCACTGCAAATTTAGCTGCTGGTGTTTATACAGTTAACTTCGCTGCAAACAATACAATTGTAACTAAGAAATTGGTTGTAAGAAAATAAGTTGAATCCTTTCAACGAAAAGCACCTCCTTTGTGAGGTGCTTTTTTTGTTTGCAATAACTTGAAAAAAAGTACATTTGCAACTCTAAAAAAAACAACATGAAAGCATATGTATGTCCTGGTCAAGGTGCTCAATTCTCAGGAATGGGAAAAGATTTATACGAAGCATCTGACATCGCAAAAGAATTATTTCACAAAGCAAATGATATTCTAGGCTTCAACATCCAACAAATCATGTTTGAAGGATCGGATGAAGAGTTGAAACAAACAAAAGTAACTCAACCAGCTATCTTTTTACATTCAACTATTTTAGCTGCATGTTTAGGAGATACTTTTAAACCTGATATGGTTGCTGGTCATTCATTGGGTGAGATTTCAGCATTGGTTGCTAACAAAACGCTTTCATTTGAAGACGGATTGCGTTTAGTTTCAAAACGTGCTTTGGCTATGCAAGCAGCTTGCGAAGCTGTTCCATCCACAATGGCTGCAATTTTAGGTTTAGATGATGCTATCGTTGAAGAAATTTGTGCAAGTATTGATGGCGTCGTTGTAGCTGCAAACTACAACTGTCCTGGTCAGTTAGTTATTTCAGGAGCTATTCCTGCTGTTGAGGAGGCTTGTGCTAAATTAACAGAAGCAGGAGCAAAACGCGCGATGATCCTTCAAGTTGGCGGAGCTTTTCACTCTCCTTTAATGGAACCCGCTCGTGAAGAATTGGCTGCAGCTATTCAAAGCACAACTTTCAACACACCTATTTGTCCTGTTTACCAAAACACAACAGCTTCAGCAGTTACAAACCCAGACGATATCAAGAAAAATTTGATTGATCAGTTGACCGCACCAGTTAAATGGACACAAACAATGAATCAAATGATTGCAGATGGAGCGAGTGAAGTTGTTGAAGTAGGTCCTGGAAAAGTGTTGCAAGGTTTATTCAAAAAAGTAGACCGTGCTTTCCCTACATCTAGTGCAGAAATCTAAATCAAAATAAATGAAAAAAATCACTTATCCTTTATTGATTGCACTTGCTGTTTTAGGAACATCTTGTAAAAAAGAAAAAACGACACCAACAGTAGGAGGAACCAATCTGAAAGATTTTTACTTCTTGAAAGATGGTCTTGCATACGACCCGACATCCATTATGATTCAGCATACAGCTGGAAAAATTATGATGTCTACTTCAACGCAACCAGACGAAACGGTTGCTTTAAACATTGCGGATTCATTAATGCCTGGCGACTATAGCTTTTCATCAACTGGTCCATTCCGCTTGTTTTACACTCCTGATTATTTCACTACCAGTTATGTGTCAGAAAGTGGAATGGCTACCATTGTTAGTCATGACACTATCAATAATAAAATACAGGCATATTTCAGTTGCATGTTGGTGTGTACAAGTCCAGCAGACACCATCTACGTCACAAACGGAGAGATCAATCAAACGTATCCTCAATAACATAAAAAAGGGCAGTTTTCACTGCCCTTTTTACTTATTGTAAATCTTATTAATTTCTATTCAAAGTCGTTTTAATCGCCTTAATCAAACGATCTACATTTGGCAAAGCTGCATCAATCAAAGTTGGCGAGAATGCAAAAGGTGTATCCGTTTGTGTCACACGCATTACTGGTGCATCTAAATAATCAAAAGCATAACGTTGCATGTGGTAAGCAATTTCAGAAGAAATAGAAGCCAAAGGCCAAGACTCTTCTAAAACTACACAACGATTGGTTTTCTTCACTGATTCAACAATGATGTTGTAATCAATCGGACGAATCGTACGCAAATCGATGATTTCGATTGAGATCCCTTCTTTCGCAAGGATCTCAGCAGCTTCATAAGCTACTTTGATGATTTTCCCAAAAGAAACAACAGTTACATCTGTTCCTTTACGTTTGATATCTCCAACGCCAATTGGAATGATGTATTCACCTTCTGGAATTTCACCTTTATCACCATACATTTTCTCTGATTCCAAGAAAACAACAGGGTCATTATCGCGAATAGCAGCTTTCAATAATCCTTTTGCATCATAAGGGTTCGAAGGAGTAATCACTTTCAAACCTGGTACGTGTGCATAAAACGCTTCAAAACTTTGAGAGTGAGTTGCAGCTAATTGTCCAGCTGTTCCATTTCCACCACGGAAAACGATTGGACAACCGTATTGACCACCCGACATTTGCATCATTTTAGCGGCAGAGTTGATGATTTGATCTGCTGCAAGAATGGCAAAGTTCCAAGTCATGAATTCAACAATTGGACGCAATCCATTCATGGACGCACCAACAGCAATTCCAGCAAAACCAAGTTCAGCAATTGGAGTATCAATCACACGCTTTGCACCAAACTCATCCAACATTCCTTGAGAAACCTTGTAGGCTCCGTTATATTCTGCAACCTCTTCACCCATCAAAAAGACAGATTCATCACGGCGCATTTCTTCTGACATTGCCTCACGGAGAGCTTCTCTAAACTGAACTGTTTTCATCTTTGTACGCTTATTTTTTTCTTCAAGAACGTCAAAAGTAATAAATTTCCCATTACCAATCCCTTTAGAATTCAAGTGCTCGCTTCAAATTTCACATCTAAATAAAAAAATAGGACAAAAAGCTTTTTTTTCACTTCCATTTCGAACAAAAATGCACAAGTAAATGCTTACATTTGCACCCGTGTATTTTTTTACAAAACACACATAAAATGAATGCGGAAGAAAACCTTCTTGCTCATTGAATGATTATTACCAAATGAAATAAATAGAAGAACATGAAAATTCTTGTTTGTATTAGTAAATCTCCAGACACAACGTCTAAAATTGCTTTCACGGATGGTAACAAGCAATTCGACGAAAACGGAGTGCAGTACATTGTTAACCCTTATGACGAATGGTATGCTTTGGTTCGCGGTTTGGAATTAAAGGAAACACTTGGTGGGACATTAACCATTGTTACTGTTGGAAATGCTGCTGATGAAGCAATCATTCGCAAAGCATTGGCAATTGGAGCAGACGATGCTGTTCGCATTGACATGGAACCAAAAGATGCTTTCAATGTTGCGATGCAAATTGCTGAGTATGCGAAATCAAACGCTTTTGATTTGATTTTAACAGGAAAAGAAACGATCAATTACAACGGTTCTCAAGTAGCTGGAATGATTGCTGAAGCATTGGATTTACCGCTTGTTTCTTTGGCAACTAAATTAGATGTCAATGGATCTACAGCAACAATGGAACGTGAAATCGTTGGTGGCGTACAAGTGGTAGAAGCGAATTTACCTTTGGTAGTATCATGTGCAAAAGGAATGGCTGAACAACGTATTCCTAATATGCGCGGAATCATGGCTGCTCGTACAAAACCGTTAACAGTAGTTGCTCCTGCAGCAATTGACGAGTTGACTTCTTATGTTGAATACGGATTACCAGCTGCTAAATCTGCAGTAAAAATGATTGACCCTAACAACATGGATGAATTGGTAGCTTTATTACACAACGAAGCTAAAGTTATTTAATCTTTCAATTTTGATTATGAACATTCTAGTATATATTAATACCTCAAACGCTCTTGCAAAAAGCGCATTGGAAGTGGTAACATACGCTTCTAAAATTGGAGGAAACATTACCGTAGTTGCAACTGGTGCTGCTGATGATGCAACATTGGCAAAATTGGGTGAATACGGAGCTCAAAAAGTTTTAGTTGACCGCTCAGCAAGTGCTGAAGATGCGCAACAAATCACACGCTTAATTGCAAAAGCTGCAGATACAACTGGCGCTGAGTTGATTATTTTCTCTCACGATTTAGTGGCAAAAGCTGTTGCTCCTCGTTTATCTGTTCGTTTAAAAGCAGGTTTAATTTCAGGTGCAGTAGATGTTCCAAACACAGCGAATGGATTTGTTGTAAAAGTGAACGTTTTCTCAGGAAAAGCTTATGGTCAAGTAGCAGTAACATCTGCAAAAAAAATCATTTCATTACTTCCAAACTCTTTCCAACCAGCTGCAACAGGAGCTGCTTGTGGAGTTGAAGCTTTTGACGGAGCTGTTGGTGCTGCTGCAATCAAAGTAGTAGAAACGAAAAAACCAGAAGGTGCAATTCCATTACCAGAAGCTGAATTAGTAGTTTCTGCTGGTCGTGGAATGAAAGGACCTGAAAACTGGGGCATGGTGGAAGATTTAGCAAGCGCTTTAGGTGCTGCTACTGCATGTTCTCGTCCTGTGGCTGATATTGGTTGGAGACCTCATCACGAACACGTTGGACAAACAGGTGTTGCGATTCGTCCAAACTTGTACATCGCAGCTGGGATTTCTGGAGCAATCCAACACTTAGCTGGTGTAAACGGTTCGAAAGTAATTGTTGTGATCAATACAGACCCTGAAGCACCTTTCTTTAAAGCTGCAGACTATGGTGTGGTTGGAGATGCGTTTGACGTATTGCCTAAATTTACAGAGGCAGTGAAAAAATTCCGCGCTTCACAGCATTAAAATTCATCTATTTGGTTAATTTTACCAAGGTAATATGAGGGAAGCACTTAAACTGCTTCCCTCCTTGTTTAAACCCAACGCAACTAAAGCGGTAGGATGGATAAGATTAAATTAGAAATTGTAGGCCTGTCATACAGCCAAACCCAAAGTGGAGCATACGCCTTAGTTCTTTCAGAAGTAGGTGGCAAACGTCGTTTACCAATTATTATTGGTGGATTTGAAGCTCAAGCCATTGCGATTGAATTAGAGAAAATGACTCCTACCCGACCGCTAACCCATGATTTATTCAAATCATTTGCTGTTTCTTTCAATGTAACTGTCCGTGAAGTTGTGATTTACAACCTCCAAGAAGGCATTTTCTACGCAAAAATTGTGTGTGAAAAAGAAGGGCAAGTTTCAGATATTGATGCACGAACTTCAGATGCAATAGCATTAGCTGTTCGATTTAACTGCCCTATTTATACTTTTGAATCCATTTTATCTTCAGCAGGTATTCTTTCAGATGAATTCATGGACGACATGGATGACTTAGAAGAAACGGAAACTGAAGAGAATGAATTTCAACGCATGTCCAAAGAAGAATTGGAAACTGCGATCCAAGAAGCCATCGATAATGAAGATTACGAACGCGCTTCTTTACTGCGAGATGAGATAAACAAACGTGGCTAAACCCACTGCAAACTCCTACTGACTATGCAACTATCCATTAAGAATAGATTGATCTTTATGAGCTTCATGCAATTCTTTGTATGGGGTGCTTGGCTGATCACAATTTACAACTTTTGGTTTGAAACGAAGGAATGGGGTGGTGCCGAATTTGGAGCAGTTTTCACAACTCTTGGTTTATCATCTTTATTCATGCCAACGATCACAGGAATTATTGCTGATAAATGGTTGAATGCCGAAAAATTATACGGTTTACTTCATATTATTGGCGGTATAACGCTTTGTACGTTGCCATTTATCAATGACCCAAATACTTTTTTCTGGGTTATTTTAGTTGCCATGTTATGTTACATGCCAACTATCTCCCTTTCTAACTCAGTTGGATATACCATATTGAAAAACAATAATTATGATGTCGTTAAAACCTTTCCTCCCATTCGAGTTTGGGGAACCATCGGATTTATTGCTGCCATGTGGTTTGTTAATTTAACTGGGAATAAAGCGTCTTCCAATCAATTTATTATTTCGGGAATAAGTGCAATCTTTTTAGGAATTTACTCATTCACTTTGCCAAAATGCAAACCAACTAACATTGTAAATTCATCTCTTTCTAAAGCACTTGGCTTAGACGCATTCAAATTGTTTGCAGATTACAAATTGTTTTTATTCTTTATGTTCTCATTACTGTTGGGAGCAGCACTTCAATTAACAAACATGTATGGTGACGGCTACATAGGTGAATTTGGAAAATTTGCAGAATTCCAAAATTCGCTTATAGTAAAATATTCCACAGTCGTCATGTCCATTTCTCAAATTTCAGAGACCCTTTTTATTCTTGCAATTCCTTTCTTTTTGAAACGCTTTGGAATCAAAAAAGTCATGCTTATGAGTATGATTGCTTGGGTTTTGCGTTTTGGTTTATTGGCTTATGGAAATCCTACGGATGGACTTTGGATGATAATTGTTTCCTGTATTGTATATGGAATGGCATTTGATTTTTTCAATGTTTCAGGTTCATTATTTATTGAAACTTCAACAAAACCTACAATTCGCTCAAGTGCTCAAGGTTTATTCATGATGATGACGAATGGTGTTGGAGCAATCATTGGAAGTTTAGCAAGTGCTAAAATTATTGGCGCTTTTTTCACTTTAACATTTAAAACAAAAGCAGAACTTGCAAATTACTTAGGGCACAATGAAAATAGTTCAGCATTTAAAGAAATAATCAAAAAAGCGGCAATTAATTCTGATGGATCTTTTAAAACTCCTGTCACAATGAATGATTGGCAACCCATTTGGTTGACTTTCGCTGCTTATTCATTGGTAGTAGCTGTCTTATTTGCGATCTTATTCCGTCACAAACACGATCCATTGGCATTAGGTGAAGTAAAACACTAAATCCTTAAAGTAATTTTAATTTATTGTAAAATAATCGTACATTCAAGCTGCAAATTGAAAGCATGAAGTACATCTACTCTCTTAGTATAATCCTATTTTTAATTGGAAACACCACTGCTCAAACCTTTAATGGAACAGGCGGTGTCATTTTGGATTTTCAAACACTTACCAAAACAATCACTGTTTCTGGTTTACCCAACAACATCAATCAAAGTACTTTTGGATTAGAACAAGTTTGTTTGGATTTAACACATACCTATGATGGCGATATCTCCATTCGTATCATTGCACCTGATGGAAGTTCTGCTTTCTTGGCCAATGGAAATGGCGGAAGTGGCAATGATTTCATCGGAACTTGTTTTAGAGCTGATGCAAGTGCTTCTATTGCAACAGGAAACCCTCCATTTACAGGAATATTCAAACCCATGGAACAAATGGGAATCATTAATAACAATCAAAATCCGAACGGAATTTGGAGTTTAGAAATAATTGATGGCTACGGTGGAGATGAAGGACTTTTGAATAACTGGTCAATTACTTTTGGTGCAAACCCAGCTGTTTCCACTGTTTTTTCTTCAAGCAACTTACCAATTATCATTATCAACACCAATAATCAAGCTATCCCCGATGAACCAAAAATTCAAGCTTCCATGAAAATCATTGATAATGGATATGGAAACTTGAATCATATTACCGATTTGCCAAATGCCTATAATAATTTAATTGGAATTGAACGACGTGGCTCCTCATCAGGAGGTTTCCCACAAAAATCCTATGGTTTTGAAACAAGAAACATCAACGGAACACCCATCGATACGGTTATTTTAGGAATGCCAAAAGAAAAAGATTGGATTTTGTATGCACCTTACAACGACAAAACGTGTATGCGAAACATCTTGACCTATGATTTAGCCAACAAAATGGGACATTATGCTTCCAGAACCATCCAATGTGAATTAGTGATCAATGGCCAATATCAAGGAATTTACACCGTAATGGAAAAAATAAAACGCGATGGAGATCGTGTAAACGTTTCTAAACTGAACCCTATTGACATTTCCGGAGATGAAGTTACAGGTGGTTATATTTTCAAGATTGACAAAACAACGGGCAGTAGCGCATCTGGTTGGACATCCGATTTTACCACTTCTAGTGGATCTGCAATTAATTTCCTTTACCATTATCCTTCTGAAACGAATATAATGCCTCAACAAGCGGCGTACATACAAACGTATGTTGATTCATTTGAAACAGCTGTGAATGGTCCCAACTTCACTGACCC
>JADLGD010000002.1 GCA_020849495.1 Fluviicola sp.
CATATATGGCTAGACAATGTGAATTTAGATGGTGAATTTGCAGGTGTATCAGAAACCGATGCAAATTGGGGTGTACATGTGTTTCCAAATCCTACAACTGGATCCATTACGGTAAGTTGGAATAAAACAATGGTTCCAGATCAAATAGATGTCATCAACATGATGGGACAAACTATTTCAACACTTTCTTGCGAAGCTGGAAGTAATCAACTGCAATTGAACTTGAGCAATGAAGCAAGCGGCGTTTACTTATTGAAGTTGGTAAAAAACGGCCAAACGAAATTGGTGCGTATAGCGAAGCAATAAGACAAGATGAAATTGAAAAACGTTTGCGCTGTAGCTTCAGCGTTGGCGCATGGATAATGTAGAATTGAAAAGGAATTAACATTTAGAAGGTAATTAGATCTTCTCAATTTTCAATTTTTGCATTTTCAATTCTACTCATTTCCCGCTCAACTTTTCACTTTGTTGGTTAGAAGACAAAAGACTTGCGGTTTTATCTTCTTTAAATGATGGTGGTTGATTACTTGCAATTACTTCTTGAAGAGGAATGCTTGAAAACTCTCTTGGAACATTGATTAAGCGATTTGTTGGGCTAGGTGTAAATACACTTTGTAGCCGATCAACTGTATCATGAATCACTTTAATGGAAGAAGTAAAAACAGGAACTTCACGAATAATGGTGTCGTAAATCATTTGAATCACAGGCTCGGAATCATTCTGTGCAGTTTGTTTCGTTGGAAGTTTTACATCCGATTCATTTTTTAAAAAGAGGGTAAACATCAACACCAAAATAGCAGCAACAGCTAGCACTTGATACAATGGAATAGGGCGTTTGTACCAAACAACCGTTGTTTTTTGAATGGAAAGTGGAAGAGGAACTGGATCGGGATAATTCAGATCAGCGGAATCTTCCATAAGTGTTTGTTGGAAGGAATACTCTTCCTCACTCATCTGTGATAGTACAAAACGTTTTTCTTCCTCATTCAATTCATTGAAGGCTTTTTGATCCATCAAATCAAATAAACGGGCATCCATTTCTTCCTGTTTCATATCAATTCATTTTAAACAAGTTACCCTCGTGTTTTGGGTTGTATCTTTTCAATTGCTCTGCTACTTTCTTCGTTGCATTGAACAAGCGCGATTTGACAGTTCCCACTTGCACATCTGTTATTTCGGCGATTTCTTGCAAAGAAAAATGCTCTAAAAATCGCAACACAAACACTTCTTTGTGGATGTGTTCTAATTGATCAATGGCGAGTTGCAAATCGGCTAAAAACTGTTTTTTTTCAAAAGCACTTTCATCTAGTTTCACTTGATCGTGTTGTTCAGGGTGAAGCTCGATGGTTTTACCAAAATGTCTGTACGCTGTTTTACACTGATTCGATGCGATGGCAAAAACCCATGAATAAAACTTTTTGTTGGGATCATACAAGTGTTTTTTCTCCATGATTTTCAAGAAAAGGTCTTGCACAAAATCTTGAGCTAAATCCACATCTTTATTCAGCATTTTGATGAAATAACCCAATAAGCGTTTGCTGTATCTTCGGTGCAATTCTTCCAAAGCAGCATGAGCGTGATGGTCCATAACGAGAACCATCAACGCTTCATCTGAATGTGTATGGAGTTTGCTTTGTTTCAAGGCGATCTGTACTTATTTTGAAAGGAGCTCCAACACTTCTTGTTCTTTTCCAAGTGCCGATGAAATGGATGTCAACAAGGTTTTTACTTTTGTTTGCTTTTCCACATCTTCCACTTCACAGTAATGTTTGTAGAGTTTGATCAACATTGGCAAATAGGATTCATTAAAATAAACCGTCTTTGCATCTGCAATATGGTGTGAAAACGTTGCGCTCAGGTAATCTAACAAGTAACGCTTTTCAAAATTGCGGACAATGGTCGCTTCCGTTTCTAAAGCACTTTTACTGTAACGATGCGTCAAACCGGTTAGGTACAAGTTTTCTTTAAATGCTTCAGGGAAATTTGCAACACCGGTATTGGCAACATAAACTGGGCGCTGTCCATCTAAAATGTGTTGAATTAATTGACGATTGAATTCTTCTACACTAACATCTGTGAGTTTAACATTGAAGGGAGGCAGACCGATTTTTTGAAATAATTTGGTTCTATAGGCGTCATCTTGCAGTAAATAAGTATTGATGACAGTAACGTCTTTTCGAAAACCAAAAGCTCCTTGATTGATCCATGCGCCATATGTGTCATTATCACCAAAAGTAAACAAGAGGGCATTTTGATCCAGTTCAGCTAAGATATTGTGGCCCCAATTGAGGATTCCAGCTGGAAGATGATTGATTTCAACCATTTTTGTACAATAGGTTTCAAATCCTTTTTCATCAAATTTCAGCAAGTTGTGAATCATCATCTCATCCAAAATGCGGTTGTCAAAGGGTTTAATGGCTGCTGCTTTCAATAAGGATTCTTCTGGATTTTTGAAGCCAGCATCTAGGTAAGCCAAATAATAGGCTTCGAAGCTTTTTGGATCGGCTTTTTTACAGGCTTCTAAAATGGCAGTACATTTTTTAACGTGAACGGCTTGCTTTTCAGGTTCGTCAGCAGTGAGGTTTTTTAGCGCTCTAGAAGCCATGTAATAGTTGGTCCAAGCGTTTCCGTCTTTTGGATTTTTCTTGGTTTCTTTCTCCCAAAGATCCATTTGTTGTTCGTACCAAGGAAGTTCACGTACCTCAAGTGCAATACTATATACAGTTTCTGGTTGTTGAGCAAATAAGGTCGACGCATAAAAAAGCGCAATTCCTAAAATGATTTTTTTCATATCTAAAAGTTATAAAAATCCGTGCACGCGATTTGGTTCTAAAAGGATTACTCAGCCAATTAGAAAAGGTTCACGAAGAATGAAAAATAATGAAGAAAAAATCAATCGATGACCAAAACCACATCAAACTCGATGCGTCCTTCTTGACTTGCTTTGTAGTTGGTGTGCCAGTAATTATTGAAGACATACAAGAACAGCTCATTCGGCGTTTGCGCTGCTTTCTTCCACGTTTTCACACCATTGGTTAAAGTCTCGTCGATCATCCCATTGGTCTCAATCAAATTGACTTGAGGTGTATAAAAACTGAAACGGTAATTACTGTTTACTTCTACATAATCTTCCGCACAAACAAATTCACGATTCGAACCATTCAATTGATCCTCCACCGTTTTTCGATACGGATCTGACCCATAAACGAACGTAAAAGGTTCTTGAGTTGGAGTCAAGGCCACATGAAACGATTCTTTCCGCATTTCGGCTACCTTGTCTAAACCATAATGAACCTGCAATTGCTGACTATTTTTATCCAAACGGTAAGTGATGGTCGCCGAAGTGATGGAACCAATTTTTCCGCTTACTTCAACCACTTTTTCTGTTGCTGTGTTGCTTTTTTCAGTCACTTTTACAGCTTTCATCCGCTGTGTTTCCATGGGATTGGTCCCCAATTGGTACACGCCTTCAAACAACCCATAGTTGGCTGGAATGTTCAACGTTTCAGTTTCCAATTTCAAAGTACTGATTCCACCATGAAGCGGATCTACCTGAAAATCGAGGATGGCAGTGCTACCTTTTCGAATGGTTGAAATATCGGGTAGACCAATTTTTGACACTATCCGATTATAAATCACTTGTGCTGAATCCACAAATGATTGCTTGATGCGCCATTGCTCGGTGGTAAAAAAGGCTTCTGGATCTGACACACTGCACCATGCTCCCCAAGTGTGTTCATGAAACAAAAGAATAGCTCGGTGCAACTGGTAAAATTCGTTTTGGTAATTGGCATAAACACCAAGTGCTTTTGCTTTTCGTTCCAATGCACTGGTTTTTGCAGAAAGCGTACGATTTTGTATTTCTTCCGCGGCTGTTGAATAAGCGCCATCTTCCCAATACGGAGCAATTTCACCCATCATGAACATACTGGAGTCGCCGTATTTTTGTTCAAAGGCTTCAAACAATTCATCCAAAGATGACAATACCAAAGTGGGCGATGAGTAGGTAGCGTTCCATGAATCTATGAAGTTGCACAAATTGGTGTCCACTGGACCATTGTCGCTTTTTTTCGTGTAACGCAATTGTACCATGTCGTACCAATAATTTTTCTTGTCCAATTCGATGGAATAATCCGACAAACGCTGCTCCCAAGCTTCTTGCATTTTGTTGTCTGCAATGTTGTGGAAAAACGAATAGCCTTTTCCTGCAGTCCATACTTTCACCTGTTTTTTACCACTCAAAGTTGGTTTCCAGTTAAACACCCGGTCGCCTTGCTCTTGAATGACACCACCAACACGATCGCCGTGATCTGGAAATGCTTCAACATAGTTCGGACCTAAAGACAGATATGGAATTTTGTTGCGAACGTATGCATCCAAACCTTGAGAAGTGATTCCAGGAATGTCAGTAATCATCGCGTTTTTAATGGTGAAACCAAAGCGTTGTTCCAATTGCTTGGCATATTCCAACATCCAATCCAATTCTTCCGTGCGTGAAAGTCCGGTCAGAATATTGGCGTAATTAGCAGACAAAACGAGGTTTCCAGCTTTTACATAGCGCACAAAATCGTTGGTTTCTGCTTCACTGGCTTCATTCAAGAAATTTTCAACCGCCCAAAGCGATTCGATGTGCCAAATAGGACGTTGACCCGCTTTCGCATGCTTGATCCACTGCATAGCAGAACGAATGTTTTGGGTTTGAATCTGCGCCACTTCTGTTTGTAAATGCGAGTAACCAATATCATTGTGTGAATGGTGTATAATGTGAAAATTGCGGTGTGTGGCTGGAACAAATGTTACTGGAATACTGATCGGCTGCTTGTTTCCTTCTAATTCAAAAGTCACGGTATCTGTTCCTGTATAATCGATAGCATAAACAGGTAAATTCAATTTGTGATATCCATGCGGAAGCGTCACAGTGGTATCGAAAATAGCAGAAGATACATGTATTTTAGTGGGAGCAGAAAACGGTTGAAGTACGTAGGCGTTCAATTGGCGTTTATTTTCTTTTTTGGTAATCAGTTGTGTGGCCTCAGCTTGCACATTGAAGGTGTTTTGAAATTGAAAAACCATCAACCAATCACGGGAATCTTGGTTGACTCCTTCAATGGAGAATTCAGCTTTTTCTTTCACCATTTTGCTCGGAACAGTGATATACAATTTGCCAAATGCATCGCGGTTGGCATCGAATTCAATGAAATGAAACGAAGCTTTAGCTTTTTCTTGCCTTACGATTTGCTTAAAAGGCTCACTCATTTTTGGATAAGTGGTCCAAGGCATCAGTTCCTTTCCGTTTAATGAAATTAAGAATTTACGTTCCCCACTACTCGTACCAGTAGAATGGCCAATGAGCAATTCATAGCAAACGGTTTTCGCTTTTCCATCGTATTTTTTTGCCGACCAAGAGATCGCACCATTGTTGTTGCAACGGGTTAATAATGCTGATTTCGCAAAGCGTTGATAAGGCGAAAAATAAACAATTTCTTCTCCTGCAATTTTGTGATCAAAGCCAGGAATGGTGTCTATTTTTTGTGCGAATAAGCAGTTGGTAAGAAAGACAAAAACAACAAGAATACGCATGGGTTTTTTTGGTAAAAATAACGGAAAGCTGTTAATGAATCAGTTAAGATAGATTGCTTGTATTGAAAAGCTGAACTTACTTATATGCTTCTAAACGAAAACGAACGTTTTTTAATTTAAACTGCTTTTTACCAGGATTCCAGATGTACACTTTCAATTGATCGTATTCTTCCTTATAATCACAGGCCTCTGTTTCAAAGATCAAGGATTTCCAGTTTTCTCTTCCTTCTTGTTTATCATTATATAAGTCCATCGCTCTGTAATAACGATGACTTAATCCATCTTTATAAACGTCAATCACAAAGAACACTTGTTCAAAAGGTTGATGATCCAAGAGCTGTTTATCCAATTCAGCCCTAACAAAATAGCGTTCACCCTTTCGGGGTTGCGGAAAAGTAAATTCGGCAGTTAGTTTAAACTCATCACTTGGTTGAAAGATGATTTCCTCTTTTTGATTGAGCAATTCCCATGAATTAACAATGTTTCCGTGTGGCTCACAAGCTCTGGTGAAATACCACCTTCCTTCATTTTGGTTGTCCCAAAAACGCAGACTTGACAGGTAATTTTCTTTTGTGAAACGTTGATCAACAACTTGTCCAATTGAATAAGTGTATAAACGAATAAATCCAAGAAGTGCAAAAATTACCAAACCAGAAAGTGCCAATTTCGCTTGTTTTTTCAGTAAAAACACAAGAGGCAAGGTCAATAACACCATGTGTTCTGTAAAAGGACGGTTTCCAAAAGAAGATTCATAATCCCAGCACCACCAAGAAAAAATAACCCACACATTAACGAAAGCATAAAGAGCCCACCAAAGTGCTTGAAAACGGTTTTCTTTGAACCAATAAAACCATCCTACAATTGCCAATATCATGACTGGTGTGTGAAGGAACAGCCCCATGCGAAAACTGAAAAACCCACTTAAAAAAGGCGTGTGTAAAAAATCAAATCCTTCTCCCGAATACGACCAAACCAACCATTTTCCAGTTTGCCATTTCCATGAAATAAAAAGGATGGATACAATGCCAAAAAACACCAAAAAAAGAACAAGTAACTTTCGAATATGAGTGGTGAAAAGGGTTTTTATCCAATTAAAAAATGAATCCCAAGATGTCCAAACAATCGGAACGGCCAATAAAACAATGAGATTCGTGGGGCGTAAAAGGAAAATCAATCCGATGGTTAAACCAAATAATGCTAACCGTTTGGTAGTAATTGTTTCTTTTAATTTCAACAAAAGTGTGAGAAAGGCAGCAATTAAAAACAGGGAATAGCCATGCGTAAAAGAAGGTGTTTTGAAACTGTAAAAAATAACAGGGCTAGCAATTGCTATTAAAAGGATAAAAGGTGAGATGAGGGAAGTCTTTAAATTGAAATATGCTTTCAGTAATCGCCACCACAGAAAGAAACCGGCATAGATATAAAAAAGACTTCCGATCCAGAAAAAAACTTGAAAAATAGTAGAATAACCATCAACTGGAGCACCCACCATTTTTGAGAACAAGCAGGCTAGTAAAAAGAAAGGAACCTGTAAAACGGCTAAACCAGGAAAGTACTTGTTGTAATGCGCGCCGTCTCTAGTTTCAAAAGTGTAATTTTTACTTACATTCCCATGATGGTAGTTTGCTTCTACTTGTTGTGCCTTTTCATAAGTGGGGTCATCATAAATAAAAACAGATGGTAGGTATGCATAATAGCCGCTACCATCAGATCGGATGATGTAGCTGAATTCATTTTTTTCTGCATACCAAGAATATCCCCAAAAAGTGAAGTAGGCTAAAAAACCGATTAATAAAATTTTCCACTTATCCTTTAGGAATGATTCTGTCCACATAATTCAATTCTGCTAATCAAAATTACTAGAATTTTTAAGAGCAATGAATTTTTGAAAGGAATCGATCCGTTTTCCAGAATCTAACAACTACCTTTACAAAAATTCTCAGGGGCTCCCGCTTGGCGGGTGCCCCTTAACAGTTTTAGTTCGGTATGGAAAACACACAATTTTTACAACGCTTCAAACAACTCAAAGGTCTCGACGAAACAGCGAATACGCTGCAACAAGCAGAAATTCGATTACATTGGAAAGGATTGATCGGTTCTTCCAAATCCATTGCTGCTGCCTGCGTGGCCGAACAAGTACCCGGACATCATCTGTTTATTCTCGAAGACAAAGAAGCAGCGGCGTATTTCTTGAATGATTTTGAACAATTGTTTCCAGAAAATAAACACATCCTGTTTTATCCAGCTTCTTACCGAACGCCATACCAACTCGAAGAAACCGATAATGCCAATGTGGTGGCACGAGCGGAAGTACTAGAGAAAATTAACTCGGGAAAAAACACGTGGGTAGTGACCTATCCGCAAGCTTTGTTCGAACGCGTTCCAACACAAAAAAAACTTTCTGAAAACACCATGCGTGTGGAACGTGGCAAAACCTATTCAATCGATTTTTTCAATGAATTACTGTTAGAATACGGTTTCGAGCGCGTTGATTTTGTGTATGAACCAGGACAGTTTTCCATTCGTGGAGGAATCGTTGATGTTTTTTCTTTTTCCAATGATCAGCCGTTTCGTATCGAGTTTTTTGGTGATGAGGTAGAGTCGATTCGTACCTTCGATCCGGTATCGCAACTTTCCATTTCCAACCATACACACTTTTCCATTATACCCAATGTGCAACGACAATTGGTCTTGAACGGAACAGGAACTTTTTTAGAATTTATAGGAAAACAAACCACGATTTGGCTTGCATCCAATGATTTGGTGAAAAGTGCCCTTGAAAAAGATTACGAAAAGGCTGTAAAAACCTATGATGGCTTGAATAAAAACACCATCAAACACAGCTTGCCTAGCGAGTTGTACATGCATCCTTCTGATTGGAAAGCACAAATTCAAGCGCATTCAATCGTAGAAATTGGTCCGGAATACGCTTTCAAAGCAAACGAAACAATCACCTTTGAAACCCAACACCAACCCACTTTCAACAAGGATTTTGATTTACTCAAAGACGATTTGATCGCACGAAAAACGGCTGGAGCTACCAACTTAATTTTCTCCAACCAGCCAAAACAAATTGAACGCTTGTATCAAATTTTTGAGGACATCCGCCAGTCTGCGGACGCAGTTGGTGCTGAAGTGGAGTTTCAACCGATGAATATCGCGCTGCACGAAGGTTTCATTCTTCCAAGTTTGAAATTGGTTTGCTACACCGATCACCAAATTTTTGAACGCTATCACCGATTCAAATTGAAAGAAGGTTTCCGTCAGGCAAAACAAGCCTTGACATTAAAGGAAATCTACAACCTGCAAAAAGGCGATTACGTTACGCACATCGATCATGGTGTGGGACAATTTTCGGGCCTGCAAACCATCGATGTGAATGGAAAACCTCAAGAAGCAATTCGTTTGGTCTACAAAGATGGCGATGTGTTGTATGTGAGTATTCACTCCTTGCACCGCATTTCGAAGTTTACAGGAAAAGATGGCGCTGCACCGAAAATGAACAAACTCGGTACGCAAGCTTGGGCTACCTTGAAACAAAAGACCAAAAAACGCATCAAGGAATTGGCCTTCGATTTGATTCAATTGTACGCAAAACGCAAAAGTCAACCTGGATTTGCGTATTCTCCTGATACTTACTTGCAAAATGAGTTGGAAGCATCGTTCATGTACGAAGACACGCCCGACCAGTTAAAAGCAACACAAGCGGTGAAAGAAGACATGGAAAAACCCATGCCGATGGATCGTTTGGTGTGCGGAGATGTTGGTTTTGGTAAAACGGAAGTTGCCATGCGTGCTGCGTTTAAAGCGGTGGCTGATAGCAAACAAGTAGCTATTTTGGTTCCTACCACCATTTTGTGTCATCAACATTACCGCAGTTTCAAAGAGCGTTTAAAGAATTTCCCTGCAACGGTGGATTACATCAATCGTTTTAAATCGGCGAAAGAAATCACCGAAACCTTGAAGAAAGTAGCGAGTGGACAAGTGGATATTTTGGTTGGAACGCACAAAATTGTTGGTGATAAAGTGAAATTCAAAGATCTTGGATTGATCATCATTGACGAAGAACAAAAGTTCGGTGTGGCGGTGAAAGACAAGTTGAAAGCTTTAAAAACAACTGTCGACACACTTACTTTAACAGCGACTCCGATTCCAAGAACCTTGCAGTTTTCGTTGATGGGAGCGCGCGATTTGAGTATCATCAACACGCCACCGCCCAACCGCCAGCCCGTTTTGACGGAGATCATCACTTTCAACGAAGAGGCCATCCGCGATGCCATTGCTTATGAAGTGAGCCGCGGAGGACAGGTTTATTTTGTTAACAATCGCCTTTCCAACATCAAGGAAATTGCAGGAATGATTTCGCGCTTGGTTCCTGGTGTGCGTGTGGGAATTGGTCACGGCCAAATGGACGGAAAACAGTTGGAAAAAATCATGATGGATTTCATTCAAGGCGAATACGACGTGTTGATTGCAACGACCATCATTGAATCGGGAATTGATATTTCCAATGCGAATACGATCATCATCAACGATGCACACAATTTTGGTTTGAGTGACTTGCATCAGTTGCGTGGTCGTGTGGGTCGTTCCAACAAAAAAGGATTCTGTTATTTGATTTCCCAACCGATCAGTTTATTGACTTCCGAAGCAAGAAAACGCTTGGAAGCTTTGGTACAATTCTCTGACTTGGGTTCTGGATTCAACATTGCCATGAAGGATTTAGACATCCGTGGAGCAGGGAATTTATTGGGTGGAGAACAAAGTGGGTTCATTTCAGAAATTGGTTTTGAAATGTATCAGAAAATCCTCAACGAAGCCATGGAGGAGTTGAAAGAAGAAGAATTCAAGGAGTTGTATGATGACCGTACAACGGAAACGATGGGCGCACATTTTGTCAAAGATTGTGTCTTAGAAACTGATTTCGAGTTGCGAATACCAGAAGATTACATCAACAATGTATCCGAGCGCTTGAGTATTTACCAAGATTTGGATGGCATGCAAAACAGCGAAGAATTAGAAGTGCAAAAACAACACTTGATTGATCGCTTTGGTCCATTGCCAAGAGTCGTGAAAGAATTGTTCCGTTCCTTTGAATTGCGGTGGTTAGCGGAGGAAATTGGTTTTGAAAAATTGGTGATCAAACAAGGATCCATTATTGGTTATTTTGTTTCCAATCCACAAAGCAAATACTACGAGTCGGAGCAGTTTACGAAAGTTTTGGCCTACGTTCAACGCGCACCAAAAGATTGTAAAATGAGCGAGAAAAACGATCGTTTGCGCCTGATTTATTCCAACGTGATGAACATGGATCAGGCATTTGAACGTTTACGAGAGGCGGTTCAATAAGCTGTTGTAAAGCTCAAAAGCAGTCAGTTTCATCTTTTTTCTCATGTAAAGAAAACGCGAAAATCTTTACACGTTGAGGTTTAAATAGTAGTTGGAATAGATTTCTTGCTGAGGATTGTCAGATAAGAACTCTAAATCAATAAACAGCACATTTAAAAAGTTAATTAAAATCTGTACATGAAAATTCCTTTTATTTGACACATCAAAGTTTCAACATGAGGAAATTACTACTTACTTCTCTGCTACTTTTTATGGTGACCAATTTTTGGTCACAAACGCCTTTGAATTGCCAACAGACGCCACCAAAAGAACATGTGCTGAAACAAATGCGCCAACTGCAAGAGGAAAACGCGAAGTCAACCGAGATCAAAGTATTTCCGATTGTGTTCCATGTCTTGCATGAGTTTGGTTCTGAAAACATAGCTGATGCTCAGATTCAAGATGCCTTGTTATGGTTGAATAAGGATTTTCAAGCAATGAATCCAGATATAGTAGATGTGATTCCTCCATTTGACACCATTATTGGGACGACTAATTTTGAGTTTCGTTTAGCGACCATTGATCCGCAAGGAAATCCAACAAATGGCATCGATCGGATTTTTACTTCTTTAACGAATAATGCGAATGACGCTTCAAAAATCAATACTTGGGACCCTGCAAAATACATCAATGTTTGGGTGGTAAAATCAATCGAAGAAGACGGAATTTCAGGATTTACAGACAATCCTTTTAATAGTGATAGCCTGTGTAATCCAGGAATCGTCATGATCAATGATTATGTCGGAACAATTGGAACAGGATTTTCAGCGGTTAAACATTTCCTTTCCCATGAAATGGGTCATTATTTTGGATTATTTCATTTGACTGAAAACGTTGGTGTTCCACAAGGGAATAATGATTGTGCCTATTCTGATGGAATTTTTGACACGCCACATCAAACGTCATTGTATGCTTGTTTTCAAGGATTCAACACCTGTAATGACTCCTTGTACTTGGAAAGTTTGAATTATTGGGGATACGACGCTCCGGATAACGAAGAAAATTTTTTAGCGGTTAATTATTGCAGTAGGATGTTTACCAAACAACAATCTGTTTTAATGCGAAGCGTTGCCGAAAGTCCACTTTATGGTCGCGATCAATTGTGGACCGAAGCCAATTTAATTGCAACAGGCACCTTAGATTCCACCACTTTTTTGCCAATAGCTTCAGCTGAATTTTTGCCACAATTACGAACCGTTTGTGTGAATGATTCGGTGCGTTTATTGCCTGAAATGTCAAATAATACTGCTCAATATTCGTGGGTTTTTCCAGGAGGCAGCCCCAGTAGTTCCAACCTTGTTTCACCAAAAGTAGCTTATGCTAATCCAGGGTTTTATGACATTTCGTTAACTGTTACTACGCCAACAGGTACTGACAATTTCACTTTTCAGAATGCAGTGTATGTTGCTGGAAACTGGCCCGATTTTGTTGGCCCTACCCTTCAAGATTTTGATACACTTCCTATTTGGTGGATTCCGCAAAGTTCACTTGACAATTTCAACTATTTTGAATTACTTTCCACGAATGGAACCAACAATTCCGGTTGTTACCGTTTGCACAATCCGTTGGTTGAAGAGCTAGGTTGTCCTACCATCGATCAACTGACATCTAAAAAGGATTACCTCATTTCACCAGCTTTTGATTTGACCAATACATCCAATGTTTCGGTGAGTTTTGATTATGCATTTGGAACAGATGAAACAACTTCAGGGTCCATTGCAGAAAAATTGATTGTATACACTTCCAGAGATTGTGGTAAAACGTGGATGCAAAGAAAACAAGTGACAGACACAGCTTTGGTAACAGCATTTGCAACTGTAGGAAGTGATTTTGAACCAACAGCCAATCAATGGAAAACGGCAACGTTTAATTACACGACGAATGCATTGGATTCAAAGACGCGTTTCCGATTTGAGTTCCAAGCCTCCAATCATTCGAATCATTTATACCTCGATAATTTCAGAATAGACGGAGTTTTATCGTTGACTGATTTGGAATCTGCGAATGTAGTAATTGCTCCAAATCCTATTCAATCTGGTGAGGTTTTACATGTCCAAACATCAAATGAAAGTGCTTCGATCCAATTTGATTTATTTGACCTATCAGGAAAATTAGTGCATTCTGTGGTTCAAACAGCCAACAACACAACTTCATGGAACATTCCCATTCCAGTGAAAGCAGGATTGTACATTGCGCGCATTCAACAAGGCAACACGATGTTTACTCAAAAGATTTGTGTAGAATAAAAAACCCCATCATTGCTGACAGGG
>JADLGD010000003.1 GCA_020849495.1 Fluviicola sp.
ATCAAATAATAAGTTTGTTTTTTAATCTTCAGCCAAAGCTGAAATTACTAAATTCTTGCCTTTTCGGGTAAAAGGCTTTCGAAGTGTTTGCCTCCCGCAAACAAAGCTAACAAAAGTTAGATGTCTTGGCTTGTGATTGGTTGGAACAGTTGTATGCTACTAAGTATAGATGACTCAAACTATTTTTGCGGCAAATACTTCTTACAAATAGGATAATTTCTTGTGGCTTTCAGAATGCTGTTCAATTGCTTTGGAGCAATGAATGCATGGCGGTTGTTTGCTTCTTTCGGATCGTTTGCAATGTTGTACACTTCTTCACGGTTCGGAACAATGTTCATGCGGTGCAAATAATGGTAATTGCCTTTCAATACAGAAATTCCTACTTTGAATCGTGCTACTTCATTGTTGTTCATCGTAATAATGGTGCGATTGCTTGGAACGGCTTTCAATAAACTGTAACCGGTATAATTCGCTAAAATCGATTTCAATTCTTTTTTGTGTTCCAAATTCAATAAATCCACAATGGTTGGGGCAATGTCGATGTTGGAGGTGATTTTACCTGCATTTTTGCGCAACTGCTGCGCTTCTTGTTTGCTGATCAATCCTTCAGGAATGTAACACATCAATGGAACAGAAATGGTCTCGATGTAATAACTATCCACATGCCCAATGTTGTTGTGGTCTTTCAAGGATTCACCGTGATCGCTGGTGAAAATCACAACAGTATTTTTCAATTTTCCGCTTACTTCCAATTCGTTCAATAACTTTCCTATAACAGCATCTTGGTAGGTGATGGAATTATCGTATTCGTCTTTGAAACTGCCTTTCCATTTCGCATACTTTTCTGGAATGTGATACGGATAGTGCGTTGCGTTCAATTGCACCACACCAAAGAAGTTTTTCGAACTCGCTTTGCGGATTTCCTTGTTCAAATGATTGATGGTGTGCATGTCATCTACTCCCAAATCATTGAAAAACGGTTTGCCACTTTTCTCTTTGTTCCACAAATGATCCAATTTCGCTTTTTGGTAAAAACGATCAAAACGGTACCATTGCAAACTGTGTGAACTCAAGAAAAAGGTGCGGTAATCCAACATGTTTCCATAATCCCACAAAAACGGCTGACCGTAAAAAATGGAAGTATCTTGGTAAGGACCAATTCCTGTTAAAACGCCTGGAACGGCCAACATGGTTGTTGTTGAAACGGTGTAGGGTTGTTCCATCAAGTAAAACTGTTCGCTGTTTTCTTTTTGAAATTGCGATAAATTGGGTGTAGTGTTGCGCTCGTAGCCGTAAATTCCTAAGCTTTGTTTACGCAAACTTTCAAACACAACGACCAATACATTGAAGTCTTTCTTGTCGGTATAACTTGGTAAAGCATACGGGCTTCGATCACCCAATCCTTTTCCTTTGAAGGTGCGATTGGTTTCTACATCCACCAAATGGCGTGTGATAGCTGCTGAGAAATTGGTATCGACGATTAAACACTGATCGTATTTTTTGATTTTCGTAACAAGCAAAGCAAACAGACCAAAATACACGAGCATCAAAGGGAAGTACACTTTGTTCGTATTGCTTCTCATCGGTTGGCGAATGAGGCGTTTTAACAAGAAAAATGCGACCAAAAATCCTGTCAAAAACAAAAAGGTATCCAAGGCATTGATGGAATCTTTCAACAAGATAAACGCGCTGTATGGTTCGTTCTTGAAGTATTCAAAGGTGTAATAGTTGGGATAAAAGCCGTTGAAGTAAAAGAAAATATACGAACCGATCAATCCTGCTACCAAGTAAAAGCTAAACGCAGCAAGTAAGATATTGAAAAGGATTTTCCGTTTTTGTAAACGCTGTAAGGTGAAAATGCTCCAGAAGTACATCAAGACCATCGTCAAAATGGAAAGCGCATAGAAGCCCAATTGTTTCCAGGAATACAATTCCAACAGGGAAAAACGAACGATTACATCCAGTAAAATGTAACAAATCGGGAAAATCCAAAGGGCTTTGTTGCTGCTTTTCGCACTCATGGCTCAAAGTTGCGTATTTTTTTTCGGAATTTGACTTGCTGTTTTTAGAAGGATGCTGTTACCTTTTTGAATGAACGACATTACCGCTAAAAACATAGCTTATGAAAACGATTTTAATGTGTTTGTTACTGGGCATTTATTTTTCTTCAACTGCTCGATCTGTAGATGATATTATTCAACAGAAAACGCTATCCAAAAATGAATACCGTTTGAAGACCGGTTTGGTTAAAGCCATTGTGATTCCGATGAGTTATGGCGATCATGAGTTTATTTCCGAAATGGATAAAGCGCTTTTAAGAAAAGTGGATGTGATCAAAATTGATTTGGTGTACACTGATTTTCCAAAAGGGCAAGATTTGTCTGAATTGAACAAACAACGGATTCTAAAGATTGCTGCGATTAGAAAAACTTTGATTTCAGATGAGTTCATTCCGTGGAATATCATCAAACAAACTGCTTGTACCAATGAAGAAGAGGCGCGTGTACTTTTTCATGGAATTGTGGTGCATTACAAACCTGAACAAGATCTTGAAACGATGAAGAGAGATATTTCAACGATTTCAGAATTGCCTGAAACTGGGGAGGGACTATCTAAATTGGTTGCAAAAGGCCGACCGTATGGCTTGACCATTCGTGATTCATCTTTGATCAAAATCATGGAGCGAAACAAGCATTGGAAAAATACGATTGTTGTTGCAGATATGACAGGAAGTATGTCGCCTTATGCCACACAATTATTGATTTGGTTTCAATTGAAAATGAAAGATGATCGGGTGAAGAAAGTGGTGTTTTTTAATGATGGAGATATGAAAGCGCAAGCAGATAAAAAAATCGGATCTACTGGTGGGATTTATATTGCTAATTCAACAAAATATGAAGATATTCTCGCTGCGGCGCAATCGACCATAAAAAACGGAAATGGTGGTGATGGACCAGAAAACAATTGTGAAGCAACAATCAAAGCCATTGAACTGTATCCTGAAGCATCATCCATTATCATGGTTGCGGATAATTTTGCACCGATCAAAGACATTTCTATTATGGAGAGAATTAAAAAGCCTGTTCACATTGTTTTGTGTGGCGCTGAATTCGGTCCAACTGTTATCGATTACTTGAATTTAGCAAGGAAAACAGGAGGAAGTGTGCATACGATGTTAGAAGATATAGAAACACTGGCAAAATTGAACGAAGGAGAAGTTGTAAAAGTGAACGGACAAACCTATCGTTTACTCAAAGGAAGTTTTGTAAGAGAAACAACCCTATAATCACCAAATCACCCTTCTAAAGTAGGAATTTGTAGCAATGCAAGTTCCTATTTTTTTGAAGCAGCCAAAACAGCCAAATCCACTAATTTATTGGAATATCCCCATTCATTGTCGTACCACGCCACCAATTTCACGAAGTTGTCGTTTAGAGCAATCCCCGCTTTTGCATCAAAAATGGATATGTGCGGATTACCAATGAAATCTTGTGAAACAACATCGTCTTCTGTATAAGCTAAAATTCCTTTCAATGATCCTTCACTTTCAGCTTTCATCACAGCACAAATGGCTTCATAACTGGTGCTTTTTTCCAAGCGAAGGGTGACATCTACCACTGAAACATCTGGAACAGGAACACGAAACGACATGCCTGTCAATTTTCCTTTCATTTCAGGGATTACTTTTGCCACTGCTTTTGCAGCTCCGGTAGATGATGGGATGATGTTTTGGAAAGCCCCTCGGCCACCGCGCCAATCTTTTGAACTTGGTCCGTCGACTGTTTTTTGTGTGGCAGTAACCGCATGAATTGTGCTCATCAATCCTTCCACAATACCAAAATGCTGGTGCATTACTTTGATGATTGGAGCCAAACAATTCGTGGTGCAAGAAGCATTTGAAATGATGTGTTGGTCAGCTGTCAATTGTTCGTGATTCACTCCCATGACAAATGTGGGTGTATCGTCTTTTGCGGGTGCAGATAAAACTACTTTTTTTGCTCCTGCGTGCAAATGCTTGGCTGCATCTTCTTGTGTCAGAAACAAGCCCGTACATTCCAAAACCACATCCACTTGTGCTTGTTTCCATGGAATATTCGCTGGGTCTTTTTCCGAACTTACCTGAACAGCTTTGTTGTTGATGTATAAAATGCCGTTTTCAACATGAACGGTTCCATTAAAAGCTCCTTGTGTCGAATCGTATTTGAGCATGTAGGCCATGTAGTCAACATCCAACAGGTCGTTGATGGCAACAATTTCAATATCTGATCTGGAAGCTGCAACACGGCAAGCCAAACGACCAATTCTTCCAAACCCATTTATTCCAATTTTCATCTTGCTCATTTTTAATGGTTATAGCATTTTGGATGCTTGAACATATCGCAATTCTGCGTAGCTCACTTTATCGCCCAATTCTTCTTTGATCTTTCCTAAAGATAAACCTTCTTTACCTTCCAAATACGTTTCCACTTCGCTAATACGTTTCGGATCGAGTACAGCAGTGATGTCGATTTTTTCGAGTTGGATCAATTGAGCAATGTGTCCTTCAATGGTAGAAACAGAAAATTGACGTTCTCGCGCAATTTCTTCGATGGTTTTTCCTTCTTCAAAGAGCTCAAAGGTGATTTCTTGAGTGGATTTCTTGATGGTTTTTTCCTCTTTCGCTTTTTTGCTTTTCTTTGAGGCAGCTTTTGGTTTTACCAAATTCAAGACATCTTCAAAATCGTCCTCATCATCAAAAGCTTGATCCAATAAACTTCTGCTTTGTCTCAATTCTTGCTGTATCGTAGCCGCTTTTGCGATAGTATAGTTTCGCATTTCTTCGGTGCGCAAGTGTTCTTTGGTTAACGGTCTTCCCGCTACAATGGCTTCAACCAATAAACGCGTTTTTTTGAGCGTCAATACCATGTTGACCATCATTTCCTCTAATTCAATGATTTCATCAATGTATTGCTTGGTTTTCTTGATGCGCGTCAGTTCAAAGTGTCGTTTCATGATACTGTAAACCTGCGCATCCAAGGATTTGAAAAAGTAATTGTATGCAGCTTGAACACGATCGTGCACGAAATTCCAATCAATTTTCTCTTGCGAAAAAATGGAGGTCAATTGGCCTTGAAACTTTTTAGCGGCATCAAAAACCGTTTGTACAATTTGAATTTGCGAAGCAGCCCAACTTTTATCCTTTCCTTTCTCCGTTTTGGGACCTTGAAATTTAAATCCTACTTCAAAACTGCCCCATTTGGCGGTGTAGTCGTAATAATCAAACGCTTGAAACAAGGTGTCGTAAACATAGCGAGCAGTAGCTTTGTCTAAAAACACTTCCATGATATCTTTCGCTGGTTTGTTGGAAGCATAGGCCACAACAGATTGGTCGTTTTGCAAACCATTCATGGAAATAGGCTTCATCAATACCAAGCCGTCCAAACTTCTCAAACGCGAAAGCGCCACATAAGCTTGTCCTGGTGCAAACACTTGCGAAACATCCAAAACGGCTTTGTCAAAGGTCAAACCTTGACTTTTATGAACGGTAATCGCCCAAGCCAATTTGATGGGGAAATGCACAAATGTTCCCAATAACTCTTCTTCAATTTCTCCAGTTTGCGTATTGAGTTGGTATTTGATGTTGGTCCATTCGTATTTCTCAACAATGATTTTGCGTTTTTCTTCCGGAAAGTACACTTCAATCTCGTCAGCTGACAAGGAGTGAATGCGTCCCATTTTACCATTGTAGAAATTCTTTTCGAAGGAAATATCATTCTTAATGAACATGATTTGTGCACCCACTTTTAGTTCCAATGTTTCTTCCAAAGGAAATAGGTGAGGAGGAAAGTCATTTTTGATCTCGGCTTTGTAGTAATACGATTTTTCTTTCAAAGCTTTCAGTGCTGAAGCATTGATATCGTCGGCTTTTGCATTGTGCGTAGTCAAAGTGATGTAACCCTCGTGCTTGGTTGCATCAAAATTTGGTTGCACGTATTGATTGAGCAGGTCGCTGTCCTCTTTGGTAACTTGATTGTTGCGCAGATTATTTAGTACGTGGATGAAGCGTTGATCATCTTGTCTAAAAATATGTTCCAATTCAATATATACAGGCGCATTTTCTTGCAACACTTTCGCATTGAAGAAGAAAATTCCGTTGTAATAGCTTTGAAGCGTATGCCATTCTTCTGGTTTGATTACTGGAGGAAGTTGGAGTAAATCACCAATAAACAGCACTTGTACACCTCCGAAAGGAGCATTGTTTCTTCGCACATTGCGCAAAGACCAATCCATGGCGTCTAGTAAATCGGCACGCAACATACTCACTTCGTCCACAATCAATAATTCCAGATTGCGCATCAAGTTTTGTTTCGTGGCGTTGTAATGAAAATGGCGTTTGAGTGTTTCTTTGGTTTCCAGTTTCACATTTCCTGCGACTACTGGTTCGGCAATGAATTCTGGGATAAAACCGCCAAAAGGCAAGCCGAAAAAAGAATGAATTGTCACACCACCCGCATTTAGTGCTGCAATTCCTGTTGGAGCTACAATCACTGTTTGCTTGTGCGTGGTTTCAACAATCTTTCTCAACAAGGTAGTTTTACCTGTCCCTGCCTTTCCTGTAAGGAAAATACATTGATTGGTTTGATTGATAAAACGTTCTGTAAAGTCCGCTGGACCGTCTATTGCTTCAGTAAAATATTTCATGATTTACTTGAAGTTAAGAAAAAAGATGACTTTGAGCAATACTTCATCAAAACTTTTTGAATTATTCATGTAAGAGATCATTACCTAACTGTTTGCTGGTTTTTGCGCCTAATTTTTTCAATTGTTCGATTTTCCCCACCAAATTACCCGAACCAGTATGCAGTTTTTTCATGGCAGATTCTTGTGCGTTCAATGCTTCTCGTTGTTTTTTCTCAACCAGTTGAAGATCGTCCACGAAGCCTACAAATTTGTCGTAAAGTTTTCCGGCTTCACTTGCAATAAGAAGTGCATTGCGCGTTTGACGTTCTTGTTTCCAAATGCTTTCCACCGTTTTCAAAGTAGCAAGCAAAGTAGATGGCGTTACTATCACCACACGTTTTTCCCAAGCTTTCGTGTAAATATCTGGTTCTTCTTTGATGGCTAACGAAAAGGCCGATTCAATGGGGAGAAAAAGCAAGACAAATTCAGGTGTGTTGAGTTGTTTTTGCATGGCATAATTCTTTTCTCCTAAAGATTTGATGTGTGCATGAATAGACGTAAGATGTGCTTTCAAAGCCAGCGTTTTTTCAGTTTCATTGCTTGCATTGACAAAACGTTCAAAGGCAGTGAGCGAAACTTTTGAATCGATGACAAGGTGTTTTTCATCGGGAAGATGAATCACAAAATCGGGTCTTAGTTGATTGCCATTTTCATCTTTGATGGTGAATTGTTTTTCGAATTCTATTCCTGCTTGCAAACCACTCAATTCGAGGATGCGTTCCAAGGCCAATTCTCCCCAATTTCCTTGTGTTTTTTGTTCGCCTTTGAGTGCATCTGCTAAATTTTGTGCGCTTTTATTCATCAACTGATGTTGTTCTGATAAAGCTTTCACCAAGCTTTCCATGGATGCGTATTGTTGCACGCCTTTTTCTTTCTGATCACGAACTTCCTTTTCAAAGCTGGTCAGTTTTTCTTTGAAAGGTTGGAGTAAGAGTTCCAGTTGTTGTTGGTTTTCTTGTTTTAGTGTATTGGCACCTTGCACAACAACCGCTTTTGCAATAGCATTCAATTGTTCTTTTAATTGCGTTTCATCTTCCGAGCGTTTTTTGCGTTCGAATTGCAATTGTTGCTCCGTTAACTCCAATGATTTTCTAGTGCTCACCAATTCTAAAGACAAGTTTTGTTTTTCTTGTTGAACTTGTTGATGATTGGTATTTGCTGTTTGAAGTTTTAGCACAAAATAAATGGTAGCTATTACAGCGATACATGAAATGATAAGAAGAAGCGTTGTGACTGTCATTTGAAAAGCATTTAAGCGCATTGAGTACCTCCTATAACACCAAACGGATGACTAGGGTACATGTAAAATTAGCGAATCCTTGCTATTGATAAGGTTTTACTCTCGAAAACACCTTGACAATTTGGAAAGATCAACAAAATGAATGATTTGTATAACTAATCACTTGAAATGTGCAACACTTTCTGTTTGTTAAAAGGTCAACTTTGATGCATCATTAGCGGTTCGATAAACGGAAATGTAGCAAAATGATTTTTAAAACAAATAAGTATGAAAAATAGAAAAGCTAGAGGGTTTGTAATGATGTTGATGCTCGTTTTACCCTTTCTTGAAAGTTGTAAAAAGTATGAAGATGGACCTCTTATCAGCCTGCAATCAAGAAAAGAACGTGTAGCGAATACCTGGAAAGTGGACAATTACAAAATCAATGGAACGGATTATACTTCACTGGTAACAGGATACGAAGAGACATTTACAAAAGAAGGAAGTTACAGTTATGATTGGGGACTTTTGGATGGAAGTGGGACTTGGTCTTTTCAAAACAAGGATGAAGAAATCCAACTTACTGGAAGTGATGGGCATTCATCTCGTTTATTGGTCATCACGAAATTGGAAAAAGATCAGTTTTGGTACTATTACATGGAGAATAACGACAAGTATGAAATGCACTTAGTGACGAAATAAGGTCACATAGAATTGAATAATCACAAACAAATACAAGGAAAAATGGAAAAATCAACAAACAACGGAAAACTAGTCGTAGCAGTACTAGTAGGAGTAGCAATCGGTGGAACATTAGGGATACTTTTTGCACCAAACAAAGGAAGCATCACTCGTAAGAAACTGTTTTCAAGAGGTGAAGATGCGAAAGATGCTATTGAAGACAAATACCATTCTTTATTGGATGGAGCAAAAAAATCGATTGAGAAAGTAGTTTCTTAATTAGTAGTAAAAAAAGTTAAGATGGAAGAAACATCAAATACCAGCAAAATTGTTGGTGCACTCATAACTGGAGTTATTATCGGTGGGGCTTTAGGAATATTGTTCGCACCTGACAAAGGAAGTGTTACTCGAAAAAAGTTGTTGTCCAATAAAGAAGATTTAAAAGCTGTTTTAAAAGATAAATTGAGCGAATTGTTAGCTGCTTCTGAAGATCATCAGGAAGAAGGAAACGATCATTCAAATCATGCAACAAAACACGAATCTTTGTAATTGTTCTGAACCAACATTTATTTAAAACAAAGGCTGGAGACTAAAAACTCCAGCCTTTTATACAAACATTTAAGATCATGGAAGAAAAAACAAATGCACATGAATCAATCATTCAGCACCTTGAAAATTTTGCGAAGACCAATGTGTCGTTGATAAAATTAAAAGCAGTTGAAAAAATAGCTGATACTTCCTCCGTACTTTTTACTCGCTTGCTACTTTTCTTTTTTTTATTCATGCTATTATTTGTCTTCAATATTGGTCTGTCATTATGGCTAGGTACATTTTTTGGTGAAGCGTATATAGGCTTTTTAGTTGTAGCTTCATTTTACTTGCTCATTGTGATTTTCCTGCTGCTACTTCATCAACCACTCAGATTGCGATTGAAAAATCAGATAATCACTTATCTTTTAACTGAAACCAAATGAGCGCTATCAAAACAACAATCGATCTAAAATTAGCCATTGAAGTGCTTCAAAAGCAACGAAGTGTTGAGGCTGAAATCCTGAAAGTTCATGTGTTACTCACCCTCGAAAATGCGAAACCTTCCAATATGATTGCGAGTTCATTGAGTCATCTCGTACATTCAAAAACAGTAAAGGAAAATGTTTTGGATCTTACACTTGGTATGGGAGCCGGATTTGTGGCTAAAAAAATGATTGTAGGTTCTTCTACAGCATTCTTGCCTAGTGTTCTAGGTTCAATGGTTCAATTCTTCGTTTCAAGAAAAGTGTTGAGTAGTGTCAAGAAAATGCGTGAAGATTAAAAATATGCAACGTAACCAAAATGGATTTTGGAATCTCTGAAAAGCAAAGGATTGTTTAATTGCTTTCCTAAAGCATAAGTAAGCGAGAAAATCCCAATGTTGGTTCCAAAGCGTAAACCAGCACCAAATCCACGAGGTGCATCATTGCTGTAGTTTTTAGTGTTGCGCTCATACCATGTTTGATCATAAAAAGCAAACAGATTGGAATTGCGATCCAAGATAAAACGGAGCTCGATACTTGCCGTAGATTTAAACGTTGCCAGTAATTCATCCTCCATAAACCCACGTTGATTCAAATTGCCGCCAAAACGGATCAACTCATTGGTTTGAATACTATCAGAAGTGTAGCTTTCGCTGTTCAATCCAGTTTTTAGCACGAAACGTTTTGAGAGTGGGATGTACCAATCAATTTGTAAAGCTGTTCCAATGACCAATGATTTTGCCGTTACTGAATCTTTTGTAAGCGAACGGTTTCCAGCACTAGCTTCAATACTCCAAATGAATCCTTTTCGTGGATTGGGTAAATAATCAATGGTTTGATGTTGTAGCGCTAAACCGTATTGATTGTTGCGCATCGTGCCATAGTTTGTACTATTATTTCCAGCGCTTAGTAAATTGGATTGATGGTTTTTGTAGAATGCTTTCAATACATTTCCAGCTGATAAAAAGTAGTTGACTCCTAGTCCCGTTTTCAATTCTAAGAAGGTTGAATCGCGTTTGAATAATTGAAATTGACCATCGATACCAAAAGGTGTGTTGAACAAAAACGGATAGGAAAGTTGTGTTTTCAATTGTGGACTTCCAGGTTGAATACTTCTCCAGCTCAGTTCAAATAATTCCCCTTTTTTCAATACGTTTTGCAGTTTTAAACGCAAATCTCCTGTTAATTGGTAGGTCAATGTTACCGGATTTTGTTGTAAGCCAATGGTGCCATTGAAGGATGAAACCGGTTTGCTTTCAATGTACAAGTAGAGTCTTACTCCTTCTGGGGTAAAAAGCAATTCTGCAGGTTTGGTTTCTTTGATGTAGGTGAGTTGTGTGAAACGTGTTGCAATCAAGTTGACATCCTCTTGCTTGTACCAAGAACCTTCTTCAATGTGGAAATAATTAGCGATGAATTTTGGTGAAAGTTTGATGTTATTACCAACGACTTCGAGTTCCAGCCACTTCAATCGAGCATTGCTTTTGACGATTAATTCTGCGGTCAAAACGGCACCATCTTGTTGCAGGCCATTGAGGTAAACTTGTGCAAAAGGATAACCGTTATTTTCCAATTTAGAAAGAATGTCGGCCAATGTTTGAGATAGAGCAAGAGGGTTGGGAGGAGCGTTTTCAATTGTTTTCGGACTAAAACCAATGGAGCGAATCAGTTGGCGAGTGGGTTCATCCATCGTGATTTTCCACTTCTTGATTTGCGGTCCAAGACTTCCTTTTATGCTTGTTTTAGCTGAATCTAGCTGGATGATACTGTCGATCGAAAAGGTGAGGAATCCTTTTTTATAGGCTTGAAACTGAAGTGTTTCTATTTTTTGTTGCAGGTCAAAACTGTCGCGATAAGTAAAAGTGGCTTTTTTTTGGATCAAATGAAGATCATCGATGGCTAAAACGGCTGTTTTTTGACCGTAAAGAGATGATGAAATTGTTAATAAAAAGAAAAATAACCCTCCAATTAAAAAGCGGAAACCGCCATTTATCAAGTGAAAGCTATGTTTTAACGATATCAAGATGTGATTGTGGATAATATATTGTGCTCATTAACGTTAAAAATGATAGATTTGTATCTCTGACAGCAACTAGTTGAACTTATTAAACAAACAACAACAATGAAAAGATTTTTTGCCTTTGCAGCTATTGCAGCTATAGTAGCAGTTGTAGCTTCTTCATGTGGTTCTTCTCAAGGAGGACACTGTGATGCTTACGGAAGTGTTGATCAAACAGAAAATTCTGATTTAGCTTCTAAATAAGAAATTCAAACCAAAAGTCTCTTTCCCACGGAGACTTTTTTTATGCCCTAAGGTTTTATTCACTTTTTGGACGTAAAATAAAATTCTGACCTAGATACACTTTTCGTACTTGCTCATCTGCAGCTAATTCCTCTGCTGTTCCAGATTTCAAAATACTACCTTCAAACAACAAGTAGGCTCTATCGGTGATACTCAATGTTTCTTGTACATTGTGATCGGTAATTAAAATACCAATGTTTTTCTTTCTCAACTCGGAAACGATGCTTTGAATGTCTTCCACCGCAATTGGATCCACACCAGCAAAAGGTTCATCTAATAAAACAAACTTTGGATTGGTAGCTAAAGCACGAGCAATTTCTGTTCTGCGTTTTTCACCACCAGAAAGGCGATTACCCAAATTCTTTCGCACTTTGGTCAAACTAAATTCTTCCAGTAATTGTTCCAAGCGTTCTTGACGTTGTGGTTTCGTCAAATCGGTCATCTCCAAAATCGACATCACGTTATCTTCTACGCTCAGTTTTCGAAACACAGATACTTCTTGAGGTAAATAACCAATTCCAAGCTGAGAGCGTTTGTACATGGGATAATGGGTGATGTCTTTTCCATCCAGATAAACGTTTCCTTCATCCGGTTTCACCAATCCCACCATCATGTAAAAAGAAGTCGTTTTACCAGCTCCATTCGGACCTAATAATCCTACAATTTCCCCTTGATTGACTTCAATGGAAACGCCTTTTACAACGTTGCGACCTTTATAGGTTTTCTTGATATTATCAGTGTATAATTTCACGCTGCAAAAATAGGATTAAAAATTGAACGACCATCGCGCACGAATACCAATAGGACTCATTCCTGGGTCTAGATGCGTCAAACGCCATACAACGTCAACACGACCAATTTTGAAGATGTTTTCAATTCCAATGGAAGCTTCAACATAAGGTGTGTTTCCGAACGCTTTGGTAAACGTTGGAACAAGCATGGCCTGTTGATGTCTTGAACTCAAAGCACCATAAGTAATTCTTCCAGTTGTCACCAAACGCCATTTTAGTTTTTTAATCAAAGGAATACGGTCAAAAAACAATCCTTGCCAGTGTTGTTCAATCAATCCACCTACATAGCGGTCCGAAATGAATTCAAAATAATTCATCATGTTGAAGGAATTGGTGTAGAGCCAATAAGATTGACTTCCTTCATGAACTTTTAAAAAGGGGTAAGCAGCAGTTCCAGAAATGAATCCACCGTTGATGCCATAACGCAAACGACCTAACACACCAATGTTTCTAGTGTGTTCAATAGTTGCTTCAATTTTTTGGTAATCATAATCCGAACCAAAGACTCCTTTTACGCCAAAAATTCCTTGAACAGAAAAAATCGGGAATTTAGAAGGAATGGCCGTTCTGTCAAATGCACCAGAAATGAACTCTTCATTTTTACACCAACGAAAACGCAAGGTAAATTCGGTTGATTGAATTTTTGAAATGTTTTCTAAGGTACCGTCACCATTTTGGCGTTGATAAATTGCTTGACCAAGAGGAGAATATTCTTTCCATTCCACACCGCCAAACAAAATGAAATCTTTGTGAATGTCTTTTTCGAAATTGAGGCCTACTTTGTCCACCATGGTTAATTTGTCCAAGGGACCTGTTCGCAATAAAGTTGAGAAAGTGCTTCCTACAGCAGCGGCAGTAGGTGACATACCAATTTGTTCGATATCATAAACATAATATCCTGCAAGTAAAGCTCGTTTTTTAGGAGATACATTGTAACGGAATGAAGCTGAGTATTTGAATTTTTCATCACCAAACCCGTAAAACAATTTTCCTCCAAATTCAATCCGTCTTGAGAATTTATTGGAAGTCCGTAAGGCTAAACCCGTTCTCAAATGTTCAACGGGGTTATAAGAAATCAAGGAATAGATTGATCCAATTTCAATTTTTCCAATGGGATAATACCCTGTTGTAAGCATGTAAGTTGAATTCTTTAAAAACTTGAAAAAGCGATCTTCATTCAAGGAATCAATCATGTCATCAATCCCATTTTCTTGCTTGCTCAGCTCCTTGTGTCGATGTGCATCCCAATAAACACTATCTCTTTCTTTTGCGCCATCTAAAAACTCAACGGTATTGTTACTGTTAAAGAAATCTTCAGGATACGTTTTATTGATTTCAAAATTTCTACGAGAACTGTATTTACGACCGTAAGCACCATACAATTTTGATCCTCTGGTAATGTTCATGTCCATGATCATGCGTTCTTCGGTCAACATCCAAACTTCTTTTTCAACCATGTCAAAGTGGTGTTCCAAATACAAATCAATGATGTAATTGATATTGGCTCCTGGGCTTAAGTTGGCTTTGAATTCTTTGACAGCATAAGTGGTGTCATGGATCCACATTTCACCTTCAAAAGTCAAATCACCCGATCGTTTGGGTTTAAACGTCAGTTTATAACACCATTGATTGTCGATGAAGGTTGAATCTTCGAGTCTGAATTTGTAATAGCTTCTAGCGAAATTCGCTGTTGGACTAATGAATGCTTTTTGGAACAAGTTGATGTAATTGTCATAAATGTTGACATCTAAATACATTTCGCCCAGCATTTGATTCATTTGGATGTTTTCAATACCAGAAATACGTGTTGCAGACACCACTTCTTTTCTCTTTTTGGGATTATTTTTGAAATGAAACTGCGAAACACTTTCACTTAACACAACGGGTAAATAGGTTTTGTCACCATCTACGGAATCCAGGTAATTCATCACCACATCTAAGCGCTTCACCACATCTCTGTTGGTGAAATCATCCCCAATGTTGTTTAAGTCGATCTGAATCTTGTTGTACAATTCGTAACCATAGGAAGACAGTTTTTCTCTGTTATTAATGTCTTTATGTGCTACCATGCGTTTATGCAAAGTAATGGAGGGCGGTTCATCTGAAGCAAGAATAACGACTTCTTCAATGTCGCTTTGTTTGATTTTTAAAGTGACGTTGATGATTTGTTCTTGGTCGCGTTTTACAGGACGAATAATTTCTTCGTATTCAGCCATGAAAAAGGAGACACTATCGGCAGCATAATAAGATTCAAGTACGTAATTTCCTATGCTATCTGTGAACGTACCAATCTTGGTGTGTTGAAATTTTACCAACACACCAGGCATTCCCTCATTGGTTTCAGGGTCCAAAACTTGACCGGTGATTTTGGTCATTTGGGCTCGTGACAATAAGGAGCAAAAAATGAGTAATAGTAAGATTCCTAGTTTTTGCATACAAAGCCTAAAACTAAAGATATTTCAAAGAAAACACAAGCAGTCGTTCTATTCTTTTGCACGTTTTCGCTCAACTTGTTTCACAACAAGGATTCCGATTTCATACAATGCTAAAATGGGGATAGACACAATGATTTGAGACACCATATCAGGAGGTGTAATAATCGCAGATAAAATCAATACGCCAACGATGGCATGTTTACGGTATTTTTTAAGAAAACCAGAAGAAATCAATCCGATTTTCCCCATAATATAAGCAACGACAGGCAATAAGAAAAACAAACCAGAATAGAGTACAGTAGAGAGAATGGTACTCATATAAGAACTGATCGTAAAGTTGTTTTGAATTTCTGGTGAGATATTGTAGGTTCCAAAAAACTGAACGCTCATCGGTGCTACAACGAAGTAACCAAATAGAATTCCCAAGAAAAAGAGTAAGCTTACGTAGAAGACGATGCCTTTGACCATTTCTTTTTCTTTATCTTTCAATCCTGGTTTTACAAACGACCATAATTGATAGAATACATAAGGGAAACCTACAACAAATCCTCCCAAAATACTCATCCAAAGGGCGTAGGAAAACTGACCGCCTACAGTTGTAGATTGGAAGTTTACAGGAATCTCCTCAATGCACATGAAGTTCAAATAATGGCAAAAGAAGTCGAAAGTGAAAAATTCAGGCTTACTCATGGAAATGAAAATATGATCCATGATCCATGTCTGATTCCACCAAATAACAATCGCTAAAATTAAAATAACAACGACTGATCTTACTAAGCGCCATCTAAGCTCCTCCAAATGTTGGAGAAATGACATTGTACTTCCTTCTTCCATAATGATGGTGCAAAAGTAACGATTCACAAAAAAATACCAGCTATTTGTTTGTTAATAGTTGTTTTTTAACTGTTAATCTCTTATTTTAGTAAGGTTGCCGATTTTTAATCAATTATCAGAAGGTTTTTGGTTAATTTCGATAGACTTAAAACTCAGTTAATATATTAATATTCAAACTTTATGGAGCAAAAGGATCTGAAAGGGGCTTTGCGAAAGTTTTTTGGTTTTGACAGTTTCAAGGGACAACAGGAAAACATTATTACCAATGTGTTAGATAAAAAGAACACTTTTGTAATCATGCCAACCGGTGGTGGGAAGTCCCTCTGTTACCAACTTCCAGCATTGCTATCTGAAGGTACTGCAATCGTAGTTTCTCCGCTTATTGCATTGATGAAAAATCAAGTGGATGCCATTCGAAATGTGAGTGATCACGATTCAGTAGCGCATTTTTTGAACTCGTCATTGAGTAAATCGGAGATCAACCGTGTAAAGGAGGATATCCTGGATGGTAAAACGAAACTTTTGTATGTAGCACCCGAGTCTTTGACCAAGCAAGAAAACATCGATTTTTTAACTTCGGTGCCCATTTCTTTTTTCGCCATTGATGAAGCACACTGTATTTCTGAATGGGGACATGATTTCCGACCAGAATACCGACGATTACGTGAGATATTTGAAAAGATTTCTCAAGTTCCAATTATTGCACTTACTGCTACTGCTACACCAAAAGTACAAGCTGATATTCAGAAAAACTTGAATATGGTGGATGCGACATTGTACAAATCTTCGTTTAATCGAGATAATTTGTACTATGAAATTCGTCCTAAAAAACATGTTGAAAAAGAAATCATCAAGTACATTCGTCAACGTGAAGGTAAATCGGGTATTATCTACTGTCTTTCAAGAAAGAAAGTGGAGGAAATGGCAGAATTACTTCAAGTTAACGGGATCAATGCGTTAGCTTATCACGCAGGATTGGATGCTACAACTCGCGCTAAACACCAAGACATGTTCTTGATGGAAGAAGTGGATGTCATTGTTGCAACCATTGCATTTGGAATGGGAATCGATAAACCGGATGTGCGTTTTGTGATTCACCACGATATTCCAAAATCACTGGAAAGCTATTATCAGGAAACTGGTCGAGCAGGACGTGATGGCGGTGAAGGTGAATGTGTGACTTTCTACAGTTACAAAGACATTGAAAAATTAGAAAAATTCCTACAAGGAAAACCGGTTGCTGAACAAGAGATTGGGAAGCAATTGTTGAGTGAAATAGTTTCTTATTCTGAAACGTCCGTTTGTAGAAGAAAATTCATTTTGCATTATTTTGGTGAACAGTTTGATGAAAAGGGCTGTCATGAAATGTGTGACAACTGTCGTCACCCAAGAGAACGTTTTGAAGGATCTGAATACGTTCACCAATTGTTGCAAGTGGTTGATATTCTTCAAGAACAACAAAAATCCAAACACGTTTGTGCCTTTTTATCTGGAGGTGTGACAGCTGAAATTAAAAGTTATCGTCATGATCAAATGCCAATGTTTGGAATTGGTAAAGAGAAAGACGAGCATTTTTGGAATGCCGTTATTCGTCAAACAGTTGTTGCTGGTTTGTTGTACAAAGACATTGAGACGTATGGAACCCTTAAGTTTACTGAGAGTGGGCGTGCATTTTTAGCAAAACCAGAACAATTTACCTTATTGAAACAACATGATTATTCAGCAGAAGACGATGATGATAACATTGTTGCAGCTGGTAAAGGTGGTGCTTTTGATGAAGTGTTGTATGGTATGTTGATTGATTTACGTAAAGGAATTTCAAAACAAAACAATATTCCACCATTTGTCATTTTCCAAGAGCCTTCTTTGAAAGACATGTGTTTTCAATATCCGATAACGATAGATGAATTAACCAATTGCCAAGGTGTTGGTGCTGGTAAAGCGCAGCGTTATGGAGCTCCATTTGTGGAATTGATTGCTCAATACGTAGAAGAGAATGACATTGATCGTCCACAGGATTTGATGATGAAATCATTGGTCAACAAATCAGGATTGAAAGTGCAATTGATTCAAAATATTGACCGCAAATTGCCGTTAGAGGACATTGGTCGTGCACAAGGTAAAACCATGGATGACGTTATAGATGAAATTGAAGCGATTGTTTCTTCTGGAACTCGTGTAAATATCAATTATTACATCGATGATATTTTAGACCCGGAGAATCAAGAAGAGATTTATGATTATTTCTCTGAAGCAGAAACAGATGATTTAACGGTTGCTTATCATGAGTTTGATGGCGATTACAGTGAAGAAGAATTGCGATTAATGCGCATTAAATTCATGAGTGAAATGGCGAACTAAGACGTTTCATCATAAAATAATAGAAAAAGGGATGCAATTTGCATCCCTTTTTGGTTGAATAAGTTTCAAATTTCTATTTACACAGCTACTGCTGCTTTGATATGTGGGTGTGGATCGTAATTGACTAATTCGAAATCTTCGAATTTGAAATCAAATAGATTTTTCACATCTGGATTGATTTTCATTTGTGGTAAAGCTCTGAAATCTCTGCTCAATTGTAAGTGAGCTTGCTCCAAATGGTTGTTGTATAAATGCGCATCTCCCAAAGTGTGAATGAATTCTCCTGGTTGTAAATCACAAACCTGTGCAATCATCATCGTCAATAAAGCATATGAAGCAATGTTAAAAGGAACACCTAAAAAAGTGTCTGCTGAACGTTGATACAATTGACAACTCAATTTACCATCTGCAACATAAAATTGAAACATCGTGTGACAAGGAGGCAAAGCCATTTCATCCACATAAGCAACATTCCAAGCGCTCACCAATAAACGACGAGAGTTAGGATTCTTTTTAATCTGATCCACCACTTGACTGATTTGATCGATGTGTCTTCCATCTGGAGTTGGCCAAGAGCGCCATTGGTAACCATAAACGGGACCAAGATTTCCGTTTTCATCTGCCCATTCATCCCAAATAGTTACGTTGTTTTCTTTTAAATATTGAATGTTGGTGTCGCCTTTTAAAAACCACAATAATTCATGAATGATGGAACGTAAATGCAATTTTTTAGTTGTCAAAACGGGGAATCCTTCAGCCAAGTCAAAACGCATTTGGTAACCGAACGTAGATAATGTTCCAGTTCCAGTGCGATCGCCTTTTTGCGTGCCTTTGTCTAATATGTGTTGTAATAATTCGTGATACTGCTTCATGACTTCAAGTGCAATGTGATAAAAACGATTCGAATTTACGTATAATTCAAAACGCTTTCAATGCTTGGTTAATAAGTAACAGGTTTTGTTAACTGCTTTTTGATATATTTGCTTCATGATGCGTAAACAATTTTTTCTGCTTTTCTTGATTTTGCTTCCGATGGTTAGCATCGGACAATCGCTGAAGAAAAAATACCTTGGCATCTATACGGGAACCATTCCCGCTTTCGTTTTGTCGGCTGGGACATCGACCATACAAGTTGATGCTGCAAGCATTTCCATTGCATTGATGGAGGATAAAACGTGTACACAATCGATTGGAAACGATCAACGAAAAGGCACTTGGAAACTGATTACTCAATCCAAAACAACTTATACCATTGAATTGACTTTGGAAAACCAAATCATGGTTGAAAGGTGTGTTTTAGATAAAAAAAGCAAACAGTTGTTGCGTGAAGGATTTTATCCTCAGCCCGATGCTTTATTGACCAAACAACCTTAGTGTTTTAAGACTTTTACAACCTGCGTATTTGAACCAGCAACGATTCGTACAAAGTAAACACCATCTGGAAGTGCTGTTGTTGGTTCCATCATCATCGAATTATCACCATAATGGATGTCCACTTCAGTAGAGTGTATGATTCGACCATTTAAGTCTTCTAAAAAGAGGTTGCCTTTTGAAGGACTTGCAGCGAAAAATTTCAATTCAAATTGACTTTCAAAAGGATTCGGAACAACCGAACAATGACTGATGGAACTTATTTCATCTAGTCCAAGATGACAAGTACCAGGAATGTTTGCGTCCAACCATTGTGTGCGCAATTGAATCCATGTTTTCAATGCTGTAATTTCTCCAGCGTAATCAATCGGAAGTGGACTCGGATTTGGCCATGTGTAGATACCTAAAATGGGCCACAATTCGAAATGGCGGTCTTTTGCATCGTCAATGTAGGTAGCAACAGAATCAATGAAATGAAAAAGGGAATCTTCACTCAACATTCCTTGACGCAAAGTCGTCCATCTGCATTTTAATTCATCTTGAAACCAAGGATCCTGCATCATTTTATCCCACCAATTAGGGATTGTCCATGGATCACTTCCACAAACATCGTTAAATTCATACGCCCAGTCAGTAGTCGTATTTCCTTCACAGTAATCGGCATTCCACCAAGCTAAATTAAAATCCCAAACTGGTCCCATTCGTAATTTACCACCTTTGCTGTCTTTTTCTTTGTGGAGATAAGTGCTCAGACGATACCCATCAACATTCTTGCTGATTTCATTTACAATTAAAAAATCAATGAACGTTTGTGGTTCTGTGAAATTGCGATAACCCAAAGCTGGGTCAGTGAAGTTGGGACCATTCACAGCTGTTTCAAATGAATCAACATACGTTTGTATGTACGCCGCTTGTTGAGGCATTATATTCGTTTCAGAAGGATAATGGTAAAGGAAATTAATTGCAGATC
>JADLGD010000004.1 GCA_020849495.1 Fluviicola sp.
ACATTGTTTACACAGATGTGGGCTTTAGCACAGCTCCAATGAAAATTAAATATCCTTTTGCAAATGGAATAGACAAGATCAAGTTTGTCAGTAATTCAAAAATGGTATGGGGAATTGGATTTGCACATAAGTGGTTCAATTTGCGATTAGGATTGAATTTACCGCTGACTTTGCGTTCACAAAAAAAGTTTGGACCTACAACGAATTATGATTTAGGATTTGACTTTTCTTTGAAGCAATTCTTTTTTGATGTGGACCTGCACTATTATCAAGGGTACAACCTCAAAAATGCCTACACTTGGAACGATACATTGGATCAAAAGTATGAACCCAATTTGTTTTTACCCGATTTAAAAGCTGCCAGTTTCTCCATCAACGCTTGGCAATTTTGGAATCCACACTTTAAAATGCAAGCATTTAGAGGTAAATCCGCTTCTTACACCAAAGACATTCGCACGTTTTATTTGAAGTACAACATGAGTGTTTATGGCGTTGCGAATGACAAGGGATTGATTCCAACAGAATTGATTGATACTTCCAACACTAAAACTGGCTCCACAAGTATGACTTCGTTTGACATGGGAATTATCCCTGGCTATTCGTATGTAAAGCGTTTGAATCATTTTCAAATAGGCATTATGACTGGTTTAGGCTTGGTTATTCAAAACAAATCGTATAACACAGAAGGAATCAACCGCAACTTTCTAGGTTTAGGATTTCGATACGATGTGCGTCTTGTTGCGGGTTATAATCGCCCTCATTTCTTCATGATGTTTGTTTCAGATTTTGACAACAAATCATTCCGTTTCAATGAAGTGAAATTTTTTCAAACCTATTACAACCTGAAACTTGCAGCGGGATATCGTTTTGATAATAAAAAGGATCGGAAAAAGAAGAAAAAGTAACTTATACTTGAACGTTATACAATTCCTCCACAAACAACTCCAATTTTTCCAAAGTCACATGATCCATGACAACAATTTTATACCACTTCGGTTGTTCGTGATTATCTGGAACTAAGCCAAATTTATCAGCAATTGCTTTGGGAACATCTACAGCTTCAATCGTAACAATATTGGCGTATTTGTTTCTATAAAAACGGATTCCTTCTACTTTCAACTGCTTTTCTAACCAATCAGTACGTTTCTGTAAAATGAGGATTTTTTCAAACCAACCATGAAAACCGTATTTAGCAAAAATCATCCATATCGCAACTGCGTTAGCACCTGATCTACTTCCTGAAATAGTACAATCTTCGCCCAACACATAACTCGCTTCTTTTGTGGTGGCATATTGCATCCAACCTTTGCGAATTAAGAAAATTCCAGTTCCATAAGGAGCTTGAACCATTTTATGTGCATCCAAGGTAATGGAATCGATCCATTCATTTTCAAAATTGAGTGTTGAATGTTCATTTGAAAATGGATAGTAAAATCCTCCGTATGCCCCATCAATGTGAATTTTCACTTCCATTTCGTACTCTTGAAACAAATCAATCATTGGTTCCAAATCATCTACAGAACCAAACATCGTTGTCATCATGTTTGCTACAACCACTAGGTACTTCACTCCTACTTGTTTCAATTGACTCAATTGTGCATCCAATTCATGCAACTCGATGTGTCGCGTATTGAAATCTACTGGAATGGAGCAATAATTAAGCTGAAACATATTTGCAGCCTTCGCCATGGAATAATGACTATCACTTGAACAAATCAATGCGATTTCGTCCAACTTTGCACCTTTTTCGCGCATAAAATAATTGCGATAAATCCAAACAGCTTGCAAATTGGCTTCGGTGCCACCAGCTGAAACGTATCCGTCAATGGAATCCGGTTTCGCTTTCAAAATATCTTCTGCACAAATGGCAATGACTTCTCGCTCTAACTCATGTGTACCAGTGAAATAACTTTCAGAGTCACCGATGGTATGACAACCAATGTGATTGGGATTTTGAACCAAAGTTGATAGATAGGGAGCATCGTGAATGAAACCTACTTCTTGCGAAAAAACGCGTTCATCTAAATGAGAACCAGGTAAACCAATCACATTTTCTACTTTGTAATTGATGTTTTGAGACAATGCATTGAATACACAACTTTTGATTTCATCGTCGCTGCGTTTTTTCCATTTCATGGTGCAGAATTTTACTTCAAATCTCGAAATAGAAAAGCTTAAAAAAAATGATGTGGATTAGGTTTTGAAGTGTCCTTTAAAATTTCAAGTCAGCAACTGGAATTTTCCAATTTTCTCTCCATTCCTTCAAGGTTTCAATCATGGGATTAAAGACCTGAGCTGTAGGGTAATTAGACAGTTGCAAGAAAGGTACTAATTGAAGTTTGCCCTCTGTCTCCAACAACATATTCAAGCGATTGAAAAAATTAATTCCCAATTCGTCGCCTAAACCTTTGATAAAACGAACAGAAGTATCAATTGAACATCCAGAAGCGCCGTAAGCTGTTTCATCTACAGCAAGAACGATGTGGTAATCACCGACAACTTCACCAGCTGCAGCTAATTTTGTTCCATGAGCCGCCCATTCAGCTACAAATTTCGTAAGAACTTCTTGCAACCATTCTTTCTCTGTTGAAGTTAAAGCTCTATCAGCTTGGTACAACCAAACTTTTGAATGATCGGGTAATTGTTGTAGGCTCATTATAAATCTGCAGCGTTTGCAATTAATTCAGCAACATCCAACACTTGAATTTCATGTTCTTTGTTGAAATTCTTCACGCCGTCGGTCATCATGGTATTACAGAAAGGACAACCAGTAGCAATAATAGTAGCATTGGTTTCCAAAGCATCTTCCGTGCGTTCTACGTTAATTTCTTTGTTCCCTTTTTCAGCTTCTTTGAACATTTGTGCACCACCAGCACCACAACACAATCCATTAGTTTTGCAGCGTTTCATTTCAACCAGCTCAGCATCCAATTTTTCAATTAAAACACGTGGAGCTTCGTAAACATCATTTGCTCTTCCTAAATAACACGGATCGTGGAATGTGATTTTCTTTCCTTTGAATGTAGAACCACCTTCCAAAGCCAATTTTCCTTGATTGATTAAATCTTGAATCAACTCTGTGTGGTGAATTACTTCATATTTACCACCCAATTCAGGGTATTCGTTTTTTAAGGTATTGAAACAGTGTGGACAAGCCGTTACAATGCGTTTTACTTCGTAACCATCCAAGACCTGAATGTTCATCATCGCTTGCATTTGGAAGGTAAACTCGTTACCAGCACGCTTTGCAGGATCACCTGTACACGATTCTTCTGCTCCTAAAACAGCAAAATTCACATTGCATTTATTCAAGATTTTTACAACAGCTTTGGTGATTTTCTTCGCGCGATCATCAAAACTACCTGAACAACCTACCCAAAATAAAATATCCGGTGTTTGTCCTTGCGCCATCATTTCGGCCATTGTTGGTACGTGTAAAGTGCTCATAATCTTATTTTTCGAATACTTGTATGTTTGCGTTCACCTCTACTAAATCAGTGAATTTACCGTCAAATCGTGTTGCTCTTACTATGTGGTTGTCAATCCAATGGTAATTACCTCCTCTTGGTTTTCCCATTAACAAACCGTGATAATTGAATCCGTTAGCAGCTAACCATTCTTCTGTTACAACGCGGTGTTCTTCCACACGTGAAGTAAAGAAAGTGATGATATGACCTTCATCAAACCATTTATTGATTGTCACCAAAGCATCTGGATACAATGCTGCAGTTGCCATTCGCTCGGGTTCTTCGTTTGGAATGTCATCACAGATGGTTCCATCGATATCAATCAAATAATTTTTAATGTGTTCAGGTAACACTGGTGAAATGTGTTGACCGTTTTCAACAATATCAATTAAATGTAAATCTTTGCTCATGATAAAAATGCTTATGCTTCGTGAATCCAATTTCCTCTATCAGCAGGAGAGAATTGCCAAGGAGCACCATTGTTTTCAATATTGGTCAACATTCCTGTCAACTCGGTAGGTACTTTTGATTCTTCCATCACCAAGAAACGACGTAAATCGATGATGATGGATAATGGATCAATGTTTACAGGACATTCTTGCACACATGCGTTACAAGAAGTACAAGCCCACACTTCTTCTTCTGTAATGTAATCTCCTAACAACGATTTTCCATCGGAATAGTCAGCACCGTGTTTTCTGCGGTTATCACCCACTTCTGTCAAACGATCTCGCGTATCCATCATGATTTTACGAGGCGATAATTTTTTACCTGTGATGTTTGCCGGACAAGCAGAAGTACAACGACCACATTCCGTACACGTGTATGCATCCATCAAGTTTTTCCAAGTCAAATCAGTTACATCTTTCGCACCAAAACGTTGTGGAGCAGCATCTGTAGCTGGAGCAGCATAAGGATCGGCAGTTGGGTCCAACATCAATTTCACTTCATTGGTCACCGCTTCCATGTTATTGAACTTCCCTTTTTTCTCCAAATTGGAATAATAGGTATTCGGGAAAGCCAATAAAATGTGGAAATGTTTCGAATAAGGCAAATAATTCAAGAAAGCCAAAACCATCGCTAAGTGGCCCCACCAACCTATTTGTTCTAATAAATGTAAGGTATGAAGATCAGTGATTCCTCCAAACAATAGTGGTCCGACATGTGATGAAATGGCAAAACCGTAACCAGTACCTGTTTCCAATACTTGTCGCACTTCATCCGCACCGTTCATGGTAAAGATGAACGATACCAAGATGATTTCCATGAATAAAATCATGTTAGCATCTCTTGTAGGAAAACCTTTCATTTCTGGTTTTTGGAAACGAGCCAATTTCAAAATGTTTCTTCTAGACAAGAAAGCAATCGTTGCAACCAAAGCCAAAACCGATAAAATTTCAATGAATGAAATCATGAAGGTGTAAAATCCGCCTAAAGCATCAACAAAAAAGCGATGAGAACCCGACACACCATCAATGATGATTTCAATCAATTCAATTTGAGTAATGATGAACGCAGCATAAATCGCTAAGTGTAGCAATGCAGGGATCGGACGTGTGAACATTTTCTTTTGTCCGAATGCTACCAAGATCATGGTTTTCCAACGATCAGAAGAACGATCTTTTCGGTCAATATCTTTACCAAGCAAGATATTCGAACGAATTTTCATCATGTTCCAAATAAAGAATCCAAAGCCTCCGAAAAATAAGGCACTAAAAATAATTGCAGCAATCATAATTCTTGTTTAGTCTGGAATTGTATCTAATAATTTGCGTAATTTTTTCTCGTCTCTTCCTGATAATGGAACGCCTTTCGTTTTAGCACCAAGCACTGAGAAATGGATATAACGTTCTGGATGCAATTCAATGTCATCCACTAATTCTTGCAATTCTTTGTTGGTTGTAACGAGCTCATTGTATAAAGCTTCGTCTTTCAATAATTTACCCAAAGTTCCTTTTCCGCTGTTGACTTCTTCTAAAGTCATACTCAACTTCTGAATCGTTGTTTGAGCATCTAAAACCACCGATTTGTAATCAACAGTCACTAAATCATCGGTGATTTTTTCAGCATTACCTAAAATCTTAGATATCTTATCGTTGCTGTTTTTCAAGTTGGCTGAAATACTTTCGAAATTGTTCAGGATTTTAGACAATTTCACTTTTTCTTCGCCTACTAAATTCTCAACTTCCAAAGCAACATCACCAAAACGTTTGATAGCAATCTTTACTTCAATCAATGATTCTTCAATACTTGTAGTTGCTGTTGTATCCCAAAATCCACGAAGTGAAGTAATGGTTTTATCCACATTCCCCATCAACACTTGTAATTTTTGAGTGATTGGATCTGCGTATGCTTTCACTTGCGACATCATGTCTTGCTGAACGCCACCGTAAATAATATCTTTTGTTGTGTAAAAACCTTTATCAGCTGTTGGATTCAAGGTCAGAATAATCCCTTTGTTAAACAAATCAAAAGAGCCAATTTCAATTTTTGAACCCTTAGGAATTTTAAAGCCTTCTTCTTGAATATTGAAAACCACTTTTACTTGGCTTGCAGAATCACCTTTGAGATTGTATTCGACAGACAATACTTTACCTACAATAACTCCATTTACATAAACGGAAGTAGCTGGTCCAAGTCCACCTGAATTAGGGAAATAAGCAACATATTGATCATCGCCACCAAAGAATGAATTTCCTTTTAAAAAATTCACACCACCCACTAATAATCCAATTGAAACAATTGCAATTATAGCGGCTTTAAGTTCTTTAGAAATCTTCAAAACGTTTATTTTTCTGCTAATTTAATAGCTTTTTCTAAACTAATACGTTCTCCATTTTGAAAAGCCACAACAAAAGCATTCGAAAATCCTTTTTGGCGTAGCTCATTTTTGTAATTATTGGCTGATTTAAAATCATTTTTAAAGTCACCAATCGTGTATTTATACAAATTATCTTGCTTGTATTCCTTGACCTCAAATCCCTTGAAACGAGTGGAATTGAGTGCGATTTTCGAATCCGAAGTTTCTACCTGAATTCTGAAATAAACCGCTTCGTCTTTTGTATCGTTCTGAATTTCTTTTGAATTGTTTTGAACAGTTGGATTTTCTTCCTGTTTTAGCTCTTTTGAACCATTGGTTTTGGAGTCCACTCCTTCCAATTCAGTTTTGTATTTTTCAAAGGCTTTAAACATCGCTCCCGCCATTTTGCGTTGGTTGGTCGAATCCGCTAAAAACTTTTCTTCTTCCACATTGGTCAAGAATCCTGTTTCAATCAATACCGAAGGCATGGTCGTTTTGTAAAGCACTAAGAAACCAGCTTGTCGCACACCACGATCGTGTCTACCAATACTTTTAAATTCAGCTTGCAACTTACTCGCAAAAGAAATGGATTGATCTAAAAACACAGACAATTGCAATTGACGCGCGATGATCGCATCTGGTGACATGTCAAAATCTTTGTACTTCTCCCCTTTATCGTCTTCTAAATAAATGGTGCTGTTTTCTCGATCAGCAATTTTTGCCTGTGCATCCGTTTTATGCAATCCCAACACATACGTTTCCGTTCCATAAGCAGTTGGTGAAGCAGAATTGGCGTGGATACAAATAAATAAATCGGCATTGGCTTTATTCGCAATACGCGCACGTTCATCCAACTCTACAAAGACATCTTTGTCTCTGGTGTAAATCACCTTTACCCCAGGAAATGCTTGTTTTATTTTCTTGCCCAATTCAAGCGCCATGGAAAGACACACATTTTTCTCGTGTGCAGATGATCCATGACAACCAGGATCTTTCCCCCCATGCCCTGCATCGATAACGACGGTTTTGATCACAATTTTATCATCCACTAATTTGACAGCATCAGAAGAACCAAAGGCATAAATCATCACTACAAAAAGGAATGACACTGCAAATTTTAAGTAAAGTCCAAACTGTTTCATTGGTTTGATTTTTAGTTTTAGCTAACAACTATAAAAGTACGGTGTATCCGCTCATCAATTTTCTAGCCAAATAAAACTTTTCTATACTTCGTTGTTGATAACGGCTTGTTTCACGTTTTTAATTGAAACAGCATTAAAACCAGTCATTTCTAGGCCTTTTTATTGAAAATAAAATCCTTGCACACTATTTGTAAAGACGTCGCGTTTTATCACAAGTCGAGGAAGATTGCTTTTTTCTACTTGTTTTATACATTTCAAAGACAGCAAATAGCAGTAATTTAGTAGTTTTGCAGCCGATTAGTAACGTATTGAGAACCAAAAACACGTCGTACCATTTTGCATTCCTTCCTTTTCTATTTGGATTGGCTTGTTTGCTATTGACGCAATTTTCCTTTGCTCAAGAAGATACTTTAAAACCAAAAAAAGTTTTTGTCAACGAAAGTGATTTCGAATCTGTCATCACTTACGAAGCAAGAGATTCCATGTATTCCGACTTCAAGAAAAAACAAATTCATCTTTTTGGTGAAGCACATTTAAGCTATGAAGGCGTAGATATGCGTGCGGATTACATCTTGATTGATTTAGGTAAAAATGAAGTGTTAGCAACTCACACACTGGATTCCAATAACAACCGCATAGGTGAACCGATTTTTGTTGACAATGGAGACACGATTAAAGCAGGAAGTATTCGCTATAATTTTGACACGAAAAAAGGATACATTCAAGAAGTGACCATCAAACAACAGGATTATTACCTTTCGATGGAAGTGGCTAAACGTCAAGCCAATGAAGAAGTTCATTTTGTGAGAGGGAAATTTACTACTTGTAATTTAAAAGAACCGCATTACCATTTCTTTTTATCTAAAGCGGTCTTAGTTCCTGAAAAACGCATTGTAACTGGGCCAATGAATCTCTGGATCATGGGAGTACCAACTCCATTAGGTTTGCCTTTTGCAATTTTACCACAACAAAAAGAACGCGACAAACCGCATGGTGTGGTGATGCCTAAAATCTCGTTGTTCTCCGTTTATGGAATGGGCGTTCAAGATTTAGGCTACTATATTCCTATCAACGACCATTGGCAAACAACAGCTTTTGGAACCGTATTCAGCAGAGGAAGTTTTGGTGTGGCGAATCAAACCAATTACAATTACCGTTACCGTTTCAATGGAAATTTCAAAATTGGCTACGATCGTTTTCGTTATGGTTGGCCCGATTCAAGTATTGTGAGTACTACCTCTTTTGATTGGACACATATTCAAGATCCAAAATCAAACCCCAACTGGAATTTCAACGCGAGTGTTCACTTCAACTCAAACTCTACGAACAAACAAACATTGAATGTTCAAAATAACAATTACTTCAACAATACCTTGAATTCAGATATTCGTTTGAGTAGAAAATTTGGTTCAAGACCGATTAGTGCCGATATGAAACTTTCGATGCGTCAAAACTCCACCAGTAAAATGGTTGATTTGACCTCACCAATTGTCAATTTCCAAACTACTTCACGTATTTTCCCTTTCAAACGCGTCAACAAAATCGTAGGTTTTAATTACACTGCAGAAATCCAAAACCGTTCTTCTTTTAGAGATCGCTACCTCACCAACAGTGATTTTGATAGTATTGCTGGCCAATTCAGAAGTGGAGCCAATCACAAGATCAACATGCAAAGCAGTTTTGGAATATTGAAAAACCGCATTCGATTTGCTCCATCTGCTAATTATGCACAATTCTACAATTTCCAATCCATCGAAAAAACAATCGATACAGTTACGAACAAAGCAGTCATCGATACGCTCAATCAAGGAGGTTTTACACATACTTTCAACGCGGCTGTTTCCATGACATCGACATTGTATTCGTATTACCGATTCATTGGAAAAAAACAAACACTTTTACGACACGTCCTCACTCCTACTGTAGCTTTCAGTTATGCACCAGCCATTCAACAAGGCATTCAAAGTTATACTGATACAAATGGTTTGGTTTACCGTTATTCGCGCTTTGAACGCAGTATTTACTCTGAAAACTTAAACAGTTCATCTGGAAGAATCGTCATTGGAATCAACAACAGCTTTGAATTGAAACAGAAAAGTGATAAAGACACAGTGACAGGTTTCAAAAAAACGCGCATCATTGATAATTTCTTTCTAAACACCGATTACGATTTATTCAAAGATTCCATGAACTGGAGTGATCTGAGTATGCGTTTGGTAATCAATCCTATTCAATCATTCAATATGACTTTCAACGCCACACACAGTTGGTATGCTTGGGATGATTCTACTGGAAAAACATTGGGAATTTATGCACGAAACAACGGTCAAGGAATTGGTCGAATCAAAGCATTCAGTGTGGCAACTACGTGGACTTTAGCTCCAAAAAAATACCGCGATGAAATTCAAGATCAACGAGCGCAGTTAATGAATTCATGGAATCCCCAGTACCAACGTTGGTTGTTGTCGCCAAATGATATTGTTTTGTTCAATGTTCCATGGAGTTTAACATTTACCTACAACTTTGGATTATCCATTTTGGAAAACACTTCTACTTATCAGAACAGACCATACGGTACGAATAACACATTAGACATATCTGGTGATTTCTCGATTACCGAAAATTGGAAAATTACTTCTCGTATGATGTTGGACATCAAAAACAGCGTCATCAACAACTTGAATATTACGTTGAATCGAAATTTACACTGTTGGACAGCAACCATGATTTGGATTCCAATTGGTACCAATAAAAGTTTTAGTATCGGATTACGAGGCAGTGCAGCAGCACTTCAAAACTTGAATTTAAACATCCGTCGCCCTCCAATTGTATTATAAGAAAACAGCAGGTGATACCATTAACAATAGATCGACAAAGAGAACCATTCAAAGGCGACATTTTGCTTTCAGAGCCTTTTTTAATGGACCATCATTTCACCCGTTCAGTTATTCTAGTTTGCGAACACAATGCTGAGGGGTCGTTTGGTTTGATACTCAATTCCACTTTAGAGTTAAGCATAACAGATTTAATCGAAACGTTTCCGAAAATTGAAGCACCTGTTGGAATGGGAGGTCCTGTTGAGCAAAACCAATTGTTCTTCATTCACAAATACGGTGAATTAAAAGATTGCGAATTGGTCACAAACGGCATCTACATGGGTGGTGATTACGACGAATTACAAGCTGCTATTTTGAAAGGAGCCGTCAAAGCTGAAGACATTCGATTTTTTGTAGGTTATTCTGGTTGGGGAGAAAATCAATTGAAAGAAGAATTGAAAGAACGTTCTTGGATTGTCATCACTCCTACTGAAGACACCGATTTCTTTACAGTTGACGACGATCATTTGTGGAAGCGTTTGGTTCAGAATTTAGGTGGAAAATATGCTCGCATGGCCGATTACCCGATCAATCCAGCGGATAATTAATTATCGTAATACGAATGCTGTTACAACTTTCATGTACATTTAAATAGAAAAATCATCAATAATTACCCAATTCAAACAATTATTGTAAATTTAAGCGGTTTTAATTCTTCTTATTATTACTTAATTTGACAAATTAACTGATTAAATGAAAAAGAACAGCCTTATTCCAACAATAAAAATCATTGAACGATTAAAATATGAAAATCCATGGTGGGTCAATAAGTTAATACCAGAAACCTACAGTTCTATGGCTAAACGCCTTTATTTCAAATTGTTTTATCCTCATGTAAAAGAAACAGCAATAAAAAGAGCACTCGTTCTGATGGGACCAAGAAGAGTTGGGAAGACTGTCATGCTTTATCATTGCATTCAAGAATTAATGAATGATTCAATTCATCCACAAAAACTATTCTTTGTTGGAATTGACAATCCCATCTATGTGAATTTAAGTCTCGATGATTTATTAGAACTTTGTAAACAAGCATTAAACAAAGAAAATCTGGATGATTGTTTTGTGTTTTTTGATGAAATACAATATTTAAAAGATTGGGAAAGACACCTTAAAGTGTTGGTTGACACTTTTCCAAAAACGAAATTTGTAGTGTCTGGATCAGCTGCTGCAGCTCTAAAATGGCACAGTTCAGAAAGTGGTGCTGGACGATTTACAGACTTCATGTTACCTCCTCTTACATTTCAAGAGTATATTCATTTAAAAGACATGAACCATCTCATTTACGATGGACAAATTACATATGGTCATAATCAAATTCCTTATTGTTTAACACATGACATCAAAACACTGAATAAAGAGTTCATTCATTATATGAATTTTGGAGGATATCCGGAAGTTGTTTTAAATGAAAAAATTCAAAGCGACATGAGTAGATATGTGAAAAACGATATTGTTGACAAAGTATTACTGAGGGATTTACCAAGTTTATACGGAATAAAAGATGTACAAGAATTGAATAGATTTTTCACCTATCTAGCCTATAATACAGGGAATGAATTTTCTTATGAAACGATGAGTAGAGAAAGTACAATTCAAAAGGATACTTTAAAAAAATACTTAGAATATTTAGAAGCCGCTTTTCTAATAAAAGTCTTACACAAAGTTGATGCAAATGCAAAGCGCCTAAAGCGAATAACAAGTTTCAAAGTTTATTTAACAAATCCATCATTGAGAACTGCAATGTTTTCACCAATAAGTGAAACTGATCAAGAAATGGGAAATTTGGTAGAAACGGCAGTGCTTTCACAATGGATGCACAGGGAAAAATTAGATTTAACCTATGCAAGATGGAAAATGGGTAGAAATGAAGGTGAAGTTGATTTAGTTTTAGTAGATGATAAAAAATATAAACCTGTTTGGGGAGTAGAAATTAAATGGAGTAATCGCTATTATGATAAACCTCTAACTCTAAAAAGCTTAATCCAGTTTTGTGAATTGAATGCTTTTAACAAAGCATTGGTAACAAGTATAGATTTGACAGGAACACGAGAAATAAATCAGTTGACTTTAACATTTTTACCTGCTTCAGTATACTGTTATAACATAGGTGATATCACTCTCAAAATGAAAAACATCCATTCATGATTTTGAAATTCAGTTGCAAAACAAATCTTAAAAGCGCTTTGAACTTTTAAATTATTGATCATCCCTTGATGAATTAGCAATTTATACCCCTTTATCCGCTCCTCTCAATCAAAAGTTTCCACTAACTTTGAAGAAAAAAACAGATGTCGGCACCGCTTGCAGAACGTATGAGACCCAAACAATTGACTGATTACATTGGTCAATCTCATTTGTTGCAACAAAACGGATCACTGAGAAAAGCTTTAGATGCTGGCATTTTGCCTTCCATTATTTTTTGGGGACCTCCAGGAGTTGGTAAAACCACTTTAGCCAATCTGTTAGCTCAACATTTAAACAGACCTTTTTACACGCTTTCAGCCATTTCTAGTGGTGTGAAAGATGTTCGAGATATCATTCAGAAAGTTGAAACACAAGGTATGTTTCAACAAGCTGGAGCGATACTTTTCATCGATGAGATTCACCGTTTTTCTAAATCGCAACAAGATTCTTTATTAGGAGCCGTTGAAAAAGGAACCATCACGTTGATTGGAGCCACCACAGAAAACCCTTCTTTTGAAGTGATCTCTGCCCTCTTATCGCGTTGCCAAGTTTACACACTTGAGAGTCACAGCGTAGCAGATTTATCGTCTTTGTTGGTGCGCGCCATGAAAGAAGACGACATGCTTTCCAAACGCAAAATCGAACTAAAAGAAACAAAAGCCTTGATGGCAACAGCTGGTGGTGACGCCCGTAAGTTGTTGAATTTGTTTGAAATGGTGGTGAGTACCTTTCCAGAAAACGAAACAGCTGTCATCACAGACGAATTGGTGTTTCAATTGGCGCAACAACGCGTTCGATACGACAAAGACGGCGAGCAACATTACGACATCATTTCCGCATTTATCAAAAGTATCCGTGGAAGTGACGCAGATGCAGCGGTATATTGGTTAGCACGTATGATTGAAGGCGGAGAAGATCCGAAATTCATTGCGCGAAGATTATTGATTTCAGCTGCTGAAGACATCGGTTTAGCAAATCCAACGGCGTTGATCATGGCCAACACCACTTTTCAAGCCATTCAAACCATTGGTTGGCCTGAAGCTCGTATCATTTTATCGGAATGCACGATATATTTGGCTACTTCACCAAAAGGAAATGCTGCCTACTTAGCAATTGATGAAGCATTAGCAGAAGTCAGACAATCAAACGATTTACCTGTTCCTTTGCATTTGCGAAATGCACCTACCAAACTCATGAAAGAATTGGGTTATGGCGAAAACTACCAATACGCACACCAATTTCCTGGAAATTTTGTGCAACAACAATATTTGCCCGACACCTTGAAAGACCGTTCGTTTTTTCATGCTGGCAGCAGCAAACGTGAACAAGAAATTGCCCAACAAATCAAACAGTTGTGGCCCAACAAACGCGAACAATGAGTGCAGTAGTGTATTACCTTTTCGTAGGACCTTTATCCAAACTTCCCCTTTGGTTCACTTATCGCTTTGCGGATTTTTTCTACTTCCTTCTGATAACTGTTTTTCCATATAGAAAGAAAGTCATTACGGCTAATTTAGAACGTTCATTTCCACAAGCAAGTGCATCTGAAATCAAACGTCTGAAACGCAAATTCTACCGATCCTTTGCCGACATGTTGTTGGAAGGAGTAAAAAACCTTGGAATCTCAGAAAAAGAATTGCGCAAACGCTACACCATTGTCAATCCCGAGTTAATGGAAAGTCTTTACGCGGAACAAAAAAGCGTCTTATTGGTATCTGCTCATTACATGAACTGGGAATGGATGATTACCGGACAAGGCTTTTTCTTTCCTCATCAAGCTGTCGGGATTGGAATGCCTTTGACCAATGGTTTTTGGGATAAAAAAATCAATGGTTTGCGTTCACGCTTCGGGATGCACGTGATTCATTCAAAAATAGTGAAGGCCACATTTGATGATTACCACCAAAAAGGAATTCAAACAGCCACTTTAGTATTGAGTGATCAAAGTCCAGGCGATTCGTTGAAAAGTTATTGGACGACCTTTTTGAATCAACCGACTGCTGTGGCATTTGGTGCTGAACAATTGGCGAACACTTACAATCATGCGGTGGTTTTTTACTTACCCAAACGCATCAAACGCGGTGTTTATTCAATCGAATTGCAACTCTTGACCAAAGAACCACGCTCCTTAGCTTGGGGAGAATTGACAGAAATGCATGTAAAAGCATTAGAAGAACGCATTATGGCTGAACCAGGACCTTGGTTGTGGTCACATAAACGCTGGAAACGCAACCTTCCTGAAGATCTTGAAGCATTAAAAATCCAACAACGTGAAAAATTCAATCAGCTGTTTCGTTCTTAGTTTGATTTCCTGTTGGAGTTTCGGACAAATCCGTTTTGAAAGCGACACCTTACGATTTACAGCCGACAGTTCGTATTCAAGAGCCATCGCACGCCACAAAGGCAACTTATTGTTTGGAACTTCCAAGACAGGTGTCATTGCTTACAATGAAAAAAGTAAAACCACCACTACCCTTATTCCTGCAACGAAAGCTGGTGAATACAGAGATGTGATTGTGAAGCAAAATAAAATCTACGCCATTACTTCTGGAGATAACGGACTTTTATTGTCTTATTCTGTTGGAAAAACAGACACGCTCATCCATGAAAACGGTGCTTTTTTCGATGATTTGGCGGCAACAAAACAATCCATTACCATTCTTGGAGATCCAATCAACGGTTCTTTTTACTTGAAACAGTGGAATGTAAAAAGCAAATCGGTGCAACAAATTTCCATTCCCAGTTTTGCCGAAGAAGCTTGTTATGCTGCCAGTGGCACAACCGCTCAGTATTTGAAAGGAGGCGATTATGTTTTTGTTTCTGGTGGAGCTTCCGCAGTGCGCTTTTTTCGTTTTTCTTGGAAAGACACAAGTCAAGTATTGAAAGTTGATTTACCACTCGTTAAAGCTGAAGGTGCTGGACCGTTTTCTGTCTTTTTCTGGAACGATTTGGAAGGCGTTTGCGTGGGTGGAAATTACACGCAACCAAAAGCTACAACTGGAACCGCTTGTTATACTTCAGATGGAGGCAAAACATGGACAGCAAGTGCAACATTGGGTTACAGATCGTGTGTGACTGGTAATAAACGTTTGCTTTTTGCTTGTGGTTCTACAGGAATCGACTATTCCACCGATCAAGGGAAAACCTGGAAAGCATTTCAAAACGGCAATTTCTGTGCATTGTTATGGGAAAAAGGAACACTTTACGCGACGAGTAATAAAGGCTATTGTGTAAGGTATCGGATCACGGAAGAAGTAGAGAGATAAACCACAAAGAAACAGAGAACGCAAAGAGCATTGCAGAATGCTCTGCAATCCTAATATTTGAGAATACATAATTTCATCGAAAACAAGATTTACCACTATGAAAGAGTTGAACTCCAGTAATAATTTATTTCTACACAAACCAGTACTTAATTTTTTATTTTACATTAACTTTCACTTAAATTAATTCACTTACAAATTCAAAAAATGATCTCCATTCAAAAAGTGGGTTCAATTAAATCGCATTTAGTTTCTTTATCTATTAAAAAGCAATCTGGATAAAATAAGTGCTTGAAATCATCTATTCCGAAGGAGTAGAACATTCTCACTCAGGATAAAATCCTGAGAAAAAAAAAAGGTCGCTCACCTTTCGATGAACGACCCTTCACAACCCTTGCAGCTTGCTTATTTCAAGCCCTCTGCAATAGATAACAATTTCTCTTCTGTTTGGTAACCAACCACGCGTTTGATCAGTTTTCCGTCTCCGTTGATGAACAACATGGTTGGATAAGCTGTCACTTTAAAATCGGTTGCCACTTTTGTACCGTCAGCTTCTAATTCTGCATCCAATTTCATGTTGATGAATTTTTCATTGAAGTAATTCCCCACTTTTTCTGATTGAAAAGTAGTTTTAGCCATTTGCTTACACGGTCCACACCAAGATGTGTACACATCAATAAAAATCAACTTTTTGGAAGATTTAGCCTGCTTTAAAGCTTTAGCATAAGTAATCTTGTTGAACTTGATTCCACCAACAACCACGTTTGTTGAAGTAGGTTCTGGTTTGTTCTTTGTCGTTGTAAATGCAAACAATCCGATTGCCGAGATTGCGATTGCTGCTATTGCGATTTTCATTTTCATACTGCTTATTTTTCGGACTGTCTTTCAAACTTTTACTTTCATTCAACTGTTACTTCTAACAATCAAATTTTCTTTAGAAATCAATTTGACAGTGCTTGTTTATTTTCGTTTGTCTAAATTTAGCCCTTAATTTGAAAGTGAAATCACATTTACAAAAAGTTTAACAAAAATTCATGGCTTTTCAACTCGTTTTTCATCAATGCAGTCAGAACTTTCAAGAAGGTTGCAGATCGGTCATTGAACAATGGGAAAACGACCATTCAAGTCTTTTTGTGAAAACGAGCGGTTCTACAGGAACACCCAAAACAATCGAACTCAGTAAAGCGCAAATCACAGCTTCTGCCCTACGTACCAATGAACAATTTGACTTAAACGAACAATCTCAAGTTGTGCTGAGTTTGTCGCCTGCTACCATTGGTGGAAAAATGATCCTGCTGCGAGCATATTTGGGATCTTACATGGTGCATGTAGTCGAACCTTCGCGTGATCCGTTTGAAAATTTACCCATCGCTCGATCGTTTGATTTCATATCCTTGGTGCCATTTCAATTGGAATATTTAGTACAGCATCAACTTTCTGAACTCAAACGCTTCAAACAAATCTTATTGGGCGGAAGTCCAATCAATGCACACTTTGAAAAACAATTGCTTTCACTTCATGCGGAAATCCAATCAAAAATTGTTGTGGGTTTTGGGATGACTGAAACGGTTTCTCACATAGCACTCAGAGAACTTGGCAACCCCGTTTACACCTGTTTGAATAATGTAAGTATCACTTCAACAGAAGAAAACTTAGTCATTGAAGATAAAGCACTTAACATTCATCAATTACAAACAAACGACGCCGTCATTCTACACAACAATCGTCAGTTTGAGTGGATTGGTAGAACCGATTTCGTCATCAACAGTGCTGGAGTAAAAATTCATCCTGAACTGTTGGAAAAAGCCATTGGCGGGTATTTCAAAGAAGCTTTCATAGTTGCTGGTTTACCGGATGAGATGCTTGGAGAACGTTGTGTGATTCTGTGTGAACAAGATCCAAAGACCATCGATTTGAATGCTATTCAAACAACAATTGAAGATTTATTTGGCAAATATGCTGTTCCAAAAACCATTCTTCAGCATTCATTGTGCTATAGCGGGACAAAAATACAACGCCTTGCTACAGTAAAAACACTACTAGAACAAGCATGACAAGGGAGGAAAGCTACCGCATATTGAAATTGAAGCCAGGAGCTACGGAACAAGAAATTCGTAGGCAATTCAAGCGTTTAGCTATGAAAGTGCATCCGGATATCAATCCCGACCCAAGTGCTCATGAACAGTTCATCCAACTCACAAAAGCGATGGAAGTGGCCATCAATCCTCCCAAAGTAAAAGAACGAATCAAGCATACACCTGGAGATAAAACCACACGTGCTTCCAGAAATGAAACGGAGGAAGAGATCAAAGCGCGCATGCAAGAAGCCAAAATGCGCTACGAACAACAACGCAAACGCCAAGAATTTGAGGATCATCATTATTTCACTCAACTCACAAGCGGACCAAAATGGCGCGTTTACCGTGCAATTGTGGCAATTGGAATTGTATTATCATCGGTATTGGCTTTGGATGGAATATTACCATCCCGATTGGAACCGGATAAATTGGTAGCTTATAGTTTAGCCATTCACAATGGTATATTACAAGATAAAATTAGTCGTATCGAACTCGAAGAAAGAGGTTATTTCTATGCTTCTACGAATGTTAGTTATTGGATTTCCTCTTATCCGAATATTGGTTTAGAAACCTCTAGAATTCTTCACACTCCTATTAGCATGCGCTTGAACGATGATTTTGATCATTTTTCTTCAGATATTGATTTTCACGTTGGGAGCGTTCGCTGGTTATTGGTTTTGCTCTTTTTAGTCCCACTGATTCCTTACAAACGACAGCGAAAAAATTTGAACTTTGTGTTCTTGTATCAATTCTCGTTTTGGGGAATCGGTTTGTTTGAACTTTACTTCTTATTCACCGACGACCGCCTGAAACATTTGATAACGCTAGGATTCTTGTGAATTATTTTTTCATGGCTCTATCCATGTCGCGCTTGTCGTCTTTTTCTTTCAAATCGTGACGTTTATCGTGTAATTTCTTACCAACCGCAGTAGCAATTTCGGCTTTCAACCACCCTTTTTCGGATAAAAACAAACGCAAAGGAACAATCGTATTCCCTTTCACTTTCATCCATTTTTCAAGGGTTTTAATTTCCTTTTTATTGAGCAGTAACTTGCGATCGCCTTTCGGAGTATGGTTATAAAACGACCCATTTTCATACGCGGAAACCGTCATGTTTCGAATAAACACTTGTCCACCATCAACTACACAATACGCTTCCACAATGGATGCTTTCCCATTACGTATACTTTTGATTTCCGTACCAGAAAGCACCATGCCAGCTGTGAACACCTCTTCTAAATGGTATTCAAACTTCGCTTTCTTGTTGCGTATATTGACTTCGTTTTTAGACATTGACTTCTTTCGTTGTATTCAATTTCCACCCACGCATGGCAATATAAAAACAAATAATCGCCCCCAACATAAACAAGTGGCTCAAATCGTCTTTATTCAACCAACGGTGAATGTTTAACTTTAACAAAAATACAAAAGCAGATGGTAATAACACGAGAACTCCTATAACCATCCATTTTACAGTAAGGGCACCGCGTTTAAACAACATAAATCCGTAAACTCCCGTGTAAATGATATAAGTCAGAATGGCGTCTATTGCTACAAACACAAATTTCTTTGTGATCAGTGCGATGATTAGCAACAATAAACTTTTGATCCAAACGATTGCAAAACTGTATTTCTTGGGTTGACTATAACCAGCAAAATGCAGCATCCCCATCGCAGCAAAACCGTTGGCAATTGCTCCAGTGATCCAACAAGGGAATTTACCCACAATGCCGAAGTATTGAAACAAGGCATGCCCCCACACCCCAAAAAAGGTGGATATAGCAAAGGTCAAGTAAAACAAACTCCAAAAGAAGTGTGCTTTTGTACGCTGATTTTTTAGGTTAAAAAAAGCATAAAAGCTAAAAAGTGACAATAAACCGTTTGTTACCATCGCCATGGGCTCTTGAAGGTGCAAGCCCAAAAAGTCAAATTGTATGATTTCCACGGTGCAAAGTTAACACCTACTTGCTGAAAAACAATATTCGACTAGAAAGAAGACAAGTAAATGATTGTTTACATTTGTAAAGATGAACATTCCGTCCAAATATTTAGAAGAAGCAGTTGAGCAATTTAGCTCGCTTCCAAGCATCGGTAAACGTACTGCTTTGCGTTTGGTTTTGAATTTATTGAAACGCCCTGAAGACGAATTGGAACGTTTTGCTGAAATCATTCACCATTTAAAAGCGAACATACGCACCTGTAATGCCTGTGGCAACATTTCAGATACAGATAGTTGTTCGGTGTGTTCCAATCCGAATCGCAATCATCAAATGGTTTGTGTGGTGGAAGATATCCGAGACGTTATGGCCATTGAAGGAACAGGAACATACAGCGGCATTTACCATGTACTAGGAGGAATCATTTCACCGATGGACGGCATTGGACCCAACGATTTATTCATTCAACCTTTGATTGATAAATGCGACCAAGGAAATGTGAGTGAAGTGATTTTGGCTTTAAGTCCAACCATGGAAGGTGATACGACCAATTTTTATATTTACAAAAAATTAATACCTTCGGGCGTTAATATAACTGCTTTGTCCAGAGGGATTTCGGTTGGTTCAGAACTGCAATATGCAGATGAATTAACGCTTTCACGATCGATTCAGCAACGAACACCTTTTACAATTACATAAATATGGGATTAATTAAAGAATTCAAAGAATTTGCCATGCGTGGCAACGTGATCGACCTAGCTGTCGGGGTGATCATTGGAGGAGCTTTTGGTAAAATTGTCAACTCCTTAGTAACAGACATCATTCTTCCACCAGTTGGTGTTTTGATTGGTGGTGTTAAGTTTTCAGACCTTTCATACGAATTGAAAGCGAAAGTATTTGATGAAGCAGGTAAAGTTTCTAAAGAAGCGGTTACTTTAAACTATGGAAACTTCATTCAAATGATTTTTGAATTTTTAATCATTGCATTCTCTGTGTTTATGATGATTAAAATCATGAACAAAGCAACAACATTACGCAAAAAACAAGAAGCTGAGGCGGTTCCTGAGGTAGTAGCAGAGCCAGCTCCAACGAAAGAAGAAGTATTGTTGAGCGAGATTCGCGATATTTTAAAACAGAAATAATTAAAAATAAAATCAACGGTTGAAATGAACAAGTCAACCGTTGATTTGTTCAATCATAATTGCAGAATACACAACGAGATAGTAGTTTTTTTTGAAGAAAGTATAGCTCATTCAAAAAATTATATATCTTCGATTACTTTAAGACGCCCAAATGGGCAATAAATTGAGTTTTTTAAGACTAACATGACAAGCATTTTTGTTGCAAAGCTTGATTTCAACGCAACAGACGAACAGTTGAAATCCCTTTTCGAACAACACGGACGAGTAAATCGTGTAACTATCGCTAAAGACCGCGAAACGGGCAAACCAAGAGGTTTTGCTTTTGTTGAAATGGCTAACGAAGCTGAGGCTGAAGCTGCTATTGAAGCATTAGACAATTCGGAAGTAAATGGTCGACCAATCGCTGTGAAAAAAGCGGATGACCGTGGAGCAAGTAAACCTGCAGGTGACCGACCTTCTTTTGATCGTGGGCCAAGACCCGACAATCGTCAACGTGATGATAACCGCGGTGGTTCTTCTGATTTCAAATCTGATTATAAAAAGATCGAAGACAAACCAGCACGACCAGTGTTTAATCCTGATGAAGTGAATCCTATCAAAACGGAGCGCAAAAAGGAAAAAGACATGAAGCCTGCTGCAGGTAAAGAAGGTGCTAAAAAAACCAAAATGGAAGCCTATCGAAAAAGCGGTAAAGGAAACCGTTTCTTTGATGAGGACGATGATGAAGATTACGATTACGACGCATTCCGACGCAACTCCGGCTGGGAAGGTGATGACGAAGAAGAATAAAACTAAAACCGCTTAAAGGCGGTTTTTTTTATGAACAATCTTTGCCTTTTCGACTAAATTTTAGTTATATTTAATCTACTTAAACGGATCAAGACCAAATTCTGGGGGCTAGGCATAAATTTGAGTCAATCTGAATAAAAAGTATTCAATATTCCTCACACCTCTAAACTGAGCTCTAAAGGCTTTTATTTTGGCATTGAATGATTCTGCGG
>JADLGD010000005.1 GCA_020849495.1 Fluviicola sp.
GTTTTGACTCATCAAGAATGGTATTCAACTCTTCTTCTTTTAATTGATGAGACATTGGAATAACAGTAGCTCCTGTTCCAATAACCGCGAAAATAGCGATGATAAAATTTCGATTATTTCTTGAAATAACTCCAACAGCCATTCCTGGTTTTACACCTAACCGTTTTAATTCACTCTTTACTTGATTGGCTTCATGTAATAATTCCGAAAACGTCAAACTTCCAAATTCATCATGAACGGCTGGATGATTGGGCCACTGTAGAGCGGCATTTTCTAAGACATTGTATACTGGGTAGTCAAGCATCCAACAAATTTAGTCTTTTATTCTAACTACATGACAAAAATTACAAACAATTGATTATCAGTAATTTAATTGCCGGTTTTATTGTTTAAAACCTTGGAAATCAGTATCTTTAAGGATGTTATCAGGCATTCCAAAAAGTCCAACTTCCAAGGTTCAATCCGAAGATACGTCCTTATTCTCAGTTTTAAAAGAACATTTTGATGGACATTTCAACAAAGCACGGATTAAGTTGATTTCAATGTTCATTTTATCACTTGTAAAAGTTCAAACAGTTAACTTTAATCGATTGGCATTATCCTTTGATTCGACTTCAAAAAGCGATTCATCATTGCGCCGCATTCAGCGATTTTTTTCATCATTCTTAGTTGATATCGATCTGATTTCTAAATTACTCTATGCTTTAATTCCAAAAGCAGCTAATCATGGATTAACGATGGATCGGACAAATTGGAAGATTGGAGAAACAAACATCAATATCCTGGTTATCGGTGTGGTTTATCAAGGATTAGCATTTCCTGTTGTGTTCAAAATGATGGATAAATTTGGGAACTCTAATTGTGCGGAAAGAATCGAGCTAATGGAAAAGTACAATTCATTGTTTGGGTTCGAAACCATTGATTATCTAGTTGCTGACAGAGAATTTATCGGAGAAAACTGGTTGGAATATCTCAATCAAAATCGAATCATATACCACATTCGGATACGGGATAATTTTAAGATTTATACCTCAAAAAATGAACCACCAATCAAAGCTACATGGCTTTTTTCAGGACTCAGAATGGGAGAGTTTAAGCATCATACAAAGATCGTTTGGATTAATCATGTAGCCTGTTACATCTCGGCAAGTGTGATCAAATCAAAAATAGGTCGGTCTGAGTTCCAGTTTTTAATATCTTTCAAAGATCCCTCAAAGGCAAATGAGTGCTACAAAAAGAGATGGCAAATTGAGACAATGTTCAAAGCACTAAAATCAAGTGGCTTTAACATAGAAAAAACACATCTTCAGGAAGTTGAAAGAATTGAAAAATTAGTCGCTCTTGTATTTATTGCTTTTGCATGGTGTTACAAAGTTGGAATTTACATTGACTTGTTTGAAAAGAAAATCAAGGTCAAAAAACACGGATTCAGAGCAAAAAGTCTTTTTAAATATGGCCTAGACTACATTACTAACATTCTTTTAAATCCTCAAAATCAATCAGATGTAAATGTGTTTCAATTTTTGTCATGTAGTTAGTCTTTTATTCTAAAAACGAAGTCGATTTAAAGTATCTTCTAAAGACCAAGAATTGATTTTTCCAGCACTTAAAACTCCAGCAGCATAACCTGTTTGTAAACAAACACCCATCACTCTAGCACTAGCAATCGCTCCTTTATCAGCTGAAATAGTTGATCCTCCAAAAAATAAATTCGAGATGAAATTTGATTCTAAACAAGCAGCTGGAATTTCATAATAATCGTTTCTTGAAATGTAGTTGACTTGCAATCCTTTATCGATATCCCAAAATTCAACAGGCCATGAACTTGCTGCTATTGCAGTTTGAAATTTAGCGCCATCCAACACCTCTTTTTCAGTTAATATTGTTTTTCCAACTCCTCTTGGAGCAATTCTCCAGCCTATTTGTTCTGCTAAACGATGAATCGATAAATTCTTAAAATGCTCATTCGAATCATTTAGATACTGAACAATTATTGTAAGTAAATCCAATAGCTTTGATTTCAAGAGTGGATCATTGGCATTTATAAAACCGACTTCAAAAGGCAATGTCCATTTGAATGCTGCACGACCATTTTCTAATGATCCTGGCACAAGATGAAAAGCAATTGTTTCAGTTTGGATTTTTCCCTCTAATACACCTTTTTTCAATTGATGAATCAAAGCCAATTGCAAATTCATTTCTGAAGTGTGAGTAACATTTTCAAAAACAACTACTTGCGAAGCTGCTTGATAGTTATCATCTTGTATTAAAGGAAGCTCCAATAAATGAGAAACAATCGCATTACCGCTGCAATCTATTACCGTTTTAGGCACAATGGTGAACGTATCTTGATCATTTGATGCAATAATAGCCGAAATCAAATTCCCCTCTTTTTGAACAGCTGTTACTGTAGCCTTTAAAACAGCTATTTCATTTTCAGCAATTAATTCATCACACAAGGACTTGAAATCTTCCATTTTATAAGGCAAAAACATCAACCCTTTGGAGTTGGATTGTATGGGAATCTTTGACTTTTGAAATAATCGTTGCGTAAAATCTTTTGCAAATCCTTTGACAATAAACTGAGGGTTTTCAATGGTTCCTATGTGATAAACACCACAAATAGTCCCTACTTCTGCATGTGTCGCTTTTCCGCCAAAATGAGCGTTTTTATCAATTAAAAGTACAGATACACCGCTTTTTTTTGCTGCAATACTTGCTGCAATTCCAGCAGCGCCTGCACCAATGACAACCACATCTACGTTATGAGGAGTTTCAAGCATTTCCAAGCAGGCAATTTACAACTTCTGATTTTATTTTCTCAATATCCTCCTGCGACAAGTAGAATGCGTTGTAGGTGATGTTCAATTTTATGCGTTGATTCACTTGTGAAAATGAAAAAGTGATACCTGGATGTACTGAAAAAGGTGGAATCAATAAAATATCCTCGATGGATGCAGAAGCAACATTTGCTAAATCCCAATTCGCTTCACCTGCAGAAGAATACAAGAAACTAGATGATTGACTTTTACCAGCTTTCAATGCCATTTTTCGAAACACAACTTGCGGAAAATAACGCATTGTATCCAATAACAAATTGTATTTCTTTGGAAGATCAGCTGCAATTTGCGTTTTCAATTGATGGTTTAAAGCTGCAACGATGCTTGAAATCGAAGTCAAATCTTGTTGTTCGAGTTTATAAAACACAAAATGTATTTGATTCGTACAAAGTGGGCCTATTTCTCCCCTTTTTCTTCCATCATAAGGAACAGGGATTAATAGAGGTCGATCAGTTGCAGGTAAAAAGCGATGTATGACAAATGCACAAGTAGCTAAAAAGTAGAGATTCAATCCTAATTTTGCTCCATTCTTCACCGCTTGGTTTTGGATGCATGTTGATTCTTCTAATGAAAAAGTATGCGTTTGCCAATGCAGCGAATTACTAGTGTTTTTTTGAGGAAATACAGCAATGGGATTTGTATAAGCAGCCATCACTCTTTTCATTTCATAGAGATTTTTTATTCGTTGAATAATGGAAGCTTTCTGTGTTTTTGTTCTAAAAAAAAGCGATGCATCAAATGATAAATCTCCCGATAAATGTCGAATCAACATACCAGCTCCTCTCCCATCCATAAACAAGTGGTGCCAAGAGATCAGTAATCCGACTTTTGTTGTACTATTTTGAATCAATTTAAATTCAAGCGGAGGTTCTTGAAGAAGGTGAATTGGTTTAGTCAGAAGTTCTTCTGTAATTAATTGATCTTCAGTTAACACGATTTTATTTACAACTGGTTGACGTCCTGAATCAATGTATTTCCAATAAGGGGTAGAAAACATTCCACCTTTATGTAACTGTAAATTAAACGCCCAATGAACAAAAGGAGATGTTTGAATGGAATCCAACATTGCTTGCACTTTTTCGAGTGAATCAAACTGGAGCAACATACGGATATTCATCAAATCAGAAGCATCTTCTTTTGTTGCACTATCTAGCATCAAAAAAAAATTATCAGCA
>JADLGD010000006.1 GCA_020849495.1 Fluviicola sp.
AAACGCTCTTGGATGTGACGAGAAGTAACAAACTTTCCTTCTTTACCAAAGAATGGCGAATCGTTGATCGAAAACAACATCGACATCGTTGGTTCATCCAATTCAATCGTAGCCAATGGCTCTGGATTTTCGAAATCACAAATACAATCTCCAATTTCAAAACCTTCAATACCTGTAATCGCACAAATATCTCCCGCTTGAACTTCCGTTACTTTTCTGCGCTCAATACCATCAAATACAAATACTTCTTTGATACGGTGTTTTTCTTTCGTACCATCGCGTTTTGCCAAGATCACTTGTTGGTTTTCTTTGATCTCACCACGTGTCAAACGGCCAATAGCGATACGTCCTACGTAAGTTGAGAAATCCAATGATGTCACCAACATTTGTGTATTTCCTTCCTCAATTTTGCGAGGTGGGAAGTATTCTAAAATTTTATCCAACAATGGCGTAATGGTTGTCGTTGGTTGTTTCCAATCTTCAGACATCCATCCGTTTTTAGCAGAACCGTAAATCGTTGGGAATTCCAATTGATCTTCGTTTGCATCCAATTCAAACATCAAGTCGAACACTTTTTCGTGCACTTCATCAGGCGTACAGTTGTCTTTGTCTACTTTGTTGATCACCAATAATGGTTTCAAACCCAAAGCCAAAGCTTTCCCCAAAACGAAACGTGTTTGTGGCATTGGACCTTCAAAAGCATCCACCAACAAACACACACCATCAGCCATGTTCAATACACGCTCTACCTCACCACCAAAGTCGGCGTGACCTGGAGTGTCAATGATGTTAATTTTTGTTCCTTTATACGATACTGAAACGTTTTTAGACACGATGGTAATCCCACGTTCGCGCTCCAAATCGTTGCTGTCCATGATCAAATCTCCAGTTGGACGATCACGTTCATTCAATACATTTCCTGCCTCAATCATTTTATCTACCAAAGTAGTCTTACCGTGGTCAACGTGTGCAATAATTGCGATGTTTCTAATTTCCATTTTTGTAAATTGAAAATGTAAAATTGAGAATTGAAAAGTTTAAACTTTGTTGGTTCTTCCAATTCTCTTTTCTACAAACTATTTTATATTTTCTTATTAATCTTTAATTAAGATGGAGAATCTCAAGTCTTATCAATTCTCCATTCTTAATTTTCAATTATTTACTGTAGCTTGAATCAAAACGACGTCCGCCACCTGAGCTTCTGCGTTCTCCGCTACCACTTGAACGACGTTCACTGCTTCCTGAACTTCTGCGTTCGCTTCCACCGTCTCTGCTTCCGCCAAATCCACCACGAGAAGAAGAACCTCCTTCGCTGCGGAATCCGCCACCAGTTGAACGACGATCACTACTTCCAGTACGAGCACGATCACCTCCGAAAGAGCGACGTTCGCCACCACCTTCTTTACGTTCTCCGCCAAATCCTCCAGAACGACGTGGAGCTCCACCATCTCTTCCTTCAGCTTTTTTCTGAGTGATTTCAATCATTACGCGGTGTCCTTCGTAATCTGCACCGTTTGCTTTGCTCAAAATTGCCGCTTCGTCTGTTTTATCAGCTTCGAAGAACGAGAAATTTGGCATCACATCGATACGACCAATAGAAGCCGAATTCATTCCTGTAGCGTCACACAATACACGCAACAATCCACCTGGATTCAATCCGTCACGTTTTCCAAGGCTTACAAAGAAACGCGTTCTGTTGCCCATATCTCTAGGAGCACGTTCGCTTCTTTCACCTCTTTCACGTCCACCTTCACGGCTTTCGAAACGATCTTTGCGATCAAAACGATCTCCACGTTCACGTCCTTCTTTACGGTCACCACGCTCTGCACGATCACCTTTTCCAGCAGAAACATTCAAATCACCTGCGCGATCGTAATATTCGATGAAACGGTTAAACTCAGCAGAAACGAATTTTTTGATCACTTCCTCTTTTGATAATTCAGAAAAGTCAGCCATCATTCCTTCTAAGAACGGTTCGATGTCTTTTTCTTTTACTTCTGTCTCTTTTACTTTTTGGATCAATTTATTCAACTGAATTCCACAAATTTCTTGAGCAGAAGGAATCATTGCAGCTGTAAACGTCGTGCGAATTTGACGCTCAATTGCTTTGATTTTGTAGTTCTCACGTGTGTTGATCAATACCAACGATTTCCCTTGACGACCAGCACGAGCTGTACGACCTGAACGGTGCGTATAATTCTCGATATCATCTGGTAAGTTGTAATTGATAACGTGTGTAATGTTGTCAACGTCAATTCCACGAGCAGCAACATCTGTTGCAACCAATAATTGAATGGAACGCTCACGGAAACGGTCCATTACACGATCGCGCATTGCTTGCGACAAATCACCGTGTAAAGGCTCAGCACTGTAACCTTCTTTTGCCAATTTCTCAGCAACGGTTGCAGTTTCATTACGTGTGCGACAGAAAACCAATCCGAAAATTTCAGGACTAGCATCAATCAAACGTTTCAAAGCATCATAACGATCGCGCTCTTTCACTGTATAGTAAATGTGCTCGATGTTTTCGTTACTTTGATTTTTGTGTCCCATGGAAACTTCCAAAGGATCTGTCATGTAGTTTTTCGCAATTGCAGCCACTTCTTTTGGCATTGTTGCAGAAAACAACCATACGTTTTTCGTATCAGGAGTAGCATCAAGAATCGCATCAATGTCTTCCTTGAAGCCCATATTTAGCATTTCATCTGCTTCGTCAAGTACAACTGTTTCAACTGTTTGTAAGTTGATTGCACGACGATTGATTAAGTCTACCAAACGACCTGGAGTAGCCACAACAATAGTAGCACCACGTTTGATATCAGAGATTTGGCGACGGATGTCCGTTCCACCATACACTGCTACCACACTGATTTGCTTGTCAAATTGAGCGAAAGCTTCTAAGTCTTTGGAGATTTGCAAACACAATTCACGCGTTGGAGCGATGACTAAGCCTTGTGTTTGAGTTGGTCGGTCGGTTACTTTGTGAATTAACGGCAAACCGAAAGCCGCTGTTTTTCCTGTCCCTGTTTGAGCGAGTCCGACAAAATCGCTTTCTAATTGGAGTAAGTGCGGTATAGCACTTTGTTGGATCGGAGTTGGTTCTGCAAAACCCATTGCTTCTATCGACTGCAGAACCTCAACTCGTAACCCGAGTTCTTTAAAGGTCATAAAATAAATCTAAAATTTGGCGCAAAGATACGACCTTTTTTTGGATGATTGTTAATAAAGTTTTAAATTACTGTCATTCAATTTGTTAAAATTCCCTTTTTCATCTAAAACCCTTAGATACAGCGTGTAAATCGACCGCATTTAGTTTGCTTATGAACAATGAATGAATTCTTTATTGAAAGAAAATTGAAAATATCTTGTCAAAAGAAAAATGAAAAAACTTGTAAACTGCTTTTAATGCCTTATTTTTGAATTCAAATACTACTAAGAAGTTGAAAATGAAATCCATACTACTAACACTTTCTATTCTTGCAATTCAAACTATCGCAAGTGCACAGTTGCCTTACACTCAAGCTGCCTACAGTTATGACAGTTTGATGAATGTTGTTTACGGAACTGCTTTAGATTATGCTGGAACGATTGACACTTTGAAGATGGATATATACAAACCCTTAGGTGACAACAATTGTGCTCGTCCGGTAATGGTCATTGCACATGGAGGCGCATGGGTTGGCGGAAGCAAAGAAGACATCAATACGGTTTTAATTTCACGCTATTTGGCAAAACGTGGCTGGGTGGTTGCTAACATCAATTGGCGCTTGGGCACACACAAAACAAGCTCTTATAATATGTATGCCTTGTGTAACACCAGTATTTCAGCACCGTGCGGTTATATTTCAGACAGCGCAGAAGTGTTTAGAGCCAATTTCAGAGGTATGCAAGACATGAAAGGCGCCATTCGATTCATAAAAAACCGCTTTTTAATTGATTCAACTGATATTAATAATGTATTTGTTAGCGGAGAGAGTGCCGGAGGTTTTGTAGCATTAGCAACCGCATTTACCGATCAAGCAAGTGAAAAACATCCCGCTTGCTTTGCAATAGCAGACGCCCCCACACCAAGTAGCAATTTAAACACTTACGGCTGTAATCCTTCCCCCAATGATTTAAGCAGACCCGATTTAGGAAGCATTGATGGCGATTTGAATCTTGGAATCCACGATGCATCTGTAAAAGGGGTCGGTAATTTTTACGGCGCCTTGTTCGACCTTACAAGTTTGAATCAAGTAGCTGATACGCCCAGTGTGTATCTATTTCATCAAGGAGCAGACATTGTGGTGAATTACAATTTTGGTCGCGTTTTAGGCAGAACCAGCTGGGAGTGCTTTCAACAATCCAACATTTGTCAACCCTACTACTTCTACCCTTTTGCATACGGCAGTAAAAGCATTGCAACTTATTACACCAGTTTAGGAGCAGCTGCTCCCACTTTTCAAGCAGACATCATTGAGAATTACAGTTATTTAAACAATTGCTTTTCAAACGGTCACTCCATTGACAATGTGTACACACGCGCACAAGCCATGATTGATTTGTTTGCAAACGACATTGATGCATCTGGAAACGATCCATTGACCAATTGCGCAACCTTTAGTTTGGAAGAAGATTTAACTTCACAAATTCAGCTTTACCCGAATCCTGTTGCAAACGAACTCAACATCAGCGGAATTTATGCAACAATGACCTTCACTATTACGGATCAACTTGGGCGCATCGTTCTGAAAGGAACCATCGATCCTAAAACAACCGTAATTGCTACGAATAGCTTGACTTCCGGCTCTTATGTTTTGCATTTCAATGAATACGGAAAAGCTTTGCATTTTATCAAGAAATAAAAGTTCTCAAAATTTTCTGCATTGCGCACTCCAACTGTTTGATTTTATTGAAATTAATCCTATATTTGCGCCCTGTTTTCGGACAGGAGCTCGTAGTTTCCGTTTCATACGAGTTAGTTTAAACAACTTTCAAGGTTCACGGAACACCTTGAAATACAAGTAAAAAAGCCAAAAAACATGGCAAAAAATGTAAACACGCAGGGTTCTGCGGATTTTGATTGGGACGCGTTAGCGTTAGACGGTTACACGTTGGTACAACGTTCTGAAATGTCAGACCGTTACGAAAAAACACTTACTTCTATCAACGAGAAAGAAGTAATTGAAGGAACTGTTATCGCAGTGACTAAAAAAGAAGTAATCATCAATGTTGGTTACAAATCAGAAGGAGTTGTTCCTGCTTCTGAATTCCGTTACAATGCTGAATTGAAAGCTGGTGACAAAGTAGATGTATTTGTTGAGTGCCAAGAAGACAAAAGTGGTCAGTTGGTAATTTCTCACCGTACAGCTCGTATGCACAAAGCATGGATTCGCGTGAATGACGTATTGCGTACAGGTGAAGTAATCACTGGTTTCGTTAAATGTCGTACGAAAGGTGGTTTGATCGTAGATGTATTTGGAATTGAGGCGTTCTTGCCAGGATCTCAAATCGACGTGAAACCAATTCGTGACTACGATATCTACGTTGGTAAAAACATGGAATTCAAAGTTGTTAAGATTAACCAAGAGTTTAGAAACGTAGTTGTTTCTCACAAAGCGTTGATCGAAGCAGAATTAGAAGAACAAAAGAAACAAATCATCTCTGGCTTAGAGAAAGGACAAGTATTAGAAGGTACTGTGAAAAACATTACTTCTTATGGTGTGTTCATCGATTTAGGTGGTGTAGATGGTTTAATTCATATCACAGACCTTTCTTGGGGACGTGTTAATCACCCTGAAGAAATCGTTGAATTGGATCAGAAATTGAATGTTGTAATCTTAGACTTCGATGATGACAAAAAACGTATTGCTTTAGGATTGAAACAATTACAACCACATCCATGGGATGCTTTGGATACGAACTTAGCTGTTGGTGACAAAGTTTCAGGAAAAGTTGTTGTTTTAGCTGATTACGGTGCATTTGTTGAAATCGCTGCAGGAGTTGAAGGTTTGATCCACGTTTCAGAAATGAGCTGGTCACAACATTTACGTTCTGCTCAAGATTTCATGCAAGTTGGAGATACAGTTGAGGCTGTTATCTTGACATTGGATCGTGAAGAGCGCAAAATGTCTTTGGGTATCAAACAATTGATGCCAGATCCATGGGCTGAAATCGAAGCAAAATATGCTGCAGGTACTAAGCACAAAGCGAAAGTTCGCAACTTCACTAACTTCGGTGTATTCGTTGAGTTAGAAGAAGGAGTTGATGGATTGATTCACATTTCTGATTTGTCTTGGCAAAAGAAAATCAAACACCCATCTGAGTTCTGCAAAGTAGGTGATGAAATGGAGGTTGTTGTTTTGGAAATCGATCGCGAAAACCGTCGTATTTCTTTAGGACACAAACAATTGGAAGAGAATCCATGGGATGTATTTGAAACAATCTTCGGAGAAGGTTCAGTACACCAAGGAACAATCATCGAAACAAAAGACAAAGCAGGTGTAGTTTCATTACCTTACGGTGTTGAAGGAATTTGTCCTTCTAAACACTTACGTAAAGAAGATGGTTCTAACGCGAAAGTGGAAGAAACATTGGATTTCAAAGTAATTGAATTCAACAAAGAAGCGAAGAAAATCGTTGTATCTCACACACGTATGTTCGAAGAAGGAACAGACGAGAAACCAGCAAAAGCTGCTACAGGTGGTAAAAAAGGTGCAACTGGAGGATCTGCAACTTCTCAAGCTGTGAAAGCAATCAACCAAAGCAATGAAAAATCAACTTTAGGTGATTTGGATGCATTGGCTGCATTGAAAGAGAAAATGGAAGGAGGCGAGTAATCGTTCAAACCAGATAAATCGAAAAGGGCGCGAATATTCGCGCCCTTTTTATTTTCTATTGACTCAGCTGATGATTGATAATCCGTTATCCTATTATTTTGAATTTAGAAAGCTTGCTATCTTCGAACAATATTCCTTTGTATTGATTGAAAAATTATCCATTCGCTCAGGATTATTCACCACATAAACCTCTTGATTCACGTACGTTTTTTGCTTAGACTGCAAAGTCTTCATATCTTCCATATTAAAAAGGACATCATTACTTCCAATAATCAAGATTACTTTTTTACTTGCCCCTTTTAAAACCGAAGGCTCTGAATCTAAGCTATAGATTGGCTCGAATTTTTTCTCAAAACCAGCTAATGGCACTTCCATAGGAGTATCCCAAGTAGAAAAACGCTTCTCTAAATCTTCCATAGATAAAAATGGTGTATCCGCAATGATCCTTCTCACCTCTGCTCGATTCCATCCAATTCCTAGTGATAATCCAGCACCAATTCCCCAACCGTACATATCGATTGCTTGTGTTGTTTTTCCTCTACAAAAGTCAATCATGGCTTTTACATCATCCTGAAAGTGTGGATAGATATACATGTTGTTATCTATTTCAAAATCACTACTTCGACCAAATCCACGGTAATCAAACATCACAACGCTATGCCCCATAGCCGTAAAACTGCTTGCTCGAAGTAAATAGTCAGCCATGTTACCTTCGCCGTTATGACAAATCAACACGAGACTGGTGGTTTTGACAAGTTGAGCTGGAGTAAAGTACCATGCTTTTAATGTTGCTCCATCGGAAGTTTTGACGTCATGCTCTGTAAAAGGCATCGTTTTTTGATCCGGCAATTGTTTGTAGGTTTTTGATGGGTTTAATGCCCAGGTCAAAGTTGAAATGAACGTTCCAACTAAGATTAAATAAAATCTTGAACTCATAATTGTTTTTGTTATTCAGTGAATCGACGTAAAAATAATTATTTTTTCCTCTTTTTCTTCTTGATTAGTTGTACATCAAAGTCATCTAGATTTCCTTTCACTTGTACAAAAACTAATTTAGCATCCTCTTCTTTGAATTGTATTTCTTCTTGCTCTTGCTTGTTGCGTTTGAACAATTTATTGGCAGCTACATTGCCGATCATCTTCCATGGAATACCAATTTCATACTCCATATCCATCGCTCCAGATAAACCTTGTTTCCCACTTATTTCTAAATAACCCAATGTGGATTCAATGGACATTTTTGGGATTTCCATCACACCTTTATCAATTGTAAATGTATTTTTGAGAGTATCAAAACGAACATGGCTCACATTTTTATCCTCAAAGTAAGTCTCCAAGGCTTTTAAAGGAGCAAAATCATTCAAAGCACCATTCAAGACCTCCATTTGAATCACAATTTTTGAATCATCTATGATTGGAACTAGATCAGCATGTAAATGTATTTTCCCCGTAATAACACCATTGAAATAGCCATGTAGGTTATTCGAAATCAATTGATCTTGACCAAAATTGTCGAATTTCAATAACAGTTTATCCAATTGTACATGTGAAACGCGAATTTTAGGAGTGAAAAAAATATGCTTTTTGTCTTTTCCACTTAAAACGCCTTCCATCTTTATAGAACCTTCCGCAGTTGAAAAATCTAGCTGACTTAATTGAATCTCATGACTTTTAGTGGTTGTAAACTTCGTTTCAAATTGATTCAATTTGTGTGTATGGTAGTTCAAATTACCAACTTTTAAAGAACCATCTAAATCTGGAAAAGGCAAATCGTATAATGTAAACCCCTTATCATGATCCACTTGTTTTGAATGAGTGGAAGCAGCAGATGGAACAGTGAAATTCGTTAGTTCATCCACATCCAAACGATTAGAATTCAAACTAAAACGGTGATGCTGCCCTTCTTTTGGGTTGAAATACCAATGCAATCCTAATCGAAGATCAGAATGACCAATCTTTCCAGCGAAATTTTTAATATCCAAATCATTTTTAGTGAGATGAATCCCTCCTTTGAAAGCGTCAATCTTAAGAGGGTGCATTTTCATCTTTCCGGATAGATTAGAAATATTCAAATCAACTGATTTAAAATCACCCTGGTCAAAATGCATGACTGTTGCTGCATGAAAACGCAATTGATCCAATTCCTCTTGACGGTAATCTTCTGGAACAAAATTTTGCCCTCCATAAGAAAACAAATCCTTTAATTTCAGTTTTTTCGAATTCAGATCGAAATCTACAAATGTCTCTCCATGTAATTTCTCTTCGAACCAAATAGGATAATTGCGCAAATTGCCATTGAAATGAAAATCAGAGGAGTCTAGTAAACCTGAAAAATCAATTACATTAAAGTTTTCTTTATCAATGAAAACATCCGCATGAAAATCATGAAGCGTATGGGGATAATGCTTGAATTTTGCATAAAAATCCCTTATTAAAAACTCTCCTTCAGGCAAATAAGTCATTTCACTGATTTTCTTAGCTGAACTTTTAAGCTGTAGTTTTAATTTCAAACCATCTATTCGTTCGTCAATTCCTGTTTCGGTTTCCGTTTTACTCAATTCCGCTAGATCCAATCGATCAGAAAAAATGGCTAAATCACATACAACTGGAAGATCTGTATGATGAACAATTGCAGGTAGATCACTAACGGCTCCAGAAATACTCACATCTGAATGTCCCATTTCTAAATTGAAAGACTTGATTTTGGCTTGATGCCCTTTCATTTCAGCTTTCATGTTCAACTCTCGAATTGGAACAGGTAAGTTCGGCGCATCAAAAGACAGTTTATCAATAGTTAACTTGGTAAAATAGGATTGATTCAACTGTTCAATGGCTCTTTCAGGGCGGGTCAAATCGATGATATCATGGAAATTCATTGTTAATTGCACCTTCCCTTTTAACCCTCTAAGTTCCTTTGCATTTACAAACTTTGCAATGAAATCAAGATCAAAATCAGAATTGAGTTTTAAATCAATATCTGGAGCTTTAAAGTTGACAACTGACAAATTTCCATTAAATTTTCCAGCCTCAGGTCTTGCAGTAAATTGTTGAATCTCCAATTTCATGGTTTCCAAATCACGTTTAGCTCCATTTGAAAATGTACCATGAAAACCGATTGACTCAAGCTTTTTGTTGGTTTTAACATTTTGAAAGAAACCATTTTTACATCCAAAATTTGCCGTAATTACTGGTTTATTTCCATTCGCAGATTTACCCTTAACATGAGCTTTGAAATAAATTCTACCTTGATTTTCAAACTGTTTAAAAACTTCACCTATTTCATTTGGTGCAATTGCAATTATAAGATCGAAATTTTCTTTTTCACCTGTGAACTTCAAATCCAAAGGGACTTCTTTTGTAAGTCCTACCTCTCCTTTTAAATTAAAACTTGAATTTTCTAGTGCTACTTCAGTTGGTTCAATTGAAAACTTTTTCGTCCGTTCATTCATATCTAAAACAGTAGAAAGAGATATGTGCTTATTTCTGACGAATGTACTATCACCATTTTTTAGAACAGATAGTACAAATTGACTATTTAGATCAATGTAAAAGTGCTTATCACTACTCTTGATACTAGTGACCGTTTTTTGAATATATGCATCCACTTTCACTTTATTGGATTCATTGTATTTACTAATATCAATCCGATCTATTTTTACCTTTTTCAAATCAATTTGAAAATCTTCCTTTACTTCTTTTGACGGTTTCTTACTTTTCAAGGCATTCAAAATATTCAGATTGCCATCCTTGTGCTGAACAATACGAAAAAACCCATCAGCCAAGCGAATGGATTTGATGGTATAATTCCCTTTCAATAAATCAAACAAATTAAAACCTACATAACAGTCATCTATATCAACGACAGCTTGCTTTTTAGAAACTTTATCTTCAAAAACTTGCACATTTTCAAGATCTATTGAAATGTAAGGGAAAGAAGCAAATGGACTGATGTGGCTTTCTTTAATTTTGATTTCACCTTCAAAATCTTCATTGAAATGAGTCAATACCTCTTGAACAATCTCATCTTGCTTTACATAAACAATCGTTACAACCGTCGCAAATAATAAAACAGGTGTCGTTAGTATCCAAAAAATGAAGCGCTTCCAAAATCTTTTGGTTCTGGATCTCAGCCAATTTAAAATATAACTCATGTTGTTTGCTCGTTTTTATGACTAAAATACTATTGAAATGCAAATAATAAAATGAAAGTCCCAATTCAATTTACAAAGTAATTGAAGCTCAATAGTTTTACAATACAATTAAACACTTTCGAATAAACATTGTTCCTTTTTTAGGTTTCTAAAAAAATGTTAATATTTCATCCGTTATAGTACTTTGTATTGCATAGTACTAAAGTTTACATATATTTGAGTCATAAATAGTACTTGTTATGAACATCGAGAATACACAAGCGCAAATGCGAAAAGGAATCTTGGAGTTCTGTATTTTAAGTATCCTGGATAAACACGAAGCTTACCCTTCAGAAATCTTGGAACAATTAAAAGAAGCAAAGTTGATTGTTGTGGAAGGGACGCTTTACCCACTATTGACCCGCTTAAAAAATATGGAACTACTCACCTATCGCTGGGAAGAATCAACTTCTGGTCCGCCCAGAAAATATTACGCAATAACAGAAGATGGCAAAACCACGCTAGCTTCTTTGAAAATTACTTGGGATGAATTGAATCATGCCGTTGAAACACTCACATCAAAAAATCACTAGTCATGAAAAAGACACTTTCAATACATTTAGGTCGACAATTATTTGTCATAGAAGAAGATGCTTACGACCGTTTACAAGCATACATCAAAAAACTGGAAGCTTCCTTGTCCAACGAATCGGGCGTTTCTGATATCATTGAAGACATCGAAATGCGATTCGCTGAATTGCTTCAATCTTACTTAGGCGAAACGCGTAAAGTGGTCACTATTGCCGATATCGAAAAAGGAATCAGTTCTTTAGGTGAACCAGAAGAAATTTCCGAAGAAAGCAGTCAAGAATTCACCAATAACCAACAAAGCAATCAGAAAACGACTTCTGAAAAACGCTTGTACAGAGACACAGACAATAGTACCATTGCTGGTATTTGTTCGGGACTTGCAGCCTACTTAAACTTAGATCCGGTTATCGTTCGCATCATTTTCGTTTTGTTTGGTTTCATGGGCTTTGGAATCGGTTTGTACATCATTTTATGGATCGTAGTTCCAAATGCGAAGACACCAACTGAACGCTTGCAAATGCGAGGTAAAGCGGTAACTGTTGACACCATCAAAGAAGAAATTGAAAAAGCAGCAAATCGCATTAAAAGTGATTCCTTAAAAGCTGCCGACCGTTTTAAAAACAGCTCTGATCATATTTCTTCAAGAGCACGAGACATCGTTCGTTTGGTTGGAAAATTAATTGGTTTAGGATTGATTATTGGTTCTTTAATTTGGTTAACTGTTTTTAGTTTGTTGATTTCAGGAGCAATTGATTTTATACCAACAACTGGCGACCAAAACTATGCTTCTTTGTATGAATTCTTGCAATTGGTCAATCCAATACCTTCGAATTTCCACATCATGTGGTGGTCTGTATTATTGCTAGGATTTGCAGGTCCCTTTTTAGCAATAGTGATTGGTAGCCGTTTATTACTTGGAAAAGCAACGCGTTTTTTCACCATCAATTTCATCATTTTCCCTTTGTTGATTGGAATAGGAATTGTCTTTGCCATCATTGCAGGGATTCAAACAAGTAGAGACTTTGCGGTATATGCAGAAGTTGAAAACCAACACATTTCAGGGAAATTCAATGCATTGTACGTGGAAGAATTACCACATTACACCAACAACCAACGCATTGTTTCAACTGGAGGAATTGACTTCATCAATATTGAAAACGGATACATTCAGGAACATGGAATTCACATCAAATACAGACCTTCAAAAGATACTTTATTTCATGTGTATCAAGTTGTAAGCGCACATGGGATTGATCGTACAGCAGCTTTGAAACGCAGTAACCACATCCATCATCAGTTGAAATTTGAAGGACAAAAAGTATGGATTGATCCTTACTATTCATTCCATTCAAAAGATGGTTTACGTGATCAAGAAGTGGAAATCATCATTGAAGTACCGAAAGGCAAAGCGCTGTATATCAACAATATTCAACAACATTACTTAGACCAAGAGCAGAATGGCAAGTTCTTCTCAAACACTCCTTTTGAACCTTGGGAAGACTAGGTAAATTAAAGACAAACAGCTAATTGAGTGGTATTTCGATACAAGAAGTACCACTCTTTTTTTGTGTAAAATATTTTTGTGAATTATCACCAACTGCTTCCTGTTTTTTAGATCAACTTTAACTATATTTGCACTACATTTTTTAGCACATTTATGGCATCTCAAACACCCCAAGAAGTAGAAGTAGCAGTAGATTTCAAGGCATTCAAAACAGAGGTTTTGAACGACTATCGCTTAGCTTGTATTTCAAGAGAAACTTCCTTGCTAGGTCGAAAAGAAGTATTGACTGGTAAAGCAAAGTTTGGAATTTTTGGAGACGGAAAAGAATTGGCACAAATTGCCCTTGCAAAACAATTCCGTGATGGTGATTTCCGTTCAGGATATTACCGCGACCAAACCTTGATGATGGCCATCGATCAATTAAATGTGCGCCAATATTTCGCTGGTTTGTACGCACATACCGATGAGACAATCGAACCACAATCTGCAGGTCGACAAATGGGCGGACACTTTTCTACGCGTAATTTGGATGCAAATGGCGAATGGAAAGATTTGACAAAACAAAAAAATTCATCTGCTGATATTTCCCCTACTGCTGGACAAATGCCGCGTTTGTTGGGATTGGCTCAAGCTTCAAAAGTTTACCGCAATCATCCCACTTTAAAGGATTTAGAAGCATTCAAAAAATTCTCTAACGGAGGAAATGAAGTAGCATTTGGTACCATTGGAGATGCTTCCACTTCGGAAGGACCTTTTTGGGAAACCATCAATGCTGCGGGTGTTTTGCAAGTGCCAATGGTGATGTCTGTATGGGATGATGGATACGGAATTTCTGTTTCTCGCGATTACCAAACTACGAAAGGAAGTATTTCTGAGGCTTTGAGTGGTATGCAACGTACAGACGACAAACCTGGATATGAAATTTTCATTACAAAAGGTTGGGATTATGCACATTTGTGTGAAACGTATGAAAAAGCTGTTGCTTTAGCTCGTGAACAACACATCCCCGTTTTGGTACACGTGAAAGAAGTGAATCAGCCGCAAGGTCACTCTACTTCTGGATCACACGAACGCTATAAAAACGCAGAACGTTTGCAATGGGAATCTGATTTTGATTGTATTGCGAAATTCAAAGAATGGATTTTAGCGTTCAATGCAGATGGTGAAACGATTGCAAGTGCTGAAGAATTAGACGCGATTGCTGCTGAAGCAAAAAAATCAGTTAACGAAGACAAACGTGCAGCATGGTCAGAATTCACTGCTGCTTTGAAAGAAGATTTAACAAGTGCTATTACTGTTTTAGAAGCTGTTGCAGCTGAAAGTTCAAATGGCGTTTTCATTCGCAAAGAAATTGAAAGTTTGCAAAAAGCAATGGATCCAATTCGCAAAGATATTTTCAATGCAGTTCGCAAAACATTGCGCATGGTGAGAGGCGAAAACGGTCCAGCTAGAGCAGCTTTGATTGCTTGGTTGGAACAAGAGAAAGCAAAAAACTACAATCGTTACAGCGATTATTTATATTCAAACTCTACTAAAAACGCACTTTCAGTTCCTGCTGTTGCTCCTACTTATGAGTCAACACCAACGATGGAAGATGGACGTATCATTTTAAGAGAAAACTTCCGTTCATTGTTTGAGCGTCATCCTGAAGCATTGATTTTTGGAGAAGATGCTGGAAAAATTGGTGGTGTGAACCAATCATTGGAAGGTTTACAAGAACAGTTTGGTGAATTACGCGTTTCCGATGTAGGAATTCGTGAATGTACCATCATTGGACAAGGTATCGGAATGGCGATGCGTGGTTTACGTCCAATTGCTGAAATTCAATACTTGGATTATTTACTTTACGGCATTCAAATCATGTCGGATGATTTAGCAACAGTTCAATACCGAACAAAAGGCGGACAAAAAGCTCCATTGATTGTTTCAACTCGTGGTCACCGTTTGGAAGGAATTTGGCATTCAGGTTCTCCAATGGGAATGATCATTAATTCAATTCGTGGAATTCACGTTTGTGTTCCTCGAAACATGACAAGAGCTGCTGGTTTTTACAATACTTTAATGGCTGCAGATGAACCTGCTTTGGTCATTGAACCATTGAATGGTTACCGTACAAAAGAACCGATGCCAACAAACATTGGAAGTTTCAACACGCCTCTTGGAATTCCTGAGATTGTTGCAGAAGGAACAGACATTACAATGGTTTCATACGGATCTACATTTAATTTGTGTGAAGTTGCAGCGAAACAATTGACAGAACTTGGAATATCAGTTGAATTAATCGATGTTCAAACTTTGTTGCCATTTGATATCAATCATATCATTGCTGAATCGTTGAAAAAAACGAACCGTTTAATGATTGTAGATGAAGATGTCAGCTCAGGTGCAACTGGTTTCATGTTGGATAAAATCTTAGTGGAACAAAAAGGCTACTACCATTTGGATGCAGCGCCAGTAACATTGAGCGCAAAAGATCACCGTCCGGCTTATGGTTCTGATGGCGATTACTTTTCAAAACCAAGCATTGACGATATCGTTGAAACAGCTTATTCAATCATGCACGAAACGAACCCAACAACGTTCCCTAGCTTGTATTAATGCTCAAAAAAAGTAGTCATATTGTTTTTATTGTCTTTGCATTAGCATTACTTTGGAAGGATATTGCTGCTTTTTCATGGAATGTCAATTTTTATTTGAATCAGAAATCACTGGCAAAAGCTTTCTGTGAAAATAAAGACAAACCAGAAATGAAATGTAACGGGAAGTGTTATTTAGCGAAGAAATTAAAGCAAATAGCACAAGAAGAGCAAGAAGAACGTCAAAACAAGTTGGTTCCTCCTTTAAAATTAAAAGACAACGAATGGTTTTCTGCAATTGCTGTCATTCCTTTCACAATCACTCAATTCACACCAATTACCAAAGAGCAAAAACCGCTCATACTACCTAATCAGCGGCTTTCGTTAGGTTATTTATCTACATGTTTCCATCCACCCACTTTGAATTGTTAATTAGAACTTTTCGTTAACAATAAACAAAAAATCGTATGAGAAATACCCTATTGGCGGTGTTTTCCATTGCGTTTGCTGTACCTGTCTTTGCTTGTGAAATCTGTGGCGCAACAAATAGTTCGCTCGGTTTTGGGAGTTTAGAGCAAGGAAACAAGCACTCAATCGGATTGCATTACCAATTTAGAAACTATACGAGTGAACATCCTGTCTTATTCAGTCATTTAACCGAAAAAAGCAAGGAGGTTTACCAACGTATAGAAGTAAGAGGACAAATTAGGTTAAATAAATGGGCGCAGGTACAAGTATCTGTTCCAATCGCTTATAATTATCAGATCAAGAATGCAATGACCTATTTAAAAACAGGACTTGCAGATCCGATGGTTACGGGTGTTGTTTATTTAATCAATAAAAGTGATTCTACCAATACAAAATATGTAAGATGGACAGCTGGAGCGGGATT
>JADLGD010000007.1 GCA_020849495.1 Fluviicola sp.
ACCACTAGTAAACAAATCAATCAAAAATTCAATCCACATTTAGACTTGTGTTGAAGTAAGAAAAGGATTGTACATCATCAATGCATGATTTTCAACCAATAAACGCTCTGTTTCACTTCCATCAGGATGACTAGCGATTTGAAAGATTTGATTGTGTCTCGAATAGCCTCCCCAAATTTGCTGTTTCATGATGTGGTTGCGCTCTTCAATTCTGAAAGTTGTATCCAACGATTTTGCACTTAACAATGTTCCATTCAAATGTGTGTCATCGAGCCATAGATTCAACTGGAATGCTTGATCGCTTGGGTTGTACACTTGAAAATCGATGTAATTATACGAAAGGGTAGCACCAGCTCCAAAAGGCACATTTCGATTCACATCTGGGAATACATCAAAACCATGTCTGTAACGTTCTGTTATCTGCAAAGGACTATGTGCGCAGATCCAAAATAACAAATTGCCCAATTGACACAATCCGCCTCCAATGCCTTTATCAATTTTCCCTTGATTGAGTACCAATCCTTCTAAATAACCTTTTGCTGCAGTTGGTCTTCCCACTAATTTCCAAATAGAGAAAGTCTCTCCTGGTTGAATAATCGTATGGTTAATTTTTGCAACTGCCAACCGCAAGTTGGTGCGCTTGTTTTCTTGCAAGTACATATCCACATCTTTCAAAGGGCGTAAAATCATGGAGCGATGCGTAAAAACAGCATGAGGAAGTTGAATTGTTGAATCGGGTTTGCCCCATTTTTGTTTACCTGTAATCCACTGCCATCTGCGTTTAAAAATGTAGTATTCTTTGCCCAGTTTTTGGCGAATACGTGAACGTAAAATGGGTTGTTGGATTTCATTCATGGAATTAAAGTAATAAAAAGATCAACAATGTTTTCTGGTATGCTTATAATGACGCTTTATTTTTTGATAGTCTGTAGCATCAAGAAAAGTAGTGTCATAAACTTGTTTGTTCAATAAACGAATCAATGAATCTTTGTTACTGTTTTCCAAATAATCGATAGTTCGTTTGAGTTGAATGCCATTGGTATCGGTTTGAAAATAGCTTTTCACTTCTGTGATTTCACCAACGGGTCTGTTTGGATAAGGAGCACCTTTATGGAAATATTCAGCAACATAGAATTCAACTCTTCCAAATAGGAAGTCATTTTCCCTGTAAAAAACCACATTCATTGAATCCACAAATGAACTTGAAAAGTGAAGATGCAGTTTTTCAAATTGATTCAACTGATAACGCTCGTAAAAAAAAGTGTCCTTTTCGTCTTTTAGGACTTTTTTCTTTTTTGAAGTTGCGTTTTGATCTATTTCAAAAATTTTCAATTCGAGAACCTCTATCCAAGAAACTTGAGTTGAAAGTATCATTAAGAGTGAAAGAAGAAATACTTTCATGGCTTAATTATCCTCCATTCCAACACATTCTTTCCACAACTTTTCAAATTCAGCTGAGAATTTTTGAGAAACTTGTCGATCTGTGAAAGAAATGATGTTTTCATGATTGAATTGTGCTGCACTTCTTGTCCAATTGTATGAACCTGTAAGTACAGTATGTCCGTCAACCACCATGAATTTATGGTGCATGTGGTAATCAGTTTGATCAATTTTCACTTCAATTCCATGATCGAACAAGGATTTTATATCCGAACCTTCATCCCACATTTTGAAATTATCAGTAACAATTCGCACATTCAATCCACGATCGAAAGCATCTTTTATGGAATCCGCAATATCATTATCACTGATTGTAAATACACAAATATCTAATCGTTCTTGAGCATCTCGCATCAATGATCGGATGTGTTTCGCACAGGCATCACCTGGACTGAATAAAGTTGTTATTTGCATGTTGAATCTTAATTGTACTAAAATAGAAATTCTATTGTTGAATCTTCTCAAAACACAACGATTGATTTGTTGTGTTTTTACACAAGTTGTTAAAATATTTGATAAGCGGTGGCAACTAATTGATTTTCTATCCGTTTATTTGTTGTACTTAATTGAACGAACAACTTTAATGGGGTCTACTACTAACTATTTTGCTGCACTAGCAGTGAAAAAACGCAATTTTTATGCAAATGAATTTGATTTGAATTTCATTTGAATTTCATTCAAATTATCGTTGTTCCTCCTATTACAATTCTTGACAATTTCTCTACTATTTCCATTTTTTCTAAATCTCCATTATGAAAAAACGACTAATCAATTTTCTATTATTTCTAGTTGGTACTTCGACTATTCACGCTCAATGTGATATCAATGCAAGTGCAACACAAACAACAATTACTTGTGGCGAAAGTGTGAGCCTTTCAGCATTTGGTTCTTCTACAGGTCAAATGATTTTAAATGAAACGTTTAATACGGGAAGTTTTGGTCCTGGTTGGGGAGCAACTCCTGGTTCAACCAATTTTTCGAACCCGTGTTCACCTGGTGGAGTGAATGGAACACCGCATGCATGGATGGACAATAACACCAGTGTACCAAAAACGTTGACATCATCTCCATATAATTTGTCTGCTGCAACTGCAGGTGTCACCATTTGTTTTGATTTATTATTTGCTACGCAAGGAAATGCGGCTCCATGTGAGGGTCCAGATGAACCGGATGAAGGCGTTTTCTTACAGTACTCAACCGATGGAGGGGCAACTTGGGTCGATATACATTACTTTGATCCAAATGGAGGAAATGATCCCCAATTAACCAATTGGAA
>JADLGD010000008.1 GCA_020849495.1 Fluviicola sp.
CATGCTCTTCTTTTGTGTTTGCACAAGGGCCAAAAGATACCATTCAAACTACCACTACCATTGGTGGGACCTTGGAATTTGATTACGCCAAAGCATTGAAATACACTTTAGGTCCAATCCGTGTGGAAGGAGCGGATAATTTTGATCACCAAGCGATTAAATTAATTGCAGGTTTACGTCAAGGTGAAGAAATTACATTGCCATCTGATCGCATCAGCAATGCCATTAAAAACCTTTGGAATGAAGGACTTTTCTCTACCGTTTCCATTGAAGCAGAAAAAGAAATTGCAGGAGTTGTTTATCTAGTCATAAAATTAGCTCCTCGTCCAAAACTTTCACGCATGAAATTCAAAGGAATCAGCAGACGTGAAGTGGATAAGGTTCGTGAAGAAATTGATTTGAATTCAGGAAAAACCATTACCGAAAACCTTGTTTTCACAACTAAAAACAAAATCAAATCTTACTTTAAAGAAAAAGGATTTTACAATGTGAAAGTCAACATCAATCGCATTCAAGATACCTTGATCAATAATTCTGAAATCTTCTTAATTGATGTTGATAAAGGAGTGAAAGTGAAGATTAAAAAAATCACTTTTGAAGGAAACACTTCTGTAAAATCAAGAAAGTTACGTGCCGCAATGAAAGACACGAAGCAAAAATCGCTTTTGTTGTTCTTCAAAAAATCCAAATTCAATGTAACTGCTTACGAACGCGATAAAGAAGCTGCTATTGACAAGTTGCGTTCTACTGGATTGCGAGATGTGGCATTTGTGGTAGATTCCGTTTATCAAATCAATGATCGAAACTTAGGTATATACATCAAAGTGGATGAAGGCTCGAAATACTATTTCGGAGATATTAAATGGATTGGAAACACGAAATACTCAACAGGAATCTTAGACACTGTTTTAGGTATCAAATACGGGGATGTTTACAACAAGCCATTGATGGATCAACGTTTGCACCAAAGTCAAGATGGACGTGATATCACTTCGCTTTACATGGACAGAGGCTATTTGTTCTTCAACATTCAAGCAGTTGAAACGGGAGTAAAAGACAACCACATCAATTATGAAATGCGCATTGTTGAAGGGAAAGAAGCTCGCGTTAGAAACATCATTATCCGTGGTAACCACAAAACAAACGAACACGTAATCCGCAGAGAGATCCGTACCAAACCAGGCGATTTGTTTAGCCGTAATGATATTATTCGTACACAACGTGAATTAGCTCAATTGGGATACTTTAATGAACAAGGTTTCCAAGTAAATCCGATTCCGAATCCACAAGACGGAACAGTAGATATTGAATATGTGGTTGAAGAAAAATCTGCCGATCAAATTGAACTTTCTGGAGGTTATGGAGCTGGTCGAATCATTTTCACTTTGGGATTGACTTTCTCGAATTTCTCTATCAAGAATTTCTTCAAACCAACCGCTTGGTCACCATTGCCAACTGGTGATGGACAACGCTTGTCAATTCGTGCTCAAACAAATGGTCGTTATTACCAAGGCTATAATTTCTCATTTACTGAGCCATGGATGGGTGGTAAAAAACCAAACTCATTTACGGCATATTTAAGTCATACTTCTTTTTCACGTACTGGACCATTGAGAAGAACAGATCCAAAATTTGAAGGTGTTGGTATTACTGGAGTTGGTATTGGTTTAGGAAGAAGAAAGAAAATTCCAGATGATTATTTCACGGCTTATTACGAATTGGCTTACCAATATTACGATGTGAAAAACTATGCTAATTTCTTTCCAAATTTCAAAAGTGGATATGCAAATGACATCAGTTTAAAATATGTATTGCAACGCAATTCCATCAACTCACCTATTTACCCTTCGGAAGGTTCAAAGTTGACGTTTACAGCTAAATCAACTCTACCTTATTCATTGATGGATGGAAAAGATGCGAATTATGCTACTAGTCAAGAAAAATACCGCTACTTGGAGTATTACAAATTGAAATTTACTGGCGAATATTATTTCCCATTGACCAATGATAAAAAATTGGTCTTGAGTCCACGCTTTGGATTTGGTTTCATGGGAGCATTCAACGCAGACAAAGGTTTAACTCCGTTTGAACGCTTTTCGTTAGGTGGATCAGGACTTACTGGGGTTAATCAATTTGGAGGCCGTGAAATCATCGCTTTGCGCGGTTACAACGACAATAGTATCTCTTCAAACGGTGGTGATCCTTTCATTGCTAAATATACCATGGAATTGCGTTACCCGATCTCATTGAACCCACAGGCAACGTTCTTTGTATTAGGATTTGTTGAAGCAGGAAATACTTATCCAACATTGCGTAAATTCAATCCTTTGAACGTAAAACGAACTGCAGGTTTAGGAATTCGTATTTTCTTACCAATGTTCGGGATGCTTGGATTGGATTATGGTTGGGGCTTTGATACCTTGGATGCGCATTCAAGTGGATATGGCGGTCAATCTGATCTTGATGTGAAAAGCAAAGGTTATTACGGTAAATTCAGTTTCACCATCGGTATGAACTTAGGAGAATTATAATTCCTACAAATAATATAAAAGCCAGTTTGAGATTCAAACTGGCTTTTTTGTTTTTTACAAAATAGTATTTCAACTTATTTACTGGAATAGATGGTCAATTTGACATTTTTCAATTTCCATTGGCTCTTGAGCACATTGTACAAACTATATCTTAGTTCATTATTCGAGCTCATTTTGGGTAAATCCTTTAAACGAATGTGCATATTGAAATGAACCTTGTTCCAAGAATTAGCTTGAAATTTTGACATCAAAACTGGTCGTACTTGTTTCCAAAGTATATTGGTAGAGCCTTTTCGATTGAAATCATCGATACTAACTGTTAATCCAGGTATTTTTTCAAAAGCTTTAAGATCCTTTAGATACATTTCAGCAATTAAATCAATTTCGACTGTTTTCCATTTCAAGTTCACTTTTTGAATATCACCTAATTCAATGAACTCCTGATTGGTAGAATATGCTTTATTCAGGTATTTGGTGGCTAAATATTCGGTTTGCTGCGTTTCATATTCAATTCCACTTGCATACAAACTTGGAGGCATAACTTTGTTGTAATAATGCAAGTAATTGGTCATTTTTTTGAATACTCGCAATTGTTGATGCATGAATTTTGACCTTTTTTTGTTCGTTATGGGTTTTAGTTTCAAATCTTTCCGAATCTGATACAATTGGTCATCGTACAAGAACGTATTCCCATAAACCAAGTGATTGTTTTCACATGCAATCGTAATCAAAGGCAAAGTACGTTTACAACTAAATTGTTTTTCAAACACTAAATCTTGACCAAAAAACGGAGCTTCATCGGGTAATTCCATTTGAGGATACACCGATCGCAAATAATTTATAATCGTAGGAGTAATATCTGCATGACTATTTACCACCTCAAAAGTTCCTGATTTTTTCTGCAAAGGAGAATAAATAATCAATGGTATTTTGAATTTATCCAACTCATTTTTAAAGCACAATTCACTTCCATGATCTCCCATGATAAAATAGATAGTATTGTCAAAATCAGAGGATTTTGCAGCTTTTTTAAAATAGTCTCTCAAGACATCATCCGTATAGATAAAACATGAAAATTGATCCGCTTTGTCAAGCACTTTTTGAAGATCTTTCCGATAGTTCTGATTCCACTTCAGTGATTTTTTTAATCGCTCAATATATTTTTGTTGATTAGGAATCACAAATGGATTATGCGTAGAAATGGTTAAAAACACATCTAAGCGCGGTTTTTTTATTTTCGTTCGATTTAAATCTAACCAGGATTGATCAAATGTATGACCATCCGGCTGGCCCCATGAAAAGTCTTCATCATTCACCGTTAAAGAAAATCGTTTATCCCAATTATGAACCAAATAATCCGTCTTGTGATAATTCATATAACCAAGCATATTGGAAAAGCTTAAATCGACACCACAATAAAAACGACTGTAATAGTTTTTTGAAAGGAGCGACATCAATGACCAGTGATTGGGGTATTCATCTTTTTGCAATAAAACACCATCAGGTGCATTGGGAATGGATGTCAAAACAGCTGGCAACACATTGTGTGTACGTTCACAAGTAGAAATGAAATTGGGGAAGTACAAACTTTTTTGAGAAAGGGAATCTAAAAAGGGCATCAGGTGACCTGTTTGATCTGCATTTTTTCCAACAAAAGCTGACGACAAACTTTCTACTAAAATGATTACGATGTTGGGCGGTCCTTTTGGAGAAGGCTGGATGTACTCTTTTAAATTAGAACTTTCTGACAAGTCATGTAAAAAGGGATATTCACTAGTCTTACGGGATGGATCTTGAAAAAATGAATCATCTAAATATTTAAAGGTATTCAGATTAACTACCGAAGCAGTTGGTCTTGTTTCAAAATAGTAAGTTTCAGTAGCAGCAAGAAAAAGCGACAATTTATTATTCGTAACCATATCTGCTACGTAATTACTCGATTTTACACTTTTAGAAGGATAAAAAAAGAAGGACATTAGAAGTAGCAATAAATAGGGATACATGACCCATTTACCGATAGTCAGCTTTTTGAACAAGTAAATTAAAAGAACAAACAAACTTGCTAAAAGAATAATCATCCCTATGATATCTATTGTAAGATTGCTTTGTATATCTGCCGCTTTTGTAATATCTGCACTAGACAATTGGTAAAATTCTTCGGAAAGTGGTTGCTTGGTTTTTAAGTAATAGACTGTCAGAATGAAATTGGATAAAATTCCTATTGTACAAAGAAGGATGAAAGGAATAAATCGAAGCGGTTTCCAAATGAACTGGAATAAAAAAGCAAAGAGTAATCCCAAAGCAGAAATGATCAATGCAAGTTCAACATCCAATCCAAATCCTTTCCAATAGTATGTTGTTTCTACAGCTTTTCCAAAATATTCGGAAGGCTCATTCATCCATTGATAAATGCGAATAGTAAACAAGACGATTAATAAAGCAAAACAAATTGGGATAGAATTTGAAATGGTATTTTTAATCTTCGACATACTTAACAATTTTTACAATAATACAAATATTCAATCTTCTTTAGTCTCAAATCACCTACTGATAAAGGCTAAATAACTAATAACTATAAAACTTCCTTTCAAATACGATGGTTTTTCTATGCTACTTGTAATTTGCCTACAATAAAAGTATTATCTTCGCGTTCCTACAATTTTTCGCCTATGAAAACAGTTATTTTAGGATTATTAATGGTGTTTGGCATAACCTTTGCCAGCTCAGCTCAGAAATATGGTTTCATTGATTCAGAATACATTCTGAACAAGTTACCTGAATACAAAGAAGCGAAAGAACGCTTGGATAAATTGGCTGAACGTTGGACTAAAGAAATTGAAGAACGCTATGAAGTGATCAAACAGAAAAAAGAGAATTTTATTCGTGAAGAAGATCTCTTACCTACCGAAGAAAAAAACAAACGAAAGGAAGAAATAGAAACCCTTGAAACCGAAGCAATGGAGATGCAAAAGACCCGTTTTGGTGTTTCAGGTGACTACTTCCAAAAAAGACAGGAGTTAATCAAGCCGATTCAAGATAAAGTTTATGATGCAATGCAAGCTGTTGCTTCAAAAAGAAATTATAGTTTTATCTTTGACAAAGCGAATCAAAGCAATTTAGTCTATGCTGATGATAAATTTGATATCAGTGATGACGTTATTAAAGAGCTAGGAGCTAACTCTAAATAAAAACGACTTATAAACAGAAAAACAAAAAATGAGAAAATTATTTTTAGCCCTAGTGGTAGCAATCGGCGCAGTAGCAAGTGTTCAAGCGCAATCTAAATTTGGTCACTTGAACTCTCAAAAAGTATTGGACACGATGCCATCTCGCAAAACAGCAATTAATGATATTCAAATGATTGAAGCAATGGGCATGAAAGAATTGAGAGATTTAGACAGCGCTATTCAAGTTGAAGTTGCTATTTACAGAGAAAAATCTGGCGGATGGTCTCCAGTTGTAAAAACAGCTACGGAGCAAAAAATTTCAGGAATGCAACAACGTTTGGAAGCTCGTCAACAAGAAATTGATAACCAATTGCAACAAATGTCGGCGGATATGAACAACAAAATCTTGGATAAAGTGAAAAAAGCTGTTGATATCGTAGCAAAGAAAAAAGGCTTGAATTATGTTATTGATGAGTCTTCTACTTTATTTGCTTCTGGAACAGATATTACGAATGAAGTCATTACTGAAGTATTGAAATTAGACAAACAGTAATCGGATATTAATACAAGATGAAGGGATGAAGCAATTCGTCCCTTTTCTTTTTTCAGTTCTTTATATACCATGGTAATTATATTTATTGTACCTTTCAAAAAAAATCGTTCATGGAACGCTCAACATTTGTAAAAAGTATGCTTGGATTTGCAGCAATAGGTGGTTTGACTTCTGCCTATCAATTAAAGAACATCCTCTCAGAAGAAGATTATGAATATCCTGTTCTATTTGTTGGACATGGCTCACCCATGAATGGAATTGAAGACAATGATTTCTCCAAGCAATGGAAAAAACAAGTTGAACATTTGCCAACACCCAAGATGGTATTAGTCGTTTCTGCGCATTGGTTGACCAAAGGAACTTACATCACTGCCATGGAGCATCCACAAACGATACATGATTTTGGCGGTTTCCCAGATGAATTGTTCGCTGTTCAGTATCCAGCACCTGGAAGTCCTGAGTGGGCAAACAGCACAAAAGAAGTCATTACTTCTACAAACGTTGGTTTGGACCATGAATGGGGCTTGGATCATGGCACTTGGACGGTCGTTCGTCACATGTACCCTGAAGCAAACATTCCCGTTTTACAATTGAGCATTGATTTTACCAAACAAGCAGATTACCATTACAACTTGGCCAAAGAATTGAAAGCATTGCGCAAAAAAGGCGTGCTTATCATTGGCAGTGGAAACATGGTTCACAATCTTGGGAGAATCGCTTGGGACAAACTCAATGAAGTGAATTACGGTTACGATTGGGCAATAGAAGCACATGAATTATTTAAAAAACTCATCAATGACCGCGATCATCAAGCTTTGATCAATTATCAAAAATTAGGAGCAAGTGTTCAATTAGCAATTCCGTCTGCTGACCACTATTTTCCTTTGATTTATTCACTCGGTCTTTCTAACGAAAAGGACCCAATCGGATTATTCAATGATCAATTGGTTGCAGGTTCATTGAACATGACTTCTGTTCAATTTGGCTAAGTCATTTCCATTGACCTAAATTTTCTACTTTTACAGTATGAAAGCTTTGGGTCCAATTGGTGTTTTTGATTCAGGATATGGTGGTTTAACGATACTAAACGACATTCGTCAGCATTTGCCTCAGTACGATTATTTGTACCTTGGTGATAATGCAAGAGCACCTTATGGTTCACGCAGTTTTGATGTCATCTACGAATACACATGGGAAGCTGTTCAAGCCTTATTCGATGCCGGTTGTTCCTTGGTCATTTTAGCATGTAACACGGCTTCTGCAAAAGCACTTCGAACCATCCAACAGAAACAATTGCCTCATTTTGCTCCTGATAAACGCGTTCTTGGTGTTATTCGTCCGAGTACAGAAGCTTTGGAAGTTTACAGTAAAAACAAACATGTGGGCATTTTAGCAACAGAAGGCACTGTGAAATCAGAAAGTTACCTCATCGAATTACAGAAATTTGCTCCAGAACTAACGGTCACACAACATGCTTGTCCTATGTGGGTTCCACTAGTGGAAAACAACCAATATCAAACAGAAGGAGGAACATTTTTCATTCAACAAGATCTGAAAGCAATTTTGGAAAAAGACCCTCAAATTGATACCATTTTGTTAGGCTGCACGCACTACCCTATTTTAAAAAATCAAATTGAAGCCAACTTACCTACACACATACGCGTGATTTCGCAAGGAAACATTGTTGCAAGCAGTTTGGCTGATTACTTTATACGTCATCCGGAAATGGACGAGAAATGTTCCAAACAAGGTACCGTAACATATTGGACCACTGAAAATGCAGCAGATTTTTCCACAAAAGCAAGTCAATTGATGGAACAAAACATCGAAGCTGTTCACATCAAATTATAAATCTTAATTGAGGTTTACAGTCAAGCCAATTTTCACAGTAATGTTTTTCTCTGCTTGAGGCAAAGCATAAGCTCCATAATTGTAAAACCCTCCGATTCCCAAACCAAGTCCGTTCAATTTCAATAAATCATTGAAAATTAAACCCGCTTCATAATAGCCTTTGTTCATGCTTTTTACTGGAACAGAATGTTCTGTCACATTTTTAAAATTCCCTGTGCCCATTGCATGGTGAACTGAAATCTGAGGAGCAGTCCATTTCCATTTCATTTTAAAAGCTTTCAAAGCAAAACGTGTGAAAATAGCCAATTGCTCAGTCCCATAAAAAGTAGATGGCTTCATGGTTTCAAAGGTATTTGGAATGGAGAGGTTCCATTGACCACCAGTACCTCTAGCAATTTGAGATCAGTACAAAGGCAATTCTCCCAAAGATTTTCCGGCTTCAATTTTATAAACAAACTTCCCTACAGCCCGAATCGGTACTATTTGCTGAATGGTCAAATTGATGCGTTGATAAGCCAAATCGCTTTTTCCAATACCGGTGATACTTTGTGCATATTTTGCTGTGATTTTTGGCCATTTTGAACCCAAAGAAATACGACGATCTCCTAAATATTTCACTTTTTCACGAATGGTCCAAGTCAATTCAGCAGTTGTTTCGGCTACTTCAAATTGATCCCCTGCATTGATGGTTCTTTCTGGACTTGTCCAATTGTAATTTTGAGTAAACGATATCCGTTGATATGAACCCGCCAATAACAAGCGAACATTTGGTGTGATATAACCTGAAAGAGCAACTTCCCCCAATCGTTGATTTTCCATGTTCATGATGTACAAGTGCTGCGGTAAACCTGCTAAATTAAATCCACCCATTTCGGATAAAAATTCTACACCTCCTCGTTCAATTAAATCCTGTTGGTATCTTGCGCTTAAATTCACAAAATGAGAAGGAAATAAGAGCACATTTCCATATCCACCATATTTCCAAGCTTTATCCCTTGTTCCGTATCCAAAATATCCACCAACTTTTGCACGTTTCATCAATTTCTTACTCGTTTCCAAACCTAATCCAAAACGATAACCTTCATAGGCTCTGTAATCCATCAATCGTAAAATATCCAATTGCACATAACCCAATGGAATTTTACCTTCTAAAACACTTGCTAGCAATGTTAATTTGGCTTCTAAATTTTCAGCCTTGGAAATACTATCAATGGTTTGATACGTCAATTTTTCTTTATCATTCAATTGATATTTGCGGTTTTGATCCCAATGCAACGAATCTTTTTCATTGGCATCTCTTTCTGTTTGAACAGTGGCCGCATTGAAACGTTCATCACTCAGGTCAATACCTAATTGTACATCTTCTATGTAAGTAGAACCTTTACCGACCAAATAACCATCCTTTAAGGAGGAACTTAAATTCAAACCGGGGAATAATGCTTCTGTTGATAATTTATAGGGAAACCATTTCTTGC
>JADLGD010000009.1 GCA_020849495.1 Fluviicola sp.
CATCCATGTAGGGACGTGATGCATCCATGTAGGGACGTGATGCATCACGTCCCTACATGGTCATTTATTTACTTCTTCATCTCAAATTCATGCTCACAATCCTTGCACTTGTAAACATATTTCGCATACAAGGGAAAAACCATGAAAAATAGAGAAGTGATTCCTGATAAAATGGAAGCTGCCCCTTTGGTACTTCGATGCCCAGAAATAATGTGCGTTGATTGACAATTTGGACAATGCAACACTTCGTTGTTTTCATCCGTGTATGGCGTGTCATCCAGTTCTTTTAAAATGGATTTCGCTGCTTCCAAATCTTCAGTTCGGACTTTCAATTTTACGCCGCCCAAGGATACATTCATCAAGGGATTGACGGTCATCATGTGTTCGTCAAATATGAAACAATCAATTCCTCGATCTTCTAAAGCGATCTTTAAAATATGAGCATTTGTTGAATTGTCAAAAGTGCGAATTGTTGTAAATGTTGGCTGGCTCATCTTTGTTTGAATATGTATCAAATTTACAACTTTTGTGGGGCTAGATTTGAGAAATCTTAATTAATCCTCCTATATTTGCGCAACTTCTTTCAAAAAATATGAAATACCGTCGCATTCTTCTCAAATTAAGTGGAGAGTCTCTCATGGGAGACAAACAATTTGGAATTGATAACTCGCGTTTGAATACCTACGCTAATCAAATCAAAGAAATTCATGAATTGGGAGTGGAAGTAGCCATCGTAATTGGTGGAGGGAATATTTTCCGTGGTGTACAAGCTGAAGAAGGAGGAATGGACAGAACTCATGGCGATTACATGGGGATGCTAGCAACCATGATCAATTCAATGGCGCTTCAAGCTGCTTTGGAATCGGTGGGCTTGCAAACACGCCTTCAGTCAGCAATTGAAATGAAAGAAATCTCCGAACCTTATGTAAGAAGAAGAGCTGTAAGACACTTGGAAAAAGGTCGTGTGGTGATTTTTGGTGCAGGAACAGGAAATCCATTCTTTACAACAGATTCAGCGGCATCTTTGCGTGCGATCGAAATCAATGCTGATGTGATTTTAAAAGGAACACGTGTTGATGGTATTTACACAGCAGATCCTGAAAAAGATCCTACAGCTACAAAATTCGATGTGATTACTTTCGATGATGCATACGGTAGAGGTTTAAAAGTGATGGACATGACAGCTTTCACTTTGTGTAAAGAAAATGATTTGCCAATCATCGTTTTTGATATGGATACTCCTGGTAATTTGAAACGATTATTGAACGGAGATCAAGTAGGAACTATTGTTAGAAATTAATACACTTCACTTGTAAGTTATGGTAGAAGAATTACAAATGATTTATGATGAGTTAAAGTCTTCAAACGGTAAGGCGATGACACATTTAGAAAACGAATTATTGAAAGTACGTGCTGGAAAAGCATCGCCTTCCATGTTGTATAGCGTAATGGTGGATTATTATGGATCGCCAACTCCTATTCAACAAGTTGGAACAATCAATACCATGGATGCTAGAACATTAACCGTTCAAGCTTTTGAACGTTCTATGCTGAACGAGATCGCAAAAGGAATCATGAACGCTAATCTTGGTTTGAATCCGCAAAACAATGGTGAGCTATTGATTATTCAAATTCCACCTTTGACAGAAGAACGCCGTAGAGACTTAGTGAAAAAAGCAAAAGCAGATGGCGAGCATGCAAAAGTTGGTATTCGCAACAACCGAAAAGATGCTTTGGATATGGTGAAAAGTTTGAAAGCAGATGGATTATCAGAAGATATGTCGAAAGATGCTGAAAACGAAATTCAAAATGTAACGAATGCTTTCATTAAAAAAGTCGATGACTTGGTTGAGATGAAAGAAAAAGATATCATGACTATCTGATATGCGTTTTGTATTTGTTGCAATACTGACTTTGGTACTCTTGGCTTGCGAAAAACAACGCCTAGTAAATGCATTGGACGGTTCGTGGACTTATACAAAATTATTGCAAAAAGATGGTTCGTATGTGTATTTCACAGATACGTATGTTTTTGAAGGGGGAGATGCTGACGGAAAAACATTTCTCCCTTTAACCATTTATGGTTCAGATACCATTCAAGCGAGTTACTGTGTGAAAAAGAAAGTGCTTGAAATGCAAATCACTTACAAAGTAAACAGCGGAGACAGCTTGGTCAATTACAACATTGAAGATTGGGACAAAAATTCATTGGTCATTCGAGGACTTGAAGGGGCAATGTTTTTTGATAAACAATAAAGTTTAAAACAAACCGCGATTTACAGCTACCAAACCTTTCCCTCCTGCATAATACAAATAGCCTTCAATATTTTGGTATTTCATGGATTGTAATGCAAAACAATACGCGTTCACTTGCTGATGGTGCTTGTTGTTTTCTTCACCTGTTTTAAAATCAATAACAACAGTTCTGTTTTCTCCAACAACGATTTTATCTGGTCTCAATCGCGTTTTTTCATCCAAAGCAATGGTGCGTTCATCCAAATGATTTCCCAATTGTAACAGTTGAATCAAATCACTGTTTTCAAAAGCTTGTTGAGCTAAAGACAAGAGTTCTTCTTTCAATTCATGTTCGATCAGTCCTTTTCGGATACCAGCTAAGCATTCCTTTTGAGCTTCTTCAAAATCACGACTGTTTTCCATCAATAAATGAAATTGTTTTCCCAAGCGTTGTTGTTTGTTCAATGCAGAAAGTTCTGCTTCTTCATTGGATTGTAAGCTGATTTCTGGAAACCATAAAAAATCATC
>JADLGD010000010.1 GCA_020849495.1 Fluviicola sp.
ACTTGGAAGAAGTAATGGCGATGAAAGGAGTAATGGTGCATTTATACGGCAAGCAAACCACCAAATCCTTCCGAAAAATGGGACACGTTACCATTTACGGACCCGATTTAGAGCCCTTGAAATCTACAGGAAGAACAATCGCTCAACGTCTGAAAATTAAAGCATAAACGCTTTTGTAAGAGTCCTTTTTGGATTTTTTAGTATTTTGGTCTTAAATCAATTCATTTTGAGACGCATTCGGTTATTGTTTTTAGTGGTATTGCTGTGTTTTCCAGTTTGGGGAATGACGCAATTGTACACTTTTAAAAAATACAATCACCGTGATGGATTAGTCACCGAATTCACCTTGAGTTCTGTTCAAGATCGAGATGGATACTTGTGGATTGGTACAGACGGTGGTGGCTTGATGCGCTTTGATGGTAAACGCTTCATGGAAGTGGAACCGATGAAAAAACATCAACCTTTGCATGTGTCAGATGTCTTGCAATCGCAAGATGGTTCTATGTATTTTGCGACCTTGTATGATGGATTGTATCAACTGAAAAACAACAAATACCAGTTCATCTACAAACCACAAGGAATCGATGGAGATATTCGAAGAATCTCCTTAGTTGACACTTCTTTGATACTATTTACAGATCGTTGTATAAGATTACTATCTAAAAACGGAAAAATTACTAAAAGTTATCTCTTCAATAAATCAACAAATGTTGATTATCACCAAATCCTGAAAACACCTTATTACACCATTGCTTTTACATCCATTGGCAACTTTGTGATCACGAACAAGGGTATTTTTCATTTGAATTATTGGTTGAAACAAAATAAAGTCTCAATTCAAGCAGATTTTGGAACCTTTTCAAAAAATAGCTTACAATTAATCGATACAAAAAATGCCAAAATACTGACCATCAAGTACAGCGGTTATGGAAAAAACATCAAGTCCTTTTACACAAAATTAGAAGGAAGCACATTGGAAGGTATTGCTATTTCAAAAGCGATTAGTTCACCAGAAGCTTGCTACATCGTTCTGAAAAACAATCGCATTCTAAAGTTCACCAATAAGCGCATAATAAGTATTGCAAATAACTATTTAGGTGAATTGGGAATTGTGAATGGATTAACCATCGACAAAAACAAAGATCTATGGATCAATAGTTCCTATGGCATAATTAAAGTATCCAAAGAACCTTTTACAAAAATTGAATTATCACCCATTTACAATGACCCGGGAATATTGGTAATTCATAAAACAGCAGACAATCAAGTTATTTTAGGAAACAATCGAAATGAATTATACATTGGAAAACTCTATTCAAATGATCAATTTATAAAACACAACCTTCATTTGTATCAAGTTGTGGAATGTCCTTTGGGAATATTATTAGCAACAGATAAAGGAATTTTGCAACTAGTAGGAAACACCATTCAACCAATTAACTTACCCAATCAACAAAATCAACCCATTTCTTTAATGCATTGGGATGGTTCTAGCCTATGGTATGCTATTCGAGGAGAAAGTTTGCAACAGTATAACCCCAAAGATCAATCGGTCAAATCATACAAGAACATTAACAGTCAATTTCCTCGTTATTTCTATACGGCACAAAACAATTTCAATTATTCCGAAATCTATTTCGGTTCCAACAATGGCGTTTGGAAATTCAATAAAAATTCTGGCAAATTCAGTCATTTAACAGCTTTTCAAACATTGGGTACATACTGTGGAAATTCAACCAAAGATAAGTTTGGAACACTTTGGTTTACTTTCGATAAAGGCATTGCTGGAATAACGAGAGGAAATGAACCGGTCATATTGGATGACCCTGAAAAATTTCCTTCCACATTGTTTTATACTTTGAGTTCTGATAACTATGGAAATTTATTGATTGGAACAAACAAAGGAATCAATGTATTGCGAGTTGATCGCAATGGAAACCTCATTAAACAACGCAATTATTCGAACAAAGAAGGTTTTGGCGGCTATGAAACAAACATGCGTGCTGTCTATCAATCTGGTAATTTCTCCATTGTAGGCTCAATTGAAGGCTTGTATTTAATCGATTCTGACATTCTAGAAAGCTACCCACTTCCTTACAAACCATTCATTATTGAAGGACGTGAAAACAGAGCTGGTGAAATCATCAATAGTGCAGACAAACGCTATTTTACTTTTTATTCTGTAATGGGTAAATCTTCAGGGATTTTGTACTCTTATCGCATCAAAGGATTCAAGGATCTGTGGAGTAATTTTTCAACAGAAAATGAAATAGCCATTCCATCATTAACAAATGGGATTTATTCTTTAGAAGTAAGAGCTTCCTATGATGGTATCAATTTTTCTGAAATATCTACTCAAGTATTCCAAGTCAATGAGCCACTGTGGAAATCAAAATGGTTCATTGTCATTCTGGTTGTCCTTTTAGGAATCATCAATATTGGTTATTTGCAATGGAGTAAAACGTTTCATTTCACCACTTTCTTAGAAACAAATGACACTTCAGTTGATGTTCGACTGATTCCCAAATTAATGGCATTTGCTGCATTCATGAATCTTGCAGTAATTGGGTTAGTTAAAATGGTAGAACCTGATTTGTTTGATCCATTTGTATATGCTATTGTTTCAACTGCTATACTTGCTTCGCTTTACTTTGCTAGTAAATTCTATGAAAAACAAGCTGGGAAATCGTATCTTTTGAACTACTTTGTTTTGTTTGCTTATGCCACATTAATTATTGCAGATTTCTATTTGATTTTAGTGACCAATCTTCATCCTTTTCCATTATATTCATTAGTCACTACAACTGGAATTTTACCCTTTTTATTGAAGCAAATTCGCTATGTAGTCATCATCTGTTTGACCCAATTATTTATTGCCGCTGGTCTAGTAATTTGGATGGAAGACACCGTTTACAATGAAGTGTTGTTCATAGCAGCTGTAACCATTTCAGGAGGAGTTGCTGTACTTTTAGCATTCTTGAGAAATGACTCTTTGGAAAAATTAATTTTCGTAAATGCACTTGTAAATAAAGGAAATGTAATGGCCATTTCGTTTGATCAAATGGGGAATATCACTTATTGTAGTTCAAATATTTCCGATTATTTTTCTGTGGACAGTACATCCATTTTAGGAAAACCACTTTCCATTTTAAACCCTGTCGTATCATCCTCAGAAATGCGCCAAATCAAATTGTATGAGGAGTTTAAAGACGGTAAAATTTTCTTAGTTCCAATGGTCAACAAGAAAAATGAAATCGTTTACATTGAGTGGTCTTGCAAATACTTCAATAATTCTGTTCGCGTCATCATGGGACAAGACATTACCGACAAACTCACGATGACAACCAACTATCAATCTTTGGTTGAGAATGCGCAGGATATGATTTACAATACAGACATCAATGGTAATTTCATCTATGCCAATGAACGATGTATTCAATTGTTTGGATTCAAAAACGACAGTGTAAAAGGTAAAAATTCGTTGTTCCTAGTGGCCCCAGAATACCGTGAACGAGTTGAACAATTTTACCGTGAACAATTTACCAATCGCATTCATCATACTTATTTAGAATTTCCAATTAAATCGAGAGATGGTAAGCAATTTTGGGTAGGTCAGAATGTATCAATGATCTACGAACCTGGCTCCAGAAAACGCATCTCTGGTTTCATTGCCTTAGCACGTGATATTACAGAAAAACGTGCAAATGAATTCCTGATTGATCAACAAAACAAAGACATTACTTCGAGTATCAATTCAGCTAAACGCATTCAGTTTAATTTGTTGCCCTCACCAAAACAATTAGCTAATTACTTTGATGAATCGTTTGTCATTTTCAAACCAAAAGACATTGTAAGCGGCGACTTTTTCTGGTTAGAAGAAATCGATGGCAAATTAATTATTGCTCTTGCCGATTCAACTGGACATGGAGTGCCAGGAGCATTTATGACCATTGTTGGAATTAATTTATTGAATCAAATTGTTCGTGAAAGAAAAGTGCTAGAACCTCAGGAAATTCTTGCACAATTAAATGCTGAATTGGCTAAAACACTGCCAAAAAACGAAAGTGGTAGTTACACTGACGGTATCGATATGTTGATTGCGGTTTTAGAAAAAGACCAACTGATTTATGCAACCAGCGGTGTCGGTTTGATTCATGTTTCAAATGGAAATTTATTTTATTCGAGAAGCACAAAATTACCAGAAGAAAACGGTGAAACTTACACGCAACAACAGCTAACCATTGCTCCTCAAGATCAATTCTATTTCTTAACAAATGGCTACCAAAAACAATTAGGAAGTATTCATAATAAGAAATTCTCCTATCAAAGGATCCAAGAACTGCTTGAAAAAATCCACCCTGAATCGATGGCTTTGCAGAAAAAATACTTTGAAAATGCTTGGGTAAATTGGTCTGAAGGTCACGAACAAACAGATGACATTACCATTATTGGATTAAAAGGATACCGAGCTAAAAATTAACGGTG
>JADLGD010000011.1 GCA_020849495.1 Fluviicola sp.
ATGTTTATGCTGAATTTGATCCGAAAACTGGAGCTTTAAAATCTTCTTATACAAAAGCTGGAATGACTAAAACACAATCGAAAAATGTTCCTCTTACAGAAGATAGCGATGAAATCAATGTGTTTCCGTATGATTATTTGGAATTGTTAGTGGTTCCTGATGGTACAGTAAATCAAGGTGATAGTTACAAAGTAAAAGCTGGATTTTACACCGTGGATGCAAAAGTGAAATCAATAGCTGCAGGCTTGGCTACGATAGACCAAGTAATTGCAACCGATAAAACACAAGATCAGTTTTCGGGTGCTGCAGATGTTGAAACGACCGAGGGCTCCATGCAGATTGAAGAATTTGGCGGAATGGAAGGGATGGAATTGGATGCAGAAGATGAAGCTGCTTTGGGATTGACCCAAGCTATGTCGCCAGAAATGAACGGAACGATTCAATTGACTTTTGATACGGTCAAAGGGATGTTCTCAAATGTGAAAGGAAATTTAACGACAGTCATCGATGTGATGGGCATGAAAATGCAAATCAAATCCCAACTCGAATTAAAGAAAATCGGATAAGAAAATAGGAAGCGACGAAAGTCGCTTTTTTTATTCCTCAATTTTTTCACTTTCAACCAATTCGATTTGTTCTTCAGCAAAGCTCCATAAATTTTGTGCAGTATCTTCCGAAACTTGATTTTTTGAAATGATAGCTAAGATCACACGGTTTTCTCCAATGAAATAAATGTCCATTTGATTGGTCTCTATGGATTCAATGTGTTTCCAATCGATTGTTGTGGCGTGCTGGTCAATCGTCATGTGAAAGCCTTGTTGATCAATGCGTACATGATTGTGTTTAGGGCCTGACTTAAAAAATGCTTCCAATTGCGTTTTCATGTTTTTCCATCGCTTGTAAACAGGCCAAAGAGCATAAAGTGCAACCAAAATGATGGTGATGAATAAACAAATCGCAAAGAATATGAAAACTGGTCGAACAAAGCCCAATCCTAACAAAAGGATGAAAGTGAGTCCAATCCAAAATAAGGGAACTTTTTTCCAAATGCGCTTCAATTCGAAGTTAAAGTAGCTTTTGTATCGTTGGATTTCTTCTTCTAAACGCAGCTCCAAATCAAATTCTAACATTTTTTGTTGCAAAGATACAATGCAAAATAGTTTTGATTCAATTTTGACTAAAAAAGTAACTTTTTCATATAAATTCAATAAAATTTCAATTCTAACGGAAATTAACAGGGGGTGTTCATAAAATAATTGCAGTTTTTTCGAGACACCCCCTCTAAAAAATATATCTTTGCTGAAAATTTTGATTTTTATGGCTACAAAACGATTACAAGCGTACAGAGATGTATTAAACAGAACACCGAAACACATCGATTATGATGGGAAGGTGTCTGATTTATTTGGAAAGAATGTATTTCATACAGAAGCAATGCGAGAGTATTTGCCATCTGATGCATACAAATCCATGATGGAATCTATTCAAAACGGAACACGTTTGGATCGTAAAATGGCTGATCAAGTTGCTTCAGCAATGAAAGATTGGGCTTTGACAAAAGGTGCTACACATTATACACACTGGTTTCAACCTTTAACGGGTACAACTGCTGAAAAACACGATGCTTTCTTCAAACCAGTTGGTCCAGGTAGAGCAATTGAACGTTTTGATGGAGAATTGTTAGTTCAACAAGAACCGGATGCTTCCTCTTTTCCAAATGGAGGTATTCGAAATACCTTTGAAGCTCGTGGTTATACTGCTTGGGATCCTTCTTCTCCAGCATTCGTAATTGGAAAAACCTTGTGTATTCCAACCATCATGATTTCTTACACTGGGGAATCGTTGGATTATAAAATGCCTCTATTAAAAGCTTTACATGCAGTGGATAATGCTGCAGTTGAAGTGTGTCAATATTTTGATAAAAACGTAACAAAAGTCAACGCAACTCTAGGTTGGGAACAAGAATACTTTTTAGTGGATCAAGCATTATTCAATTGTCGTCCGGATTTGATGATGACAGGTCGTGCATTGTTTGGTCACGCACCTGCTAAAGGACAACAATTAGAAGATCATTACTTTGGATCCATTCCTGAGCGCGTAACAGCTTTTATGCGTGAATTTGAAACAGAAGCAATTTTGTTGGGAATTCCTGTTACTACACGTCACAACGAGGTTGCGCCAAATCAGTTCGAATGTGCACCGATCTTTGAAGAGTGTAACTTAGCAAACGACCACAACATGTTGTTAATGGACTTGTTGGAGAAAATTGCTCGCAAGCATGATTTCCGTGTATTGTTGCACGAGAAACCATTTGCGGGTGTAAACGGTTCTGGAAAACACAACAACTGGTCGCTTTCTACAGATACAGGTGTTAACTTATTGGCACCAGGAAAAAATCCAAAATCGAACTTACAGTTTTTGACTTTCTTCGTGAATACGATTAAAGCAATCCATGATAACGCGGATTTATTGCGTGCTTGTATTGCATCTGCTAGTAATGACCACCGTTTAGGAGCAAATGAAGCGCCACCTGCAATAATTTCAACGTTTATCGGTTCTCAGTTGTCTTTGGCTTTAGATGAATTAGAGAAAAACGTGAAAGCGGGTAAAATGACGCCACAAGATAAAACGGAATTGAAGTTGAACATTGGTAAAATTCCTCAAATCATGTTGGATAATACCGATCGTAACCGTACATCTCCGTTTGCTTTTACAGGAAATAAATTTGAATTCCGTGCAGTAGGTTCTTCTGCAAACTGTGCTTCTGCAATGA
>JADLGD010000012.1 GCA_020849495.1 Fluviicola sp.
AGCGCGAACACATCGATGTATTTTTCTCTCCTGATGGCTACCTCGCTTTGGGAAGTAATGTGCCTCAAGTTGCAGTGATCCACGATTTGAATTTTGAACATTATCCGGAAGACATTCCTGCATTACCCCGTTGGTATTTGCGCAAGTATTTCCCGAAATTTGCGAAAAAAGCGGCACACATCCTCACTGTTTCCGAGTATTCCAAGCAAGATATTGTCAACACTTACGGCATTGAACCTCAAAAAATCAGTGTTGCATGGAATGGTGCTGCCCCTGCATTTCAACCTTTGACAACAGAACAGCAACTTGCAACTCGAGATCGCTTTAGCAATGGAAAACCTTACTTCATTTTTGTGGGAAGTATTCACCCAAGAAAAAACGTAGGACGACTGATTGCTGCTTTTGAAGCTTTTTGTGAAACAAACCCTACGATCGATTTACTCATCGTTGGAACCAACATGTGGAAAAATGGTCAATCTGCGATTCCTACCGTTTCCAAAGAAGTAGAAGAACGCATCCATTTCACTGGTCATGTTGACTTGACTATTTTGAGCGAATTAATGGGAGCAGCATTTGCCTTGAGTTATGTTCCCTATTTCGAAGGTTTTGGAATTCCCTTGGTGGAAGCCATGCGCTGTGGTATTCCAATTATTTCAGGCAACTTGACATCTTTACCAGAAGTTGCTGGTGAAGCGGCTTTGTATGTGGATCCGTTTAATGTTGATGAGATCACAACGGCAATGCTCCAATTGGCAAATGATGAAAACTTGCAGCGTGAATTGGCTGAAAAATCATTGGAAAGAGGACAATTGTTTTCTTGGGATCATACAGCTGATGGGGCTTGGAAAACGATATTGAAGGCTGCTGAAAAGTAGATAAATCCTAGCAATTAAATAATATTATTAAATCCCTTTTTTTCTCAAAATGTACTTTTCAGGACTTCGGTTTGAACTTCAAAAAGTAATTCTCAAACGTCGCTTTCGACAAAGCAGCAACTCCAATTGTAATTCCTGTAGCTAAAACAAAATAAATTGCTGTATCAACAATCGGATGGATTTTTAAAACTTTCATTAATTCCACCAAACCGGTCAACACCACCAAATGGTACATGTAAATCCCGTAAGAAATCTCACCAAAATAAACCAACCATTTGTGTTCACCCACTTTTGTTGCTTGATTTTTCACTCCCATCAATAAGAGAAACAAAGCAAAAACCAAACTTTTAATGATCGTTGCAAACAAGGCATCATCGAATGTTTTAGTATGAACAAACACAATTGCTAAAGCAAGTAAAGCCATTACAAACAACAACGCTTTGCGCAACTTGGATTGAAAAAATGAATGATAGCCGAAATAATAAATCACATAAGCCGCTAGTCCACCTAATGCCATGGATTCAAATTGTAAAATTCGGATCAAGTAACGCGTTTCCTCATTGAACCAACCATGACTAGCTGCCACTAGCAAAAGCATTTTCAAAGCAATGATTCCTAGCATAACTGGAAAGATGATGCGTTTCAAGAACTTGAAAATTGGAGCCCAAATCAGGTAAAACAATTCTTCCACACCTATCGACCACAAGGGTTCAAGCAAGTGATTGCCGAAATAAAAGGTCACCATTCCGGGAAGGAAAAACACGAAAAAGTACCATGTTTCTGAAAACGAATAAGGCAATTTATAAGGCAAATGCATCCATTCTACCAAAAGTGGTTGGATAAAAACGCCGATGATGACCAACAAAAAATAGAGCGGCCAAATGCGCAAGACCCTTTTCAAGTAAAAGTGCTTGATGGAAATGGTCGCTGTTTTACCTTGTTCTTTCAACAAAAGATAGGTGATCAAAAATCCACTCAAAACGAAAAAGAACGTCACTGCATTGGCACCGTTTTGAAACAATCCAAAGTCCTTTAAATGGAACAGGCCGTGATCTTTTCGCAAGGATTCTGCGTGGTGCAGTACCACTAAAAACGCAGCGACAAAGCGCAAAGCATTGAAATTGTAAAAATGGGAAATTGTTTGAATGCCTATTTGTTGCATCATTCTTCCAATTCGTTGTCTCTAAACGCTGAAGGAATCAAGGTCGGGATGATTTTCAACACGATGGGTAACAACAATGCTCCGCCTGGTAATAAGAAAATGGCCAAGGCCGGCATGGATTTCACGATGTCTAAGAATTGGGTTTTCACTTTTTCCTTTTCTTCTTTGGTCAATTCTTCTGAAGTGGATTTGCGAATCAAGGAAACCAATTCTTTGCTTTGTTTGAGCTCAACTGCCAATTTATCTTTGTTGCGACCCAAGATTTTGATCCAACGTTTGGACACATTGTTCATCATGGATTCTACCGCAGAAGCATCTTTCAAATAAGAAACGCGTTGGTGATTTTCCAAAACAAACTGCTGCGACATCATCACAGCTTCGTCTAAATCTACTTGATCCAAATCCAACCAAGCGGTCAATTCTAACAAAAATTGCTTTTCATCGTCCATGGCTTCGTGATTGGCAAAAATGGTCAAGGCGGAAAGATCTAACACGTAGCGTTTAAAATTCCACGAATCGATCAAATCGGGAGTCAACTCATTTAGAGAAATCCCTTCTTTGAAACGCAATTTTGCCAATTCGCGTTCATCACCATCTAAATCGGCTGAAATGAGGAAGGTCTCAAACAAGGCTTTTTCACTTTCTTCAATTTGTCCATCGGAATAGGCCGACATGGAAATAATCGCCAAAGAAAGCAAAGCCAAACTTTGGTAATCGAAGATGTGTTTTTTATTGTTGCGTAAAAATGCTTCAAACAACAAGACGTCTAAGTAAATAAAGGCATTGCTGAAATACGACATCCACGTTTTGGTACTCGAAAATTGCTTTTGGATATCTGCGCGTTTGTCTAAAACACGTTCTAATTTATCCGATTTGCCTTCTTTGAACAAGTAGCCCAACAAGGAACTCAAGGACTGTACGCGGTGTTTTTTGTAGAACAATTCAGCATCTGCTAAAAACGTTTCTTTGTTGAGTGTTTTGCTCCCAGAAACGTTCATGTGTGTAAACAAAAGCGCTTCAAACAAAAGTACCGTCAGTTTTTCATCCTGCGTCCATTTGGTTTGATCCAGTTCATTGGCAAAAATCAATTTACTTGGAAAACCGAAAACGATTCCTGTTTGTGCTAAAAAGTGATGATTGAACTGAGCTGTGGTGAACTCACTCGGCTTTTCAAACGACAAGCTCAGTTCACCTGCTTCTACCAGCTGTAAATACTTCGCTATCCATCCTTTTGAACCCGGTGCAATCATGGTGTAAAAGTAGAAATTTTAAAGTCAGGTTGTTGCAGGTATTTCTTTTTATCTATATTTGTCCTACTTATTCGATAGATTATATATTATTTTAAACAATTAAAACAACAGCAATGGCACTAAGACTGGGCGATACCGCACCGAATTTCACAGCAGAAAGTTCATTAGGAACACTTAACTTGTATGATTTCTTGGGAACATCTTGGGGAATTTTATTTTCGCATCCTGCAGATTTCACACCTGTTTGTACCACTGAATTGGGAAAAACAGCCAAATTGATTCAAGAATTTGCAGCTCGCAACACAAAAGTACTTGCCTTATCCGTTGACGGAGTCGCTTCTCATCAAGAATGGATCAAAGACATCAACGAAACGCAAAACACGACGGTCAACTTTCCGATCATTGCGGATGAAAACAAAGAGATTGCCTATTTGTACGATATGATTCACCCAAATGCGAGTGCTACTTTGACAGTGCGTTCGTTGTTTATCATTGCTCCAGACAAAACGGTGAAATTGATCATCACGTATCCAGCATCTACGGGACGCAATTTTGATGAAGTGCTCCGCGTGTTGGATTCTTTGCAATTAACGGCGGATTATCAAGTAGCCACACCAGCGGATTGGAAACAGGGAGAAGATGTTGTGGTCATTCCGGCGATTAAAACCATTGATATTCCTGCAAAATTCCCGAAAGGATTCACAGAAGTGAAACCGTATTTACGTTTAACACCACAACCCAATATCTAAGATCCATGGAAACAGAAGGAAAAAGTTGCCCTGTAAGTGGAAACAAAGTCAATGAAAATGTGGTGCGCTTCATTGCAGCATTGGTAGCCGCTTTGACAACCTTGGCAGTAAGCAATCAAGCTATTTGGTTGAGTGGATTTTTAGCATTGGATTTTGGTTTACGCGGATTCATTGCTCCTCGATTCAGTCCTTTGCGCTTCATTGCGTGTCAGTTCAATGCCTTGGTTCAACTTCCACCAAAATTGGTCGATGAAGCACCAAAGCGTTTTGCCGCAAAAATTGGTTTTTTCGTTGTGGGAATCATCGTTTTGCTACAAGTATTCGATTTTCAGGTAGCTGCATTTATTCTTGGAAGTGTGTTGGTTCTACTAGCAGGCTTAGAAGCCATCCTTGCATTTTGTGTAGGCTGTGTGTTGTACCAACAGTTGCAACAATTGAAAATTGGCAATCGCAGATTAGTAGTTGGAAAATAAAAAACTAGCTGGAAGTTTGCTCCAGCTAGTTAATATACTAATTCAGCAGGGAACTTAGTAATTGGTCCAAAATTGACCGTTACTGATGGTACGCAATTTACCAGTTTCGGCTTGTTTTATTTGACCAAAGAACGTTCCTTTAATGATCCGATTTGTAACATCGTGTTCTAAAATATTTACAGAACCATTGATTGAATAATAAGGCTCATAAACGGGTTCATCCACATAAATCATCAATGGGTTATTTGGGAAAGTATCAAAATCATG
>JADLGD010000013.1 GCA_020849495.1 Fluviicola sp.
AGCAGTGAAGTGTTCAATTTCCTTTCTTCGATTTCCAATAAATACGGTATCGGTTTCTGGAAACCGGGCGCTGGGATCATCCATCAAGTGATGTTGGAAAACTACGCTTTCCCAGGAGGAATGATGATCGGAACGGATTCGCATACGGTGAATGGTGGCGGATTGGGCATGCTCGCAATTGGTGTGGGTGGCGCAGATGCGGTGGACGTGATGGCTGGAATGGCGTGGGAACTCAAATTTCCGAAATTGATCGGCGTGAAACTCACAGGAACCATGAATGGTTGGACTTCGGCGAAAGACGTGATCTTGAAAGTGGCGGATATCCTCACCGTGAAAGGCGGAACAGGAGCCATCGTGGAATACTTCGGTGATGGAGCACTTTCGCTTTCGGCTACCGGAAAAGGAACGATTTGTAACATGGGAGCAGAAATTGGAGCTACCACTTCCACTTTCGGTTACGACGATGCCATGCGTCGCTATTTGAACGCAACAGGTAGAGCAGATGTGGTGGCTTTGGCAGATCAAATTGCGGAACACCTCACAGGCGACGCAGAAGTGTATGCGAACCCAGAACAGTATTTCGACCAAGTAATAGAGATTGACTTATCGACTTTGGAACCGCACATCAACGGACCGTTTACACCTGATCGTGGAACACCGGTTTCGAAAATGAAAGCTGAAGCTTCTGCGAACGAATGGCCTTTGAAAGTAGAATGGGGATTGATCGGATCGTGTACCAACTCGTCTTACGAAGACATGTCGCGTGCGGCATCGATCGTGGAACAAGCTGTTGCGCATGGGATCACGCCCAAAGCAGAATTTGGAATCAACCCCGGATCAGAACAAGTACGCTACACCATTGAACGCGATGGTATTCTAGCGACCTTCGAAAAAATGGGAACGAAAGTGTTTACCAATGCCTGCGGACCGTGTATTGGTCAGTGGGATCGCGAAGGCGCCGAAAAACAAGAGAAAAACACCATCGTGCACTCGTTCAACCGCAATTTCTCGAAACGCGCAGATGGCAACCCGAATACACATGCCTTTGTGACCTCCCCAGAAATGGTGGCCGCTTTGGCAATAGCAGGTCGTTTGGATTTCAATCCGATCACCGATACCTTGACCAACGACAAAGGCGAAGAAGTGAAACTCTTACCGCCAAAAGGTGACGAATTGCCAACAAAAGGCTTTGCCGTGGAAGATCCCGGTTATCAAGCGCCAGCGGCAGACGGTTCCGGTGTGGAAGTATTGGTGAAACAAGATTCTTCGCGTTTGCAATTGTTGGAAGAATTTCCAGCTTGGGATGGGAAAAACATCACGGGAGCGAAGTTGTTGATCAAAGCCTTTGGGAAATGTACCACCGACCACATTTCAATGGCGGGTCCTTGGTTGCGTTACCGCGGACACTTGGACAACATTTCCAACAACATGTTGATCGGTGCGGAGAATGCCTTCAACCACCAAACGAACTCGGTGAAAAACCAATTGACGGGAACTTACGGCGAAGTGCCAGCAACGCAACGCGCCTACAAAGCGGCGGGTATTCCTTCCATTGTGGTGGGCGATCACAATTACGGTGAAGGTTCCTCTCGCGAACACGCAGCAATGGAACCACGTCATTTGGGTGTGAAAGCAGTGATTGTAAAATCTTTTGCGCGCATCCATGAAACGAATTTGAAAAAACAAGGCATGTTGGGCTTGACCTTTGCGAACGAAGCCGATTACGACAAGATCCAAGAAGACGACACCTTCAACTTTGTGGATTTGGTGGATTTTGCACCCGGAAAACCCTTGACCTTGGAATTGGTACACGCCGACGGCAGCAAGGAGCTCATCTCACTGAACCACTCCTACAACGCCCAACAAATCGATTGGTTCAAAGCAGGCTCTGCCTTGAATTTGATCAAATTGATGGAGCATTAAAATGTTTTAAACTAAAAATCCCAATGCTGATGTGTTGGGATTTTTTATTTCCAGAAACTAATCCATTTATTCCGAGGTTTTTTGGAATCTTTCATTTTTTCAATCTCACTTCCAATTGTCAATGTTGAATTTATAATGATTGGATTTGATTTTAACTTTATAGTTTCGATTCTATCACAAATACAAATGTTGTTTTTGTCGAATTTATAGTTTCCACCACATAACTGTAAATAGTAGTCATCAATAGTTGGTACTTCAAAAATTAACCGATAGTTGCTGTTTATTTTAGGGTTTTGTTCTTTTCCAAAAAACGGGATGATTTTTTCGTGTTGTAAATGCATTTGAGAAAGTCATTCACTAGAAAATTCATAGAAAAAACCTTCTTTATCAAATAAGCGATACATATAATTATGAATCGAAATCATTGATTTTGAAATGTTTTGGATTTCCAAGTCAATGATAATAAAATATCCATCGGATGATGCTTTAAAGCTTTCGTTACCAAATTCTTTGAGGAAAATGAATTTTGTTACTTTGTAACTGAACGATCCAACTTCAATGATGTCATTTGGGACATGATGTTTTTTATTTTCTGAACTGCTGTAATTATCTTCTTCAAATAGCCCTTCTTTATTGACAAATTCAAAAAAACTAAAATTATCGGCTTCGAAGTTTGTCGATTCTTTTTTGTTGCTCTGATTCTGAGTTTTTTTCTGTTGCGAAGATTTCCATTTATCGTATTTGCCAGATTTCAAAAGAATTAACAGCTTTTCATAAGCTTCCGTTAACAATCTGAATTTTTCAACATATTCTGTCGAACCACTATTCGCATCTGGATGATACACTTTTGAAAGTCTACGATAGGCAGATTTCAATTCCTTTTCAGTGAAATCAAAATCTAGTTCTAATATGTCACAAAAGTTGATCATTTTAATTCCTTTCAAAAAAGTACTTTAATATTTTTCGAGTTCGTTGACCCGAAACTTCGGAATAAACAAAGTTGAAACTTTGGTGGTGCTTTCACTATGGCGTGCTATAGCTACCGAAACGCCTTTTTACCTTCGCCTGTTATAGCCAGCTTTAAAATTTTCTTTCAATAGGTAACTTAGACATATAAGTCTCTACTTTTTTAAAATCCTTAACAGTTAAAGTGACGTTAATTTGTTCATTTTTAATATCTACTCCATTTATTATTAGATGTGTTAAACCAGTATTTGAATAATTTAGTTTCCAAAAAGAAAAACTTTTATACAAAAAACCGAAACGATAATTTTTAAATCCATTTGTAGTAAGAAAAAGTTCAAAACCCTTTGGTCTTTCTCCAATGATTATAGAGATTGCATTAATTTTTTGATTTAAAATAAGTTCATCTATTGAAGGAATCCCTTTTACATAATTTAGTTCATAAATCAATCTACTTGTATTTGATTTAAACCAACTATGATTTCCAAGAGCTATAGTTATATCATTTAAAGTTGTCATAACAGCTATTATTAGAATAGATTTTCTAAATGCTTTTGATTGAAAAATTTCACTGTTTTTTTAACTATTGACTTCAAAAGATCCCAAACGGCTCTTAGTTTTTTATAAGAGAAATTTGTGTAATGTGTTTATTTACACATAGATATTAAGCCGATTAATGCCAAGGCCATAATTACTATCAACGCAATATTATACCCAGAAGTTGGTCTCGTGTTGTGTTCATATTGGAAATTAAATATTGCTTGATGATATGTTTGGGGTTCATATAAATATGATTGAAAGTAATCACTTTCGTATTCCGGTAATTTACAAACATATTTTTCAGTAAAAAAATCAATAAATCCAAAATGAATTGATTCTCTTTCCAAAGAATTCATAGTATTAATTTCACGGATAACTTGGTTTATACCCCCATTAATTTCAATCCATTGTTTGATAGCTTGATTAAAATCAACTGATCTCATTTCACCATTACTGTTAAAATAATTAATTTGTCTCATGAGTTATATTTTAAGTTTTAAA
>JADLGD010000014.1 GCA_020849495.1 Fluviicola sp.
CAGAATCATTCAATGCCAAAATAAAAGCCTTTAGAGCTCAGTTTAGAGGTGTGAGGAATATTGAATACTTTTTATTCAGATTGACTCAAATTTATGCCTAGCCCCCAGAATTTGGTCTTGATCCCAAAAACCTTTGGAGCAAAAATCAAAAAATTTACCATAAAAAAAAGAGCCAACTTACAGTTGACTCTTTTTGTACCTCGGGCCGGAATCGAACCGGCACTCCCGAAAGAACAGGATTTTGAATCCAGCGCGTCTACCAGTTCCGCCACCGAGGCATTTATTTATCGACGCTTTCTATTCGAAATAGAAAGTTCCTAATTGCTTAGGAGCTGCAAAAATAAGGATTTATTTGAAATCAACAAGACCTAAACAAAAAATCAGCTGAATTATTTGCAAATTTTCAGTACTCCTTGTTCGTTCCCTAAAGTTAATTCTAAGAAATACACCCCTTTAGCCAAATCTCCTAAATCGTTTAAAACCGTTGTTTGTTCCATTCCTGCATTTGCATCAATCACTTTTTCTTGTATCAAACGACCCGATCCATCTCTTAAACGAATCGTTGCCCCTACCAAATTTCCTTGCGTCCATTCAATCGTGATAGCAGATTCAAATGGATTTGGAAAAGCTGTTAGTTTGTTCAAAGCAACCAAATCTTGTAAACCAGTCATGCTGCAACCATTCATTGTTCCTGGTAAGTTTGCATCCAACCAAGTTAAACGGCGATCATACCAATCTTTCAATCGTTGAACCTCTTCTGCATAGGTTTGACTTGGAGCCTGCACTTCACCGGTTCCAGTTGCTTGACCCATGTGTCCCCAGACTTTGTAATGCCAATTTTGACTTTCATTGACCACATTTGCAACAGAATCTATTTTAGCATTGATGTAATTTTGACTCAATATATTTCTTCTTAAATCTTCATAGCGGCAACGCAATTCATTGGCAAACAAGGTATCTTCCAACAATCGAATGTACCAACCTGGAGCATTGACATCTTGATCGCAATCGCTGTACATCCACTGTGAACCATCTTCGCTTCCACCCCACATGTCTTTTTGTGACCAATCAAAATCCCAAACTGGACCCGCTTTTAATTTACGAACGGTTCCGTCTAATTTGTTTTTATCCTTGTAGAAATAGCGACTTTTCTTGTAGCCATCTACATTACGTGTCAATTCACCAATGATTAAATAATCGACGAACGACCCCACACCGATATAAGCTCTGTATCCTAAATTAGGATCCGTGAAATTGGGTCCATACAAAGCTGTTTCAAAATCATCAATGTAATCATGAATGTAAGTCAATTGTTGAGGAGCCAATTCTGCCATTTGTGGTTCCACATGCACCATGTGAATGTCCAACCCAGGATAACCGATAGGAGAATTGTTCAATTGCCAAGAATTGGTATTGTCCCAATAATCGAATTTCAGCATGTATCCTCCTGTCATATCAGGCTCCGTTATTTCAATTGGTGTTAGTTTAGAAATATCTACGCGAGCAGAATCACGCTTGATTTTTTCACACAACAAATAAATTCCGTGGTATTCGCCATTCATAACAACATCTACCAATCTTGTTCTAGTAGCATAATGTCCCATAGAATCAAACAAATGAAAAGGAACAACATTTCTAGCAAATGATTTATCGTTGTAATTTGCTAACAACAACCAATCATTTTCAGCTGGTAATCCCAGTAAAGAACTATTAATAGCTGTCCCATTCACGTCCCATGTTTCGAAAGCATAGGGTTTTTGTGGAAGTGACAAGGAATAATTTCCACGGTATTCAATCCCAATTTTACCATTGTAATCATTGGGTGTATCTGTCATGTAATTGCGGTTTCCAGGACCATTGTAAATGATTCCCATATCGGCCATTACTTTTGGATCGTTTACGATCGTATTTCCATTAGTATTCACAACAACAATTGGCAACAAGGATGACGTAAACGCAAAATAAGTAGCAGGGTTTGATCCAAAAGTGATCGAACAAGAAAGTACTTGACCTTCATCTGCCCCGTAATTATCATTGACTCTTAAAAACCACGTTCCGTTTGGATTTTGGCCGTTATTCACCAAGCCCATTTGTCCGGTTGGTTGAAATGTCCCCGTAAATGGTGCAGCAGCACTGCTAATGCTTGATGCTGCATCTGCATTCAAACACGTATTCGTGAAATTATCATCACCACCTCCAATGTTTCCAAACAACAATCCTGCAGTGCCATCTGGAGCTACAATCCAAACTGTAACGTCTGCATCATACGTATGTGTCATATTCATACACACCGTTTCCAAACCAAAATTGGTGGTGTCTAAAACGGTGGGTAAACCAGTAACGGTAATTGGAATATCTATGGTTGTGTTGTCTAAAATTGGACCTGTGCCTCCGGAAAATGTTTGAGAAAAAGCAATTGAATGGAAGAGTAAGAAAATAAGAAGTAGTTGTTTCATGGAGCGTTCGTTTAGACGAATTTAATGATTTGAGTTAACAATTTGTTCATATTGAAAAAAATAGGTGTTCCGCGCGGGGGCGCATCAAAATACTCCGAAAAAAAATAACCACCCGTCTAGGGTTGTAAACCCTAGAAGGTTTTTGAGAGCATTAAATAGCAAATTGGTTACTTTTGCACAAAACATCCCCAATGGCAAAAACCCTCATCAAAAACATTCAAACACTCTACCAAGTAGGTGAAAATTTCCCCTCATTCGTCAGTGGCGATGATATGAAATCCGTCCCTTCAATCAACAATGCTTTTTTAGCACTTGAAGACGGTGTCATTGTTGCCTATGGCAAAATGGAAGATTGGGAAGGAATTACCGATTGGAGAGGTGTTGAAGTAATTGATGCTGAAGGCCAATGTGTATTGCCTGCATTTTGTGATCCTCATACACATACCGTATTTGCCAGAACGAGAGAAGAAGAATTCGTAGATCGCATCAAGGGTTTGACTTATGAGGAAATTGCTTTAAAAGGTGGTGGAATTTTAAATTCTGCTAGAAGATTGGGCGAATTAAGTGAAGAAGAACTGTTTCAAGAAGCATTGAAACGCATTGAACGCATGAAAGCGAATGGAACTGGTGCTTTAGAAATAAAGTCTGGATATGGTTTAAGTGTGGAAGCTGAATTGAAAATGCTACGTGTCATCAAGCGATTGAAAAACGAAGCAGGCATTGCAATTAAAGCTACTTTTTTAGGAGCACACGCTTTTCCAAAAGATTACAAAGAAAACCATGAAGGTTACATCCAATTGATCATTGAGGAAATGTTGCCAAAAATTGCGGCTGAAGGTTTAGCCGATTATATTGATGTGTTTTGCGAGCGCAATTATTTCTCTTTGGAAGAAATGCAACGCATTTTAGTAGCTGGAAAAGCACATGGATTGATTCCTAAAGTTCATGTCAACCAATTCTCCATTATGGGAGGTGTGAAAGCTGCAGTAGAATTGGGAGCACTTTCTGTTGATCACTTAGAAGAATCAGATGATGCAGATATTGAAGCATTGAAAAACAG
>JADLGD010000015.1 GCA_020849495.1 Fluviicola sp.
GTTTGTATTATAAAGTAAATAAGTCAAAAGAAAGTATTCGACTGAATGAAGAGGCCATTTCATTGCTTTCTTCAATACCACCGACCATTGATTTAAAACAAGCATACATCAATCATGGTTTTTTTCTCTCCAATAAAGCTCCTAATCAAGCATTTGGTTTTTATCAAAAGGCATTGAAAATGGAGCGTGCAGGATTTCTTGATTTTTACGTATCGCTTCGAACCAATATTTCCTTTTTGTTCATTCTTCAAAAAAATCTAGATCAAGCAGAACAATATGGCAATCAAGCGGCTTTGTGGTTAGAAAATAAAAAGCATCCATCTTATTTAGACGATTATCGGGTGAATATCATTCGTGCTTCTATAGCAGAAGCGAGAGGGAATTTAAAGGAAGAAGAACGATTTTTAGAACAAGCAAAACAGTTGTCATTGAAATACGGAATGACAGATAACTTGAAAAGTATTCATTATGCACAAAGTAGAAATGCTCTGGATAAAGGAAACTACCAGCAGGCCTTACAATTGTTGCAAGTTGTCGATTCTTTGAATCAGATTTTCCCCAATTCTTTGATCAGTGAACGATTAGCTGTGATTGATTTGAGAGATGAAATTGTTCGGGGGAAAAATGAAAAAGCACTGATTCAGGAACGCTTGGAATTGAAAAGCAGACAACAGCAATTATTGATTGGGTCATTAACTATTATTTCTCTAGCGCTATTAGTGATTTCATTCCAATGGGTCAATGTGCGTAAAAAGCGAAACCTCTTGGTGAAACAAAACATGGAATTGGCTAAAAATGCGATCACACCATCGAAAACACAAGCAAGTGAAAAATCTGTTGATCCAACCTTGATAGAACAATTGGAGCAAATTGTCATCACCAAAGAAATGTACACCGTTTCCAATTTGACTTTGGACCGATTGGCGAAGAAATTAAATACCAACCGCACCTATTTATCTGAAGCAATCAATGCGCATTACCAAGTCAATTACAGTTCTTGGATCAATGCCATTCGCGTCAATGCTGCACGCAAATTATTGATTGATAAAAATTACGATCATTTTAGCATTGAAGGGATTGCAACAACGGTAGGTTTTGCTTCTATTTCATCGTTTAATTCCATTTTCAAAAAAGAAACGGGATTATCACCTTCTCAGTTTAAGAAGTTGGGGCAACAATCATTGAATCAGTAATTTACAGTTGTTTTAAATACTTCCAGATTGATCAATTTGCAAGTGTAGCAGTTGTTTTTCGACCGGTTTGAAGCTTATTTCGCCTCGAACTTTTAGAAATCACAACATGAAAAAAATGCTGCTCTTGGTATTCGCTTTATTGAATCTGTTGAAGCTGAATGCACAAAATCAACCGTGTAAGGAAGTCATTGGTTATTATCCCAATTGGCAGTGGTATGACCGAAATAAATTGGTAACACCACAATCGATTGATTACACAAAGTATTCGATTATCAATTACAGTTTCTTTGCACCACAAGCAGATGGAACGATTAAAATTACCGATCCGTGGGCTGATAAGAATTTATTGTTAGGTCCAATCAATTGGGCTGTAGCACCAGCTGGTTATGATTCCAGTTATGATTTTGGAAATCCAGCATACCACCAACCAGGAAATAAATTCGCTGATATTTGTCACCAACACCATGTGAAATTGATGCCTTCAATTGGCGGTTGGACCTTGTCGGATCATTTTCCAGCAATTGCTGCAGATGCAACGAAACGACAAACTTTTGCGAATCAATGTGTTGCTTTAATTCAAGCCTTTGGATTTGATGGTATTGATTTAGATTGGGAATATCCTGGATTTGCCGATCACAGCGGAACTCCACAGGATGAGGTGAATTTCACCTTGTTGTTGCAAGCAATTCGAACTGCTATCGACAATTATGGAACATCGATCAATAAAGATATGTATTTAACCATCGCCGTAAGTGCAGATCCAACTAAAATGGATGATGTCGAATGGTCCAATGTTTCTCAAATCGTTGATAAAATCAATTTGATGTCTTACGATTTTTTTGGTGCTTTTGACAGTTTTACGAATCACAATTCTCCTTTGTTTGCACCAACACAAGGGAATGCAGCTTTCAATGCACATGCGGCAGTAGAATCGTTGGTAAATACCTATCATATTTCACGAGATCAAATCAATTTGGGCTTGGCTTTTTACGGTCGTTCACAAAAGACGAATAGTTCGCCAGCTTTGTTTGTACCATCAACTGGAACGGCAGATCAAGTTACCTTTCAAGTTGACGAAGGAACGCCCATGTATTACAATTATGTGTTGCAGCAAAACTTGTTTGATGAATACTGGGATGATGTTGCAAAAGTACCGTATGCTTTGGGCAAAAATGGATTGAATACCTTTCTTTCGTTTGATAATGAGCGTTCGATTGCTGAAAAAGCAAAATACGTGATCGATCATGATTTAAGTGGGGTCATCATTTGGGAAATTACGGGAGATTACATTGAAACGGCTCCAGGGTCAGGAGTGATTGGCAGTACGCCTTTAGCCGACACTTTGAATGCCGTGTTGTGTCATTATACAGGTGAAACTACCGCTGCATTGGATGAGCAACAACTGAATGTTTCGATTTATCCCAATCCAAGTGAAGATCACTTAACGATTACTTCTTCTAAAGCCATTCAGCATTTGGTGATAACTCAAGTTTCAGGTGAACTTGTAGAAAAAATTGATTGTAAGCAGGAATTCATTTACAAGCTTTCTACAAATCAACTAAAATCAGGAGTGTATTTGATAGTGCTAACAACTCAAGATGGCCAATTCATTCAACGATTCATTAAAAAATAAACCATGAAATACCTTATTAGTTTACTATTGACGGGCGCAAGTTTATTTGCGTTTTCACAGGTAGAAGTTACTTTAACATTGGCCTATCCGGATCATCCAGACTATTTCATTTATTCCATTCCTCCAGCCGATGAGCAAGCAAGATTAGGAGGTGAATATTATGTGAAAATTGAAAATACCGGGACTGTTGATTTGAACAATTGGCAATTGACCATGAACTGGAAAACCTTGAATGCCACTTGGGGAACTGTTCAAAAAACGGTCTTGAATTCAGCTTCGGGTTTGATTCGTTTAGAAGGTCCGACATGGGATTTGAATTTAGCCGTTGGCGAGTCTATTGTGCTCAATGGTGA
>JADLGD010000016.1 GCA_020849495.1 Fluviicola sp.
CTCTTCCCATTCCGAACAGAGAAGTTAAGCCCGTTAGCGCTGATGGTACTGCCTTTTTGAGGGTGGGAGAGTAAGTCGACGCCACTTTTACAAAGCCTTTCAGGAAACTGAGAGGCTTTTTTTGTTTGTAAGCTTTTTGAATGGATATGTTTTTTGAGCAAGTCTCCCGAAACTTCCCTTCGGTTGTTCGGGATCTACAGCAAATAGAGACTCAATTGAATGGATGTTTCTAACTAAATAGAATGATGTCTGATATACAAATCAAATATTCAAGATAGATTCTTTTAGTTGATTCAATTCCATCAAGGTTTTTGCTTTTTTGTACCTTTTTATACTATTGATAACCATCACTCAATTCTTCAGAAAATCCTTTCTTAATTAAATAAGAAATTAAAATGAACGCATTAAGTATAGCAAAATAGCGCATGAAAAAAAAGCGCTTCTGCTTAGAAACGCTTTATTCATTTTATTAAAAAAGAATCTATAAACTATCTTTCTTCAAATAATTGTAAACCAAACCAGCCATCATAGCTCCAGCAATAGGAACTACAATGAAAAGCCAAAGTTGCTCCAATGCAGTTCCACCAGCAAAGATCGCTTGTGAGATACTTCTTGCAGGGTTAACAGAAGTATTTGTTACGGGAATACTAATTAAATGAATCAAAGTAAGTGCAAGACCAATTGCAATACCAGCAAAACCTTTAGGTGCTCTATCGTCTGTAGCTCCCAAAATAATTAAGAGAAATATAAACGTCATCACAAATTCAGTAACGATAGCAGCTGACATATTGTAACCTCCAGGAGATAATTTTCCATATCCATTAGCTGCAAAACCACCTATATCAGAACCGTTTCCTGTAGCAATAATGTACAAGACACCTGCAGCAGCTATTGCACCAATGATCTGACTTAAAATATATGGGAGAACATCTTTTTTATCAATTCTTCCAGAAACAAGTAAGCCTAGAGTTACTGCAGGATTTAAATGTGCACCAGAAATATGTCCAAAAGAATAGGCTATCGTTAGTACCGTTAATCCAAACGCAATAGAAACTCCAACTAAACCGATTCCAACTTCAGGAAAACCTGCTGCTAAAACGGCACTACCACAACCTCCTAGTACTAACCAGAAAGTTCCGATAAATTCTGCTATTAATTTTTTTGTCATGATTTTTTTAGTTTATAGTGTAAATTGAAAACAATGATTTTTAGAATTTCATCAATTAGCCTAGTTGTACTTGAAATTTCAAATAAAGTTTCACGAATTTGATAACCAATAAAATAGCTATTTATAGACTATTGTAAAATAAGTTTAAAAACAATTCCTTCAATATGAATAAAATAACTACCAGCAGACCAATTCTTGCAGTTGATATGTTGGATTCCTTTTTCAATTTGTTGATGGAATACTAATTTGGATGCATTATCAAAAATGAAAACTTCTTGATCTTTTAAAGTTTGAATATAAAAACTAGAAGTTGTTGGATTTGGGTAAATTTCAATTCCAAACTCAGACAATTCTTCGTTACCAATTGTTGACAAATAAATGAATCCATCACTAAAAATAGTATCACTTAATCCAGCTCCATTTTCTGCATATACTTTTATTCTATAATGCTCTCCATGAATCAAACCGTTCAATGACTCAAAACTAGTAGTAGTTGTAACATCAAATGGATTTAAAATAACAGTACCATTATTTTGTTCAACTTGACATTTAATGACCGCTATAGCTGAATTTGTATCAACCGCATTAAGATTTGATAGTAAAATAGCAGTTGTGTTCAAAAGCGTATCAATATCTGAATTTTCTTCTGTCGGTATCGAAACAATAGGTAAGGAAAAATCAACATCGTACAATTGCTCAGAGTAACCAATGTTATGAGCAGCATCAAAACTGATGTTTGCAATTTTTCCTGCAGCATTTACAGGAGATGGATTACAAGTATAAAAGTGTCCATTTGTATTGACGATTACAGTTTCTGAACTACTTCTTCCTGTATACACGGCAACTTTATTTACCTTAAAAAGTGCATTTCCAGATCGCAGTGAGATTCCTGTACTTGCTTGCAAAGGACTATTATCGGTCCAATTTCCCGCAAATTGATCATTGACGTAAATACTCGTTTGACCACTTTGTAAATTGTATCTTACTTTGCAATCATACAAACTATCGGGATGAAGAGTAAAAGGAAAACTAGCAGTTAAAGCAAATACATCATTGGTTACTTCATATAGTTGGATCACATCAGTATCTACTCTGAACCAAACAAAATACGAATTTCCTCTATTTGGTAAACTTAAATCACTACACATATAATGTATTCCGGCTCTTCTGTTGGTTCCACTGCCTGTTATCTGTCCAACAAATTGAAACAAATAGTCGTCACTTGAAGTTAAAGGCATCGTCAATCCAAAACTTGTATTGGTATTGGTTTCATCCGTTTGTTCTACAGAACCATTTGAATAATTCCAAGTTCCAACATAGCTGTTCCAATTTGTCTGAAAATTAAATTCATCAAAGCAATGTCCTGTATTTTGATTGGCATGCCAAGTCGATTGATCCAAACTTTGAGCATTCCAATAACTGGTTTCCACTCCAATATTGTCTGAATCTGTAAAATTAGCACTTGCATTTTCAGTCAACCAAGGAGAGGATATGCTACTAGAAACAGTAGGAGCAATTGAATCTTGAACACAATGATAGGTCATTTTCCAACCGTTGGATCTTGTAGAACCATCGGATTTAAAATACAGGGTTAAACTTCCCGAAGTGGTTGAAAATTGACCAGGACCTGTTGTTCCATGATAAAAGCCAATTAAAGGAGCTGAAGTCGATGCTCCATCATACAACCATAAAGTATCAAAATCAGCTTCGGTAGAAAATTCTAAGAAATTCACATTAAGAGAGGTTGCCCCTGGAGGACTAATCGTGTAAGAAACAGTTTCATTGTTGTAATAATTTACTTCAGGGCCACCTTCATCATATAAAGTATCCGAACAAGCCCATTGATTACAAGTAGTTAGTTTATCTTGGATTGCTGTCCATAATTCATTGTATCCATCATCGTAACCCAAAGCCCAAATACCAATTCCCTTTAAGTTTCGGCGGTTCACTAAATCATAGCGCTCTTTAAGTTCGTTTTCTTCTGAAATCCAACACTGTCGCCATGTCCCCGCATTTTGGAAAATATAAGCATTGCTTGAAGAGCGATTTGAATGAATAGGATTTACGTAATTTCCAGATGTATTTGTTTGTACAAAATCATAAATCCTTGAAAATACATTGCTTCCAGTTGTACTTCCAGGAATTGCATTGGTAGTCGTTTCCCATTCTCTACCATAATAAGGGAGACCTAAAACCAACTTTGAACTTGGAATTCCTGCATTCAAATAATAACTCACAGAACGAGATAAGGAATAATCATAAGTATTTGAAAATCCATAAAGGGGATCTGTTGGACCTGCTTGACTACTTCCTGAATAGTAATAATCATATCCCATAATCGTATAAAAATCCACTGAATTATTCAAAGTGGTTTCATCAAAGACATTGTTCCAATCAACGGCATACAAGCACATGGATAATTTGTAGTTGGGATTTGCTGTATGTAAAGCGGTTCCCAAATTGGTCATGAAAGTTGTCAAATTTGCAGACTGAGAAGAAGGAACTCCCTCGAAATCGATGTTGATTCCATGAGCACCTCTTGATTGAATACTATTCACCAAATTGTTGATGAGGGTTGTTTGTGCTGTTGTGTTAGCAAAGAAAGTAGCGTGATTTGAAAATAACGTGACGCATAAATGCACTTGCTTACCCTTCACTAAAGCCGTATCAACAGCATCATTAGTCGAAAAACTATGTGTTGAAGTTGCATTTCCTGTTGCTGCATCCACCTCATACGCGAAAAAGCAAAAGTCACTGATCAAATCCCATTCATAGTTTGCTTCAGCACCATTCATCCAATACGGATGCCAACCGAAAACTGTTTTATTTAAGGTGCAAGTTGTCTTTTCACTATTAAAAGCTGATTTTTTCTTTGGGATAACCAACTGACCATTGTCTGGATGTGCCAGTAAATCAGTTTCATGAATGGATTGTGCAACTAAAAAAGTTGTAAAAGTAATAGAACAAAAGAGTAGTAAGTTTTTCATGTTCAATAAGCAATTCTCTAACAAATGTAAGAATGGAAACAACACAAAAAAAGGCCTTTTCAAAAGAAAAGACCTTGAATATCAACTAAATCGTTTTTAATTATACGATTTCTGCATCTGTGAAATGAAATTTACCTTCGATCGCAGCATTTTCATCTGAATCTGAACCGTGAACAGCATTACGACCTTTTGATTCAGCGTAATATTTACGGATTGTACCTTCAGCTGCTTCAGCTGGATCTGTAGCACCAATCAATGCGCGGAAATCAGCTACTGCATTGTCTTTTTCTAAAATAGCAGCTACGATAGGCCCAGATGTCATGTATTCTACCAATTCGCCATAAAATGGACGCTCAGCGTGAACTTCATAAAATTTTTGCGCTTGCTCTGTAGTCAAACGTGTTAATTTCATTGCTTTAATAGAAAATCCTGCTTGGATAATCATATCAATAATTTTACCCATGTGACCATTTTCGATCGCATCTGGTTTCAACATGGTGAAAGTTCTGTTACCTGACATCTTACTCTTGTTTTTGTGAAATTTTCTGCAAAAGTACAACTATTTTCTAAATCTAACAGCACAATTTATGCTTTGAATTGCTTGAAGTTTTAAAATTTAGATATGTCTAAAAAATAATTAACTTTACAATAAAAAATAAGCATGCAGTTATCGCAAAGTGAAGAAAATTACATCAAAGCAATATATGCGCTTTCAGAAGAAACAGGGAAAGAAATTTCTACCAATGATTTGGCTGAAAAGATGGCAACGAAGGCTTCTTCAGTGACTGATATGCTAAAAAAGTTAACAGATAAGGATTTACTGAAATACAAGAAATACCAAGGCTGTACACTCACTAAAAATGGACGTGAAATCGCATTAGCAATCGTTCGGAAACACCGCTTGTGGGAAGTGTTTTTAGTGGAAAAGTTACAATTTGGGTGGGATGAAGTTCATGCAATCGCTGAACAGTTAGAGCACATTCAATCCAATCAATTGACCAATAAATTAGAAGCGTTTCTTGGTTTCCCGAAGGTTGATCCTCATGGTGATCCCATTCCAAATATCAATGGAGAATTTGACCCGAGTCCAAAAAGAGTACTGCTTTCAAAATGTGAAAAAGGAAACAAAGGAATCGTCATGGGTGTTGAAGATGGTGAACCGTCATTTTTACAATACCTCAACAAAATTGGATTTAAACTGGGATTGAACATTAAAGTGGAAGATCGGCTTTCTTTTGATGGCTCATTAATCATTGAAATGGATGGAAAAACCCTTCAGTTTTCTCATTTAGTGGCTTCTAAAATTGCAATTCAACTAATTGACTAAATGAAATATTTTGCAATCATATTAGTCCTTTTTTCTTTTTTATCTTGTCGTATTCAAACGGATAAGCCTGAAAAGGAATTGATTGTTTGTTCAACTTCGATCATTGCTGATTGTGTAAAAGAAATTGTTGGTGATAAAATTGAAGTCGTTTCATTGATGGGACCTGGAGTTGATCCACATGCATACAATCCCAGACCAAGTGATGTGAAATACCTCAATAATGCAAGTGTGATTATTTACAGTGGTTTTCACCTTGAAGGTAAAATGGCTGAATTGTTTGAACGTTTATCCGAACGTAAAAAGGTCATTGAAGTAGCGCATTATTTTGATCAATCAGCTAAAATTGAAGCCGATCCTGGAATTATAGACCCACATATTTGGTTTAGAGCGACTGCTTGGATCGATGCCTTTGAACCTATTACTTTGGAATTAATTGATCTTTTCCCCGCTAAATCAAAGCAATTTAATACCAATTACCAAATCTTAAAGAAAAGGGTGTATGCCATTTCGAAAGCAGGAAAAAAACTATTGGAAGAAATTCCTATTGAAAGTCGGGTTTTAATAACTTCTCATGATGCTTTTCATTACTTCGGAAAAGAGTTTGGAATAGAAGTGAAAGCGTTACAAGGAATTTCAACAACACAAGAACCAGGCGTAAAAGATGTCATTGGATTGGTGGATTTTATTGTGAAACGTAAAGTTAAAGCGCTTTTTGTTGAACATTCTGTAAGTCCAAAAGCCATTCAAACGGTGATTTATTCCTGTAAACGAAAAGGTCATTTGGTTCAAGTTGGTGGCTTATTGTATTCTGATGCTTTGGGAGAAAAACAAAAATTAGGAGGTTCGTATGTTGGTATGTTGCAACACAATATTCAAACAATTTTACTTGGTTTAAAGGAAAAGTAGAGCAATGAAGGAACAGACAAGTATTGATGTAAAAGGATTACAAATGGGCTATCATGGAAATATAGTCTTAAAATCTGTGGATGTAGTTTTAGAAACAGGTAAAATCATTGGTATCATTGGGCCAAATGGTTCTGGTAAATCTACTTTCATTAAAGGAATTCTTGGTATTGTATCAAAAATGAGCGGGAACGTAACATTTTTTAATCAATCGTTGAATGCTGTCAGAAACCGAATCGCTTATGTCCCACAACGTGAAAGTGTCGATTGGGATTTTCCGATTTCAGTAAATGAATTGGTAGAAATGGGCGTTTATCAACCCACAAAATGGTGGAAAAAATCATCTGCTGCTGATCAAGAAAAAATAAAACAAGCAATTGAAAAAGTGGGTTTAACTGCTTTTGCATCAAGACAAATCGGACAACTTTCTGGTGGTCAACAACAACGAGCTTTTGTTGCAAGAGCTTTGGTGCAAGGTGCCGATTTAATCATCATGGATGAACCTTTTGTAGGAATCGATATGTCATCACAAGAAGCGATTTTGTTATTACTACAAGAATTGCGCAATGAAGGTAAAACCATTTTAATTGTTCATCACGATTTAGCAACTGTCGCTAATTATTTTGATAAAGTGATGCTCTTCAATAATGAATTAGTGGCTTACGGTTCCATCAATGAAGTTATTACGCCAGCAGTTTTAGCACCTGTTTATGGTACGATAGTCGATTTCTCACAAATCAAGCAACATGTTTAGTGATCCTACTTTAGTTCGCGTTTTCTTGGGAACATTCCTGATTGGTTTGATTGCAGCTGTGGTAGGATTTTTCACCTTCCTTCAAAAAAAAGCACTCATTGGTGATGCTGTGTCACATGCCATTTTGCCTGGTGTCATTTTAGCTTATGCCTTTTCTGGCGTGAGAGAAACATGGATTTTACTCATAGGAGCATTTGTTTCTGGATGGTTGGCAACTCAGCAAATTTCCTGGTTAGAACGTACAACCAAATTGAAATCAGATACCGTCATTGCAGTGGTGATGAGTACCTTTTTCGCATTGGGCTTGTGTGGCTTGTCCTGGTTGCAATTGAATCCAGACGATGGACAAGCTGGTCTAAGTGATTTCTTGTTTGGGAAAATTGCAGCGATTTCGATGGTTGACATCTATTTTTTAATGGGGATTGCCATTTTTATCTTGCTGGTAGTTGCTTTGAGATTTCGTTATTTTGTTTCTTTTGCCTTCAATCGCGAATTCATGATTGGAAAAGGTTTTTCTGAAAAACGCAATAGTTTTCTGCTGAATACAATGATCATTCTTGCTGTTGCTATGGGGATTCAAGCATTGGGTGTTGTTCTGATGTCAGCTCTGTTAATCGTCCCAGTTGCTAGTGCGCGCATGTTAACGAACAAAATCAATTTACTTTTTGTAGTTGCCATTGGTATTGGTTGTTTTTCTGCCGTTTTTGGCGCTTATATTTCCACGTTGAAAGAGAATATGCCAACAGGACCTTGGATCATCATGGTTTTGACAATGATTACAAGCTTTGCGGCTTTGACTAGATGGATTGTTTCCAAAAACAAACAAGTGAAACATGGATAATTTTTTAATGATATTGACAGCTATTTCGGTTGCATTACCTGCTTCACTGTTAGGTGTTTTATTGGTGATGAAACGAATGATCATGGTTGGTGATGCCATATCGCACGCTGTTTTACCTGGAATTGTAATCGCTTTCTTAATTGTTGATTCACGTGAATCCATCCCAATGTTAATTGGAGCTGCAATAACTGGCGTTTTAACAACCGTACTAATTGATTTTTTGAAACGCAAGTTAAGAGTACAAGAAGATGCAGCAATTGGAACAGCATTCACCTTTTTATTCGCTTTAGGTGTATTGTTAATAGCTTTTTATGCTGGGAAAAACACTGATTTAGATCAAGAATGCGTTTTGTATGGTGACTTGGAAACATCCATTTTAGATCAATTGATATGGAATGGTAGATTGTTCGGTACTAGAGCCATTGCACAGTTGTTCCCTTTAAGTTTGATTGTTGTATTCGTTTTAATTCTTGGAAATAGAGGATGGAAAGTGTGGGCTTTCAATAGCGAGTTTGGAAATTTGAAAGGAATGAAAACAAACTTATGGCAATTAGGATTAATGACTTTAGTAAGTATTCATGCTGTATTGAGTTTTGAAAGTGTTGGAGTCATCATGGTAGTGGGTTTATTGGTGCTTCCTCCAGCATGTGCTTTGCAATTGACCACAAAATATTCAAAAGTTTTCATCTATTCTGCATGCATAGGAATGCTATCTTGTGTACTAGGTGTTTTCGTTGGCGGAATGATCAATATATCGATTGCTCCTACAATCGTGTCGATAAATGGATTGATTTTCACGACGATTGTAATAATTAACCAAATTCGAAGTCGCATAATTGCCTAAATAAGTGATTTTAAGTTTGTTTTGGACTTCAATAATTGCAATAATTAGTTTGGATTTAATTCAAAAATAATATTGTTCACATGAAAAACTGATGTATATTTGTTCACGGAAACAACAATTCATAGTTGTAGTTTTTGGGTTTTATAGTTTTAGCATGGTTTAGCAGAAAGAGGAGTAAGTTACATAGAATTTACTCCTCTTTTTGTTTTTTGCTAGTGCTTCTTTTAGTTCATTGGTTTTTTTTCATTATTTTGCTGCTTGAAAACAGCTGCTCATGAAAAAAATCTATTTCTCTATCATTGCCTTATTTTCTGTAATCATCGTTAATGCACAAACTCAAGGTGTAGCATTCCCTACTGTAGGAAAAGGTGTAGCAACGCCATTTGTAACGGATTATCATTGTTTAGGAATCAATGTGTCTGGACTTGGTTGGGGTACTGGTTATGAAGGAAAACGCTTCACAACTGGAACAAGTGAATTTGGATTTGGTATTTTCAGTGACTCATTGGATTCAAAAAAATTAAAAAATCTCAGCAGTGCAATATACAAACAAGCAGTAGATAAGAATGCTGCTCCGTTTGATTACAAACAACAAATAGAAGCTGCCGCAATGTATGCACAAGCAGGAATTGCTGTTAATGTGGATTACAACTGGATGGGGCTTGCCTTTCAAGGAAAGAAATTCGGAGGAATTGCATTTAACATTCGTGAAAACTACCAATGGTATTCCAAACTAAATAGTCAAACAACTGATTTATTGTTTCGTGGAAAATTGTCTAATTACTTTGATTCTTTAACCGTTGTTATTGGTGCAGATACTTCTCGAATTGCAAATTCTGGAACGGTCTCTCAAGATACTTTGAATGCCGTTATTTCAGGTTCCATTAATGTTCCTTTAAACATCAGTCAAATTACCAATGGATCCAACGTGCGCTTGTTATGGACACGTTCTTACAACATTGGATATGGACGTAAAATTTTCGGTAAAGATTCTGTATTTGTTGTTTATGGTGGAATTGGAGCGCGATTGATTCAATCAATGGCCATGTTTGATATGCAATCAAATGGTGATGGTTTACGCATGTACTCCTCCATATCGCCAGCGTTTAATATTAACTATGGCTCTACAACAGGAACCAATCCTTTGACTTCTAATGGTGGAAGTTTCCCGAAATCAGTAGGGAATGGTTATGGAATTGACTTAGCTGCAAGTGTTATTTTGTTTAGTAAATTAAAAGTGGCTGTTGCAGTAAATAACATTGGTAGCGTAACTTACAAACGCAATGTGTACCGAGTGAAAGACACCTTGGTTGGTAATTTCTCATTAAATGGTTTGGATGATGCAAACATTACCAATTCTGTGAATGAAATGTTGCGTGATGGGGGATTATTAAAATTGGAAGGTCAAGAAAAATACGTGATGCAAAATGCAGCAGATTTTCGTTTTGGTGTAGCTTTTGAACCTTGGAAATTCTTGAAACTTGGATTTGATATGGTAGCACCATTCAATCGCAACAATCCTGGGTCAATTCAAAACCCAGTTTATTCTGTTGGTTTAGAAGTTCGTCCAATCAAATGGGTAGCTTTAAATGCAGGTTACTTTGGTGGAGGAATTTACCGAAATAACATTCCATTAGGAATTACCTTTATTCTCAAAGATGGAGCTTATGAATGCGGTATTGCTTCAAGAGACGCTTTGTCGTTCTTCACTAAAAACGGTCATAGTGTGTCAACAGCATTTGGTTTCGCTCGTTTCCGTTTCTAAAGACCTTTTAATAAGTATTTTAATTCATTCAACATTAAAGCGGTAGCTCCCCAGATTTTCAATTCATTTTGATGGAAATGCGGAACGCGTGGAATACGATTGCCGTTTGGTAAATGAATATCTTCATAGATGATCGCTTCTTCATCGAAAAGTTGTTCTAAAGCGAGCTGATGAATCGATTTGACTTCTCTTTCTGACGGGTTAAATATAAACTCCTGCTGTGAAGAGTAAAATACATGTGGTTTTATTAAAAATTGACTTACTGGAATATACACATCGCTGAGTACACCGATGGCTTCAAATGCTTCCATATCAATTCCAATTTCTTCAATAGATTCTCGTTTAGCAGCGTTTAATGTGCTACCATCAAAAGGTTCAACTTTACCTCCGGGGAAACTAACCTGACCGCTATGGGTACCATTGTATTCTTGTCGTTTGGTGACAATCGTATGTAAACTCCCGTTTTTAGGGTAAAGTAATATGGCAACAGCTGAAAGTTTGAAAGGAGCTCCACTATCAATTGCAGCTTTTGAACTTCCTCGCATAGGTGAAAACGCTTGATGTGCTCTTTCGCCGGGTAAAGTTTGTTGGAATAATTGATTTAATGTCTCCTGATTCATTTGATAGCTTTTACGCTATAGAGCATTCTTCTGAAATCATCGTATGCGTAATTCATCATATCTGGTGTGGTGATGAATTGAAACACATAGTATTCATCTTTCAGTTGAATCGTAGCAGTGGCGTACAATAAAAATTCGCTATACAAATTGGTTGTTGACCCTCTTACAATTTGAATCACTCCTCGCTTTTTGGAAGTGCTGAACAAGTCTTTTTTAATGGACATCGATCCATCATTCAAAGAGTTGTAGCGTTTCAAGGCATATCCATCTTGGAAAGTATTTAGCAAATCTTTTTCAATAATAAGATCTTGCACAAACGGACGATTGATGTCTTTCTCTGTAAATCGTTCTATGGAAAAATGAGCTCCAATGGCATTACAAAAAAGCACTTTTGAATCATTTGAAACGGTTAGATACTTTCCGTAGTACTTTTTAAAAGAACTAGGAACAGTCATTTGAAGGTTTTTGTAGGTCAATTTTTTATCCAAAGTAAAATCAAAATCATTCTCTTTGAAATCTTCAAAAGAGTTTTGACTTTCTTTATCTTCAGGTTCACATGCAACCGAGAGGATGAATAGTCCAATTAAAAACAAATATCTTTTCATCGACATCAAAATAAGTGATTTTCTTTTTATATGGTGCTATTATATGAAAAAAGCTGCACAAAGGCAGCTTTTTTTTAGATATCGATTTTTGCGTATTTCGCATTTTTTTCAATAAACTCTCGTCTTGGTGGAACTTCATCGCCCATCAACATTGAGAAAATTTGATCACATTCTGCAGCGTTATCAATCGTAACTTGGCGAAGAGTACGTTTCTCTGGTTGCATGGTTGTTTCCCACAACTGCTCAGCGTTCATCTCTCCAAGACCTTTATAACGTTGTACGTTTACAGAAGATTCAGAACCTCCGCCTTTCAATTCGTTGATTAAACGATCGCGTTGGTCTTCATTCCAAGCATATTCTGCTTTTCCTCCTTTTTTAACTTGGTACAATGGTGGAGTTGCAATATAGATGTATCCTTTTTCAATCAACTCTTTCATGTAACGGAAGAAGAAAGTCAAAATCAAGGTTTCAATGTGAGAACCATCGACGTCGGCATCACACATGATAATGATCTTGTGGTAACGCAGTTTCTCTAAGTTCAATGCTTTGGAATCTTCTTCTGTTCCGATACGAACACCAAGTGCCGTGTAAATGTTTTTAATCTCTTCGTTTTCAAAGATTTTGTGTTGCATTGCTTTTTCAACGTTCAAAATCTTACCTCTCAATGGCATGATTGCTTGGAAGTGACGGTCGCGACCTTGTTTTGCTGTTCCACCCGCCGAATCTCCCTCGACAAAGTAAATCTCACACATAGCAGGATCTTTTTCAGAACAATCGGCCAATTTTCCTGGTAAACCAGAACCAGACATCACATTCTTACGTTGAACCATTTCTCTCGCTTTACGAGCAGCATGACGTGCACGAGCAGCAAGGATAACTTTTTCAACAATCATTTTTGCTTCTGATGGATGCTCTTCCAAATAAATTGCAAGCATTTCAGAAACAGCTTGAGAAACCGGTGCAGTCACTTCACGGTTACCCAATTTCGTTTTGGTTTGTCCTTCGAATTGTGGCTCTTGGACTTTCACAGAAACAACAGCTGTCAATCCTTCACGGAAGTCATCCCCATCAATTTCAATTTTTTCTTTTGCCAAAATCCCGCTGTCTGTAGCGTATTTTTTCAAAGTATTCGTCAAACCTCTTCGGAAACCTGAAAGGTGAGTACCACCCTCATGCGTATTGATGTTATTGACGTAAGCTTGAATGTTTTCAGTGTAGGAAGTATTGTAAGTCAATGCAACTTCTACTGGAATCCCTTCACGTTCACCTTCAAAATAAATCGTATCTGGAATCAAAGGTTCGCGGTTACGATCCAAGTATTGAGCAAACTCACGTAAACCTCCTTCAGAATGGAAAATGTTTGAAACAGGTTTTCCGTTTTCATCCACTTCACGCATATCTGAAATTGTGATGGTAATTCCTTTGTTCAAGAAAGCCAATTCACGCATACGAGCACACAAGGTATCGTAGTTGTATTCTGTTGATTCAAATATTGAAGCATCCGGCAAGAAAGTAACGATGGTACCGTTTTTATCCGATTCACCAACTACTTTCACATCATATAAAGGCTTACCAATGTTGTATTCTTGTTGGAAAATTTTCCCTTCGCGGTGAACGTTTACTTGTAAATGAGTAGATAATGCATTCACACAAGATACACCAACACCGTGTAAACCACCAGAAACTTTGTAAGTGTCTTTGTCAAATTTACCACCTGCGTGTAAAACAGTCATTACAACTTCAAGAGCAGATTTTTTCTCTTTCGTGTGCATTGCCGTAGGAATACCACGACCATTATCTTGAACTGTAATGGAATTGTTTTCGTTGATGATCACTGAAATCGTATCACAGTAACCAGCTAATGCCTCATCAATTGAGTTGTCAACTACCTCATAAACTAAGTGGTGTAAACCTTTTACGCCCACATCACCGATGTACATGGCTGGACGTTTACGTACCGCTTCTAATCCTTCAAGGACCTGAATATTATCTGCTGAATAATCGTTCTTGTTAATTTCTTCGCTCATAAATTTGTTCGCTTAAATACGCATTTTTCAGCGCAGAACAAATATAGTCAATTCAGCATGAAAAAAGGGGACTCAAATGCATTGAATCCCCTCTTTTTATTCACAATTTATTCACTTTTCAACGCATGTTTCAATTTGTTTTAACAAGCATGAAATATTGGTTCATTCTTCACGTCATTAATCTTCGATTACAACTTTTTCATCCTTTGAAAAGCTACTTGAAAAAACTGGTATAATAACCGAGGTAGCAACTGCAAGGATAGGTTTAATCATTTTAATGTTTTAATTCAGCCAAGATACAATTTCTTCAGCATCTGGTTGTGTTCCTGGAGGGATAACTTTTACTAAGATTCCCTTTTCATCAATTAAGTATTTTTGAAAATTCCATTGTACTTTATTGTCTTCCAATCCATTAAGGCTTTTTGTTGTCAAAAATTGATACACAGGATGCATTTCTTTCCCTTTTACAGAAATTTTACTCATCATTGGAAAGGTTACACCATAGTTTTTCTGACAAAAAGCGCTAATTTCTTCATCCGTTCCAGGTTCTTGTGATAAGAAGTCATTGGATGGAAAACCTACAATTACAAAGTTTTTGTCTTTGTACGTTTTGTATAGCGCTTCCAGTTTTTCATACTGTGGCGTTAATCCACATTTTGATGCCGTGTTAACAATCATGATTTTTTTTCCTTTCAAAGAAGCAAAGTCAAATTCTTTTCCATCAATATCTGTTACTTTGAATTGGTAAATGGTTTGTACTTCTGTAGGCTTTTGTTCTGTAGGCGAAGTGTTTGCAGATGTCTGCTTAGTCATACAAGCCATACTAATAGTCAAAACGCCTAATAAGCTCATCCAAAGTGCGGTTCTTTTTTTCATAAAATTTGGTCTATTTGTTGTTAAAATGTGTCTCTTTTGCTGTAAACTTAGTTATTGTAAGTAAGTTATCACAAAAAAAGTGCTTTAAAATCGGAACCTTTTGGTTCGTTTTACGAATAGATAAACATGCGAATAGTAGGAATTGTTTTTTTATTGAGTTTTGTCTTTCAAAGTTGGGGACAATTAGCTGGTAATTGGCAAGGATTACTTATTCGTGATGGTCAAACCATCGATCAAGCGACCATTGTTTATTTGGAGTTTACAGGCGAAACAGAATTTGTTTGTAAAACGCGAGAAGAAGTGAATGGAAAAGATGCGTTTGCTGTCAAAAAAATGAAGGGAAAAATCAATGGTAAACATGCTGATCTCAAGCAATTCGTTGTTGAAAAGAAAAAAGATGCTGCTGGTGTGCGTTGGTGTAATATGGATTTTACCTTAGACTACATTGATTCCACAGGTTATTTGCAAGGTAAATTCTCCAGTTTGGAATGTAGAGGTGTTTCTGGTAAAATTATTTGTTATAGAGCGAAAGAGAAAATCACTACAAATCCTACAGTTATTGAATTGCAATCTTGGCGACCTATTTTTGTTGATGACATCAAAAAGGGAAGGAAATCACCTGAGATAAGAGATTTGGAACGTAAGAATTTCCAATTTAAGCCCATTTATTTTGATTACGATGAAACAGTCATCAAAGAAGAATTCAAACCTTTTTTGATATCAATGGTTAAAGTGGTCAATGGGCATTCTGATTTGCGTATAAAAGTTACAGGACATACGGATGCTGATGGTTCCGATACGTATAACATTGATTTGAGTCAACGAAGAGCAAAAGCCATCATTGATTATTTTGTTTCCATTGGTTTAGCTAGAGATCGCATTCAAATAGAATTCAAAGGCGAGTCTGAACCTGTTGGTGACAATTCCACTGAATCAGGAAAACAATTGAATAGAAGGGTAGACTTTTCGTTTATTTAAGATGTTAGTTGTCTAATAATTCTTCGTATTCCGTAAAATTTTGCTCTTCTAAAAGGCGATTGATGCGAGGTTGAAGAAACCAAATCCCAACTGGGAAAAACCAAATCAAAAAGAAATCACCAACGTAATCAGAGAAATGTGTTTCTTTTTTCATTTCAACACTGGTAATTGTTTTCGCTGTAAAATACATGGTATATATTATCGCAAAGATAGATAGAAGATGTAGAAAGAAAACTAGAATCCCAGCTAGTGCGATAAAAATGAAATTGGGTTCTGTTCTGCTGGTTATAGACTGAACGATGTAGCCAATAAATATGGATAGGAAAATCATATAAACAATTGGAATAATAAAGAAGGTTTTGAAGCGTCTTACTTTAAATGCTCTAGTCATTGGTGATTGGTATTTCTGTAGTTCGGTACTCATGGTGTACATCCAGAAGAAATGAGTAAAGTTTCCAATTATTACTACGAAAGGAATCATAAAAAATAATATGGTCAAATTTTCCGGTTCTGGTTCTTTCATCGGGTTATTTGATATCAAATTAAAAATGCTCATCAGCATTATCATTACCATAATAAATGGCAGTCCGATTGCTGCAATAAACAATTGATAGTGTTTCGCTTTAAGGAAAAGTTGTTTCGTAGTAGTAATTTGAAAAGTGAAGATAAAAAAAAAGCTCTTCATTTCTGAAGAGCTTTTTAAAATGTTGATTGAAATTATTTGATGAAAGACATAGAAGCGTCTTCAGCATATTTCAAGAACTCACGATCTTTTGCAGCTTTCGCTTTCCAAGCAGCATCTTTTCCGATTGCGCTTTTCAAGTTGCTAACGATTTTTGCTAAATCATCTTGGTCTGCAGCAGCGATAGCTTTCAAGTAGAAACCTTGACCACTTTCTTTGTCGTTAGAAGCATCTACAGTTTTAACCGCTGCAGCAGCATCTTTGTTTAACAATTGAGCCAAAGCTTTGTTGAATGTGTTCTCAGAACCAAAAGCACTGATTGCATCAGCATATTTACCGTTTTGGATAGCGATGATTCCTTTGTTGTAAGAAACTTCGTTACCTGCACCGTTAGCCTCACCAAACAATTTAGTAGCTTTTGCACGGTCACCATTAACACCAGCAACTGCGCCTAAGTTATTTTTAGAAATTTTGTTTTCTTGTAAGCTGTTCGCTTTTTCAAACTGAGCTTTCGCTTCGTTTGTTTTACCTTGTTGGTACAATACAGCTCCAACGTTGTTTGCTGCACGGTAATCAGAAGGAGCTTTAATTTCAGCTTCTTTGTACAAACGTAATTTTTCGTTCAAGTCTTCAGTCAAAGTTGCAGTAAACAACAATTCTTCGATTGTTAATTTTTGCGGCTCTGCTTTAGAGATAGTTTTCAATTCTTCGTCAGAATAACCTGTTAAATCATAAACAACTTTCACTTCAGCACGACGTAATAAAGGGAAAACTGATTTGTCTAATTCAACAAATGATTTTCCTAAGTTACGCATTTCAGTTTCGCGTTGGTTAGGATCAGAGTACATTTGCAATACACGTAAAATCAAATCTTTGTCTTCTTGTTTGATTTTTGTATTTTTTGTTAACTCAACTTTGAAACCATCAAAATCTTCACCTTTACCAGCTAAACTGTAAACTTCAGTTTGTCCTTTATCGTTTTTAGCAGCTTTTGAAACTTCCATTGCTGCAGTTTTTGCTGAATTAGCACGATCAGATGACAAAGCGTCATTTTTACCTACTTCACCTTCAGGAGAAGCGAAACCTGTAATGTTGATAGATTTAATGTTGATTTTTGGATTTGATTGAGCAGCTGCTAACCAAGCTTGTAAATCAACGATGTCTTTATCTTTCATTTCAGTTTTACGAACGTCAGATTTTGATTTCTCGTAGTTGAATTGAGCTGTTGTAGATTGCTCAGTAACTCGTTGGAAATTATCTTTTTCGTAAATAACACGGAAATCTTTGTTTACTAAGTATGGAGTGATAACTGTACCTTTTGCGATTTCAGTATCAGTAAACTTGTCTTTTTTCTCTTTACCTCCTTTGTATACTTTTCCAGTAACAACTAAAGCAGTGTTCTCAAATTCTGGTTTGTAAGCAACAACATCAGTGTAAGTTACTTTTCCACCTGGTTTGTATTGAATCACTGATCCATTTCCAGATGCTTTTTCACCTTGTACTGTAATCGTTTTCAAAGCAGTGCTACCCAACATTGGAGTGATTTCTGCAGATGCTTTTTTCTTAATTCCTTTTTCAGGGAATGTTACGTCAACTTTTACACGTACACTGTCTCCGTGCATTTCAAGTGGGGAAGGAGTAACTGTGTACTGTAAATCCTTCAATAAATCACAACTTGAAACAAGCGAACCAGTTGCTACTATAAAAGCCAATCCTTTGATACTTTGCTTTTTCATATTCAATTGTTAGTTTCTACCAAAATAAATTTCCCTGCAATATTAATCAATTTTTTTTAACACAATAGGGCAAATTGTGAATTATTAATTGACAAATATCGGAAAATGAACGATAAACACCTTTAATGTGTCGTTTGACAGTTTTGTGAGTTCTGCAATTGATACCTTGCTTAATGGGTGAATATAGCTAGGAATCAGCTCGTTGAGAGGAGCGAGAACAAAGTTTCTTTCTTGGATAAATGGGTGTGGAATAATCAGTTTTTCGCTGTTAATAACTTCGTCGTTGTAAAATAAGATGTCGATGTCAATTGTGCGTGATAGATAGGTGTTGTTGCTGGATTTTTGCGTTCTGCCTAATCTGTTTTCAATGTCTTGCGTTTTTTTTAAAAGCTCTTCAGGTAATAGAATTGTTTCACACATGATAACGGTATTGTAAAAAGAGGTTTCGCTTTCAAATCCCCATGCTTCCGTTTCATAAATGGATGCGGACTTAATTAATAAGATACCTTCATTGTTCAAAAGGTCGCATGTAGTTTTCAGAATTTCTAGTCGATTTCCTAAATTACTTCCAAGTCCTAATATGACGTTTGCTTTTTTCACGTGTCAAATGTATAAAATTGCTTCAACCACTCATAACGTTATTTGGCTTGCAAGTCAATTAATAGTACCGTTGTAAATCTATTCGCTTTTCTTTCGATATCCAGCGTGTATATTTGTTTAGAATTTTATACCATTTATATGTCAACACAAAAAGTAAAAATTTCATTTTGGAGAATTTTTTGGCCCACTTTGATTTCATCAATGATACTATCTCTCTTAGGTTGGTTATTCTGGCTTATGGTGATAGGTGGATTGTTTGCTGAAGAACCAGACACAAGTGTTACGACCGTTTTGAAATTATCCCTAGAAGGTGAAATAGCTGAAAGAACAGATGCGTCTTTTAATAGTACTAGTTTCAGTATGGATTCAAAATTAGGTTTAGCGGATTTGTTAAAAGGGTTTGAAGAAGCAGCAAATGACAATGCAATTAAAGGGATTTACCTTGAAATTGGTAGTGTGAGTTGTGGATATGCTACGGCTTATGAATTGCGAACGGCTATTCACGATTTTAGAAAGTCTGGAAAGTTTGTTGTTGCTTATTTGTCTGGTGAAGCAATTTCTCAAAAACAATATTACATTGCCTCAGCTGCAAGTGAAGTGTATGGCTTTTCTTCAAGTGCAATTGAATTTGTTGGACTTGGAGCAGAATTGATGTTCTTCAAGAAAACATTTGACAAAGTAGGATTGGAAATGCAAGTGATTCGTGGATCAAATAACGATTTTAAAAGTGCTGTAGAACCCTATTTTAGAGAAGAAATGAGTGATTCAAGTCGCTTACAAGTACAACGTTATATGCAGTCGATTTGGGATGAAATGGTAAAAGACATTGCAAAAGATCGTAAAATCACTACTGCTTCATTGAATGAAATAGCTGAAAACGTGAAAATCAAACGCATGGATGATGCTGTGAAATGCAAGATGATTGATGGTACAATGTATCGTGATGAAGTAGAGGCATTGGTTGCTAAAAAAGCAAACATGGATGACTTGAGCAAAATTAGAGCATTTGAAACGTATGCGAAAGAGCGATTCAAAATGGATCAGATGGGAATTTCTGATGATGGAGGAGCAAATGTGGCAGTGATTGTTGCTGAAGGTGCCATTTCTGTTGATGGAGATGAAATGACTTCGCAAAAAATTTGTAAATACATGCGTGAAGTTCGTCAAGATGATGCTATTAAAACGGTTGTGTTGCGTATCAATAGTCCTGGAGGTAGCGCTTTAGCTTCCGAAGAAATTTGGAGAGAAGCATCATTGATTGCAAAAAAGAAAAAGTTAATCGTTTCTATGGGAGATGTTGCTGCTTCAGGTGGATATTATATCGCTACACCGGCTTCGGTCATCTTTGCTGAGCCTTCAACTATTACTGGGTCAATTGGTGTTTTTGGAGTGATTCCTTATACAGGTGCAATGTTGGAAAACAATTTTGGATTGACGTTCGATCGTGTTCAAACACATAGCCATTCTATTCTTTCATTGAATAGAAAATTAACTCCTGAAGAATTTAATCTTGTTCAAAAAGAAGTGGATGATATTTACCAGCAATTCAAACAACGTGTTTCTGATGGAAGAGGATTGACTAAAAAACAAGTAGAAGTTGTTGCTCGTGGGCGTGTTTGGACAGGTTCAGATGCTTTGAAAATTGGATTGGTGGATAAAATCGGTGGATTGAATGATGCTCTTGCATACGCGATTAAAGAAGCGAAAATCAAAGATGCTGTGGTCCGTTATTATCCTAAAGTAAAAGAAGATCCAATTGCTGAACTCGTTGAGACATTAAGTGAGAAAGAACAGGAGTCGATTCGTGTGAAACGCAGTAAAACACCAAAAATCATTGATGAGACATTAGCTAAAATGGCGAAAATTGATCAATGGACGGGTATTCAAATGCGTTTGCCTTACGAAATTGATCTAAAATAATTTGATTTAGAATTTCGAATGAAAAGACTGGAGTTTTGCTTCAGTCTTTTTTTTTATATGTTAATTTGCATCATGATACGCGAACAAGTTTCTCTTAAGCCTTACAATACGTTTGGAATTGATGTGAAAGCAGCAGCTTTTGCTAGCTTCGATTCTGTTGATACCTTAAAAGCACTATTAAATGAAAACAATCAGCAATTGCCGTTGATGTTTTTAGGTGGAGGAAGCAATGTCTTGTTTACGAAAGATGTTGATGCACTTGTGTTACGTAATGAAATTAAAGGAATTCAAATTGTATCAGAGACGAATGAAACGGTTCATGTGGAGGTTGGTTCAGGTGAAGAATGGCATGCGTTTGTACGTTATACGGTTGAAAAAGGATGGGGTGGAATCGAAAACATGAGCCTTATTCCAGGAAGTGTAGGTGCAAGTCCCATGCAAAACATTGGAGCCTATGGAGCTGAAATCAAAGATTGTTTTGTCTCGTTGAAAGCCTATCACATTGAAAGTGGCGAAATACATGAATTTGATGCTGCCCAATGTCATTTCGGTTATAGAGAAAGTGTCTTCAAACGTGAGTTAAAAGGGCAATATGTGATTATTGCAGTAACTTATCGCTTGACAAAACACCCACAATTCAATACTGCTTATGGTGCTATTCAAAGTGAAATTGAAGCGATGGGTGTGGAAACTTTATCTGTTGAAGCAATCAGTCAGGCGGTTATGAATATTCGCCGAAGTAAATTGCCGGATCCGAAAGTGTTGGGAAATGCAGGAAGCTTTTTTAAAAACCCCGTTGTTTCAGAAGAAATCGGAAATCAACTGATAGCTCAATTTCCAGATGCTCCAGTTTATCCACAAGCAAATGGAATGGTAAAATTAGCGGCGGGTTGGCTCATTGAAAAGGCCGGTTTGAAAGGTTATCGAAGAGGAAATTGTGGAGTTCATGAAAAACAAGCCTTGGTTTTAGTGAATCATGGTGGTGCCACAGGATCAGAGATTTACGCACTTTCTCAGCATGTTTTAGATAGTGTTGAAGCTAAATTTGGCGTCTTGTTAGAGCGTGAAGTCAACATCTACTGATGAATTGTTAAATTTCGCACAAATTTTTATTTTAAAAAGAGTTTCTCTAACTTAAAGCAAGTCCAATCAAAAAAGCGTGCTTTGGGTAATTGGTAACGTTCTTTTTAAACTATTACGGTCATGCGAACACTACTACTTTTGCTTGTCAATGTCTTGATGATTTTTACAAGCGCTCTTGGTCAAACAACTGCAAAGTTGATTCAAACAAAAGCAGATTGCAATCCGGTCACCGTTCGAATGTTGAATCAATATGTTCATTTGGAAAAGCAATTGGATTTACAGGATAATGCCGAAGCCTTGGCATTATTGAATTACAAGTTTGCAAATTCTTATTCCATTGATAAGAACCAAATGATCCTTAAGTCGCAAGTGGTGCTGATCGATATAAGTTTATATGAGCATTTACGCATGCCACATCAAGTTGTAAAAGTGTTTGATGAAAATAGCGGATTGATGATTGAATTGAAATCGGCAGATACCATGGAAATAGAAATGCAAGCAATCATGAGGCAATATGCTTTAGCTTCTAAATAATATTTTTAAATACAGTAGTGAGAGGGTTGCATCAATTGCAATCCTTTTTTTGTTTTAAAAAAAATCAAAGTGTAAGAAACACGCAGCTCTATTGAATGAACGAATTACCATTTGTCATTCGTTCCGTCTTCTTCATTGGCTTGATCGAGTAGTTTTTTCCAATTATTACTCAAATCTTCCGTGTCTTCCAAAATAGCCTTGTAATCGTATTGATTGATTTCTAATTGATCGATATCACATCCAATATAGGCTTCAATGTTTTCAATGAATTGTTCTTCTTCCGGACTACAAAATGCCAATGCTTGCCCTTTTTTTTCAGCCCTTCCAGTTCGTCCTACACGGTGAACATATTGCTCTTCTACATCTGGAATATCGTAATTGATCACATAATCTACTCCTGGAATATCAATTCCTCGTGCAGCTACATCGGTAGTAATTAGTATGGTATTTTCCCCTTTTCTGAAACGGTCTAAAATACTGAAGCGATCTTCTTGTGCAATGCCTCCATGTAAAGCTTCACTTTTTATTCCTACACGTTCCATTGCAGCAACAACACGTTCACAGCGTACTTTTGTGCGTACAAAAACAACGTATTTCAGTTCTGGATATTCTTTTAAAATGTTTTCTAAAAAGAATCGTTTGTCATCCATTGAAACTTTGATGTAAGCATGATCAATGGTTTTTGCTATTGGGTTTTTAGGAGAAATTTGAATGCGAATAGCATCTCTTACAATATCATAAGCCAAAGCTTTGATTTTTTTGTTGATAGTCGCAGAAAAGAACAATGTTTGCCTGTTTCTTTTCGGTGAAAGTGAATGAATGGCCTTGATGTCATGTGCAAAACCTAAATCCAACATCCGATCGGCTTCATCTAACACCAAAAAACGAAGCGCATCCAAACTTAAAAATCCTTGCGAACGTAAGTCAAATACCCTTCCTGGTGTTGCAACAACTACATCCACTCCTTTTTTTAAAGCAGCAATCTGCTCGTCTTGTGTGACCCCTCCAACTACACTGATGGTTTTTACTTTTGTTTGTTTGGCTATTTGATTAAAAGCTTCCATGATTTGTTCCGCTAACTCACGAGTAGGAGCCATCACAATACAAGAGGGGGCTTTTGATTTTTGTTTCAAACGTCCAATAGCATCAATGATAGGAATGGCAAACGCTGCTGTTTTACCTGTTCCAGTTTGTGCGATTGCAAACACATCTTCTCCATCTAAAATGGGTTTGATGGTTTTGAACTGAATGTCAGTTGGGCGTTTAAAACCCAGCACTTCCAATTGTGATTTAATTTCTGCTAAGATGGGATAATCTGAAAAGTGCATTGTTATTTTTTTGTACAAAGTTAGACTTTAATCTGCTAGTTTGGGCGGCGACTGTTATCTTTGAGGGAGAATCGGTATTGAATTGCATGTATATTCCAGAAGAATTTAATGTTTCTGATCGCAAAAGCATCAAGAAGTTTATTTCAGAGTATAACTTTGGAATGTTGATCATGAATGGTATTGATGGGATGCCAGTTGTTTCTCATCTGCCTTTTGTATTAAAAGAAATTGAACATGAATTTGTGTTAGAGTTTCATTTAGCAAAAGCGAATCATCAAGCAAGTTTGATAAAAAATGGTACGCAAGGCAAAGTTGTGGTAAATGGCCCAAATGCTTATGTTTCTTCATCCGTTTATGGTCATGTAAATGTGCCAACGTTCAATTATCAAGCAGTTCATTTGATGGGGTCTTTAGAAGTTTTGTCAAAAGAAGAATTGGTGAAGCATTCAAAAGAATTGGTCGCGTTATTTGAATCCAATCGAGAAAAAAAAGTGGATACCTCTCTTTGGCCTAGAGAAATGTTGGAAGCTTATTCGAATGAAATAATCGGCGTGCGATTGAATGTGTTTAAAGTTGAAGCTGCCTTCAAATTGTCCCAAAATCGAAATGAGGAAGATTATCAAGCGATTATTCTAGATCTATCAAAGGGCAATTGGAATGAAAAGGCTTTAGCTGAAGAAATGAAAAAATGGAGAAAATGAAGCGTTTACTGATTGTCTTTCTAGTATTTGTACAAATCGTTGGATGTGATTCGAAGCAGAATCAACACATTCCAGACGAGCAATCATCGGAAATTAAATTTGCAAAGCACTTTAATTTAATCAATCGAAAAGATTACAAAGAATTACAAATCATCAGTCCAAAAACAAATCAGATTGAACATCGATATGCTTTGGTTAAAAAAGGGGTGAAATTGAATTTGCCAGAGACTACCGAACAAATAGAAATTCCTGTAAAAAACATGGCCGCTTTATCAACTACTTTCATTGGTATGTTGAATGAATTGAAAGCCTTGGATGTTGTCAAAATAACGACAGATGTTCAATATGTTTGGAATAAAACGATTCAAAAAAGAGTGAAAAACGGAACGGTTCATTCTGCTGGATTTGAATCTTCACTCAGTCCTGAAACAATTTTGAATAAAAAAGTATCGCTTATAGTTTATAGCGGTTTTGGTGAAGCGTTTCCCAATGCAGATAAATTGAAACAGCTTTCAGTGGTTTGTATGCCGAATTACGATTGGGAAGAAAAACATGCGTTGGGCAAAGCAGAGTGGATCAAAGTGTTTGGAGCCTTACTGGATAAAGACGAAGAAGCAAATGCCTACTTTGAAACTTTGTGTAAGTCTTATGATCAATTAAAGTCAAGCATTCAAACAAAGACCAAAAAGCCAAAAGCAATTGTTGGTGGCTTGAACGGTGATGTTTGGTTTGCGCCTTCTGGAAATAGTTATGTAGCGAATATTCTCAAAGATGCAGGAATTGATTACATCTATGCAAAGGAAAAGGGGCCTGCTAGTTTGTCATTGACTTTGGAACAAATTAGTAAAGACGAACAGCAATGTGACGTATGGATCAATGCAGAAGCTACTTCATTAAAAAGTCTGATTCAGCTGAATGATAAATACACCTATTTCCAAACTGTAAAAGCGAAAGCAGTTTATGGTTACCTACATGATAGTAATTACTTTTGGGAAATGAATGCGATTCATCCTGAATGGTTGTTAAGCGATTTTGCTATCATTGCTGGACACAAAAAAGGGAAATTGCATTTTTACAAGCAATTGAAATAAATGGTAAAGTGGCAACTTTCATTGGGGATTCTATTACTTGCGTTGGCTGTTCTAGCCATCGGTTTACCGCATGCTAATGGAGCTTGGTTTGCCTTTTGGAATGCGAGTGATGTCCAACAAGCCAATGAATGGATTTTACTAACGGTCTATCGAATTCCTGAAGTTTTTATAGCTGTTTTAGCAGGAATGGCCTTGGCTGTAAGTGGATTGTTGTTGCAAACAGTTTTAAACAATCCTTTAGCCGGACCTTCAATTTTGGGGTTGACTTCTGGTTCGCATTTATTTGTTGCCTTGGTTTTAATGGGTGGAAGCTTTTCTTCTGATTTGTTTCAAGATGTAAGTACCACTTTTGCTGCTGCATTTGGTGCCTTTGTTTTTGGAATGCTCATATTACTCATTGCTACCAAAATGCGATCAGCCGTTTCTTTGTTGTTAGTGGGGATGATGTTGGGAACGTTTGTTTCTGCTTTCACCGGTTTGTTGATGTCGCATGCTGACTCCATGAGCCTAAAATCCTTTACCATGTGGAGTTTTGGTTCATTGCGACAAGTGGCTTTGGATCAAATCCCTTTGATTGCAAGTGTGTTTATGGTCGTTTTCATTGCTGCTTTCTTTTTGGTAAAACCGCTGAATGCGATGGTATTGGGTGAACATCAAGCTGCTTTTTTAGGTGTAAACATTGTTCGGAATCGTTGGATAGTGATATTGATCGTTTCGCTTTTGACAGGATTGGTAACCGCTTTTTGTGGCCCCATTGCTTTTATTGGGTTAATAGTTCCTAACATTGTGAAAATGACCTTGAAAACGGCGAATCATTTGCATTTGATGATAGCTTCAGCGTTGATAGGAGGAATCGTTTTGCTGATTTGCTCAATGCTTATTCGATTGTTAGAACCGCTGATTGTTTTGCCAATCAACACCTTAACATCATTGATTGGAGCACCGGTTGTTTTATTGTTGTTACTAAAGAAAATTCGAAATGCTTAAGTTTCAACAATGCACGGTCCTACAAAAGAGAACACTGTTTTCTATTCCAGAATTAATTTTGGACAGGGGACAGTTCGTAGCTTTAATTGGAGCAAATGGAACAGGTAAATCAACTTTCTTGTCTTCGTTTTCTGGAGGTAAATCCATTCAAGGGGACCTGACTTTTGACGAGCATGATTGGTGGAAGATTCAACCAAAAGAACGAGCAAAAATGGTTGCTTTAGTGGATAATCGCTTTCAAGGTTTGGAACATTTATCAACCCAAGAGTATTTGGAATTGGGGCGCTTTCCATATACCAATTTAATCGGACGGTTGACTGAAAAGGATAAATCGTTGATAGCAGAGATTGCCGAGGAAATGCAATTAAAAACATTGTTAAATCAAGCTACAAGTACCCTTTCAGATGGTGAACGTCAACGTGCAAGTATTGCACGTGCATTGATCCAAGAGACGCCGATTATTTTACTCGATGAACCGACGTCTTTTCTGGATTATCCAACTAAACGCTCCATCATGAACTTGGTAAAAAAAATTGTTGAAGAACATGGTAAATTGGTCATCATGGCTACACATGATTTGGAGTTGAGTGTTCAGTTTTGCTCTCATTGGATGGTCATTCAACCAGATATTAAACAATTGGAAATGATTGAAGGAAATGTAACTGTGGAACAACTGATTTTGAAAGCTTTCCCAGGTGTTTCGTAACAGGTTATCAACCTGCCCAAGTTTCTCGATCCAAACTTCTCAGTTGTATGGCTTCTGATAAATGAGGCAATCCTATTTTTTCTGATCCTTCCAAATCGGCTATTGTTCGCGCTACTTTTAAAATCCGATCATAAGCTCTAGCAGAAAGACCCAAACGATCCATGGCATTTTTCAATAAGGTTTTGCCTTCTTCACTTATAGCACAATAGGACAATTGTTCCCTGCGTTGCATTTGTGCATTGCAATGTGTTTTGGAGTTTTGATAGCGTAGAATTTGAATTTTTCGAGCTTCAATGACCCGTTCTCGAATGGTTTTACTGCATTCACTTGGAACTTCATAGGTCAATTCATCAAAGGAAACAGGTGTTACTTCAACATGTAAATCTATGCGGTCGAGTAGTGGACCTGAGATTTTGTTCAGATAACGTTGAACGGTTCCTGGCGGGCAAACACATTCTTTTTCAGGATGATTGAAATAGCCACACGGACAAGGGTTCATCGCTGCAATCAACATGAAACCCGCAGGGTAATCGATGGAGAATTTTGCTCTGGAAACAGTGACCGTTCGGTCTTCAAGCGGTTGTCGCATGACTTCTAAAACTTGCCGTTTGTATTCAGGTAATTCATCTAAAAACAAAACACCATTGTGAGCTAACGAAATTTCTCCCGGTTGAGGATAAGATCCGCCTCCAACTAGTGCTACATCTGAAATGGTATGATGAGGTTTCCTAAATGGTCGTTGAACAATCAATCCTTTTGAAGTGATTTTTCCTGCAACGGAATGGATTTTTGTTGTTTCCAATGCTTCCTCTGTACTCATTGGAGGTAGAATGGTGGAAAGTCGCTTCGCTAACATCGATTTCCCTGCTCCTGGAGGTCCAATCAAGATCACGTTGTGTCCACCGGCTGCTGCAATTTCAAAAGCGCGTTTGATGGCTGTTTGCCCTTTAACATCTTTAAAGTCCACTTCATCCAAATCGTGCTGTTCAAAAAACGATTCAATATTGATCCGATGAGGTGTAAATACTTTGGTTCCGTTGATAAATTCAATGACGTCTGAAAGGTTTTCCATACCAAGGATATCAATTCCATCCACGATAGCGGCTTCTGATTCATTGGTTTTTGGTAGAACGATTCCTTTGTAGCCTTCTTTTTTAGCTTGCATAGCAATTGGTAGAATTCCTTTCAATGGATGAAGTGTTCCATCAAGGGATAATTCTCCTAACAGTAAATAGTCGCTGAGTTTGTCGCTTTGAATCTGCTCACTTGCGGCCAAAATCCCAATGGCTATAGCTAAATCAAAGGTGGATCCTTCTTTGCGAATATCAGCTGGAGCCATATTTACCGTAATCTCTTTTCCTGGATAATTTAGTCCGTTATTTTTTAGTGCAGCTTTGATGCGTTGCTGACTTTCTTGAACAGCTTTGTCGGGCAAACCGACCATACAAAAATTCACACCATTTGCAATGTTAACTTCAATGGTAATTGTGGTTGCATCGATACCAAAAACGGCACTTCCATAGGTTCTTACTAACATAATTGATTCACTTTTCTTATTTAAGTTAATCAAAAAGTTGAGTTTAAAAAACAAAATGATTAAAAAATAATCGCAAAAAGATTAAAATAAAATCAAAAATTAGCGTTTAGGTAATTGATTTAGATTTAACTTCGGTTTCAAACTAAAAAAGCGCAAAGTTTCCTTCACGCTTTTTAATTGTTTCAATGTACGATTAACTTAAAACAGCAATCGCAGCATCATAATTGGGTTCGTTTGCAATTTCTGCAACCAATTCTGTATGTAAAACTTTGTGTGTTTCATCTAAAACCACAATTGCTCTACTGTGTAGTCCTTTTAATGCACTATCGCTCAATTCTAAACCGTAGTTTTTACCAAAATCTCCAGCATTGAAATCTGAAAGAGTAACAACGTTTTCAATACCCTCAGCTCCACAAAAACGCTTTTGTGCAAAAGGTAAATCACGTGAAATACACAATACTTTAGTATTGGGTAAATTTGCCGCTAAGTTATTGAATTGTCTAACTGAAGCTGCACATGTACCTGTATCAATACTAGGGAAAATATTTAAAATCAAGCGTGATCCAGAGTAATCAGACAGGTGTACTTCTTTTAAATCATTTGCTACTAAATTGAAATCTGCTGCTGCGCTACCAACTTGTGGTAATTCTCCATTTGTGTGAACCGGATTTCCTCCTAATGTTACTGTTGCCATAAGTGTTTTGTTTGTGTTTTGAACAACTAAAAGTACACTTTGTTTAGTGAAAATCATTCATTTAATGAGAAAAACTCCCAAATGGGATTCAAATCAACCCCATTTGTATAACACCTCAAAGAATGACATTTACCTATGTGGTTCATATTGATCAACTGCAATTGAATCCGTGGAGAATATTGACTCAAATCGATAATTAATTTTTTAGCATCGCGGTTTTTATTGCAACCTAAAGTGGTAACACCATGTTTGTATGCTCCCGGACCAATAAGGCCAATTTTATTGTCTTTCTTCAATAAGGCGAAATCTTTTTCATTGTAATAAATCATCCATCGGATATTTCTCTTTAAAGTGTTTTGTTGATATCCTTCAACAATTAAACTTCGAGGAATAGCAGCTGCAATTAAACCAACGCGTATGTCACTCGAATTGTTAGTGGAGCGGTTCAGAGATTGAACAGCTACTCGAGTACCTAAACTATGAGCAAGAATGTGAATGGATTTTTCAGGAAACGCATCAATCAATTGAGCAATGGGGTGACTCACCATTTCGGCTTGAGCCATCGCTTTTTCAAACAAGACAAATAAACTGTCGTTTTTTTTGAAATCCAAGCCGAAACAACAACCATAGGTTGCGTCCCAATAGATATCGACCATCAAAATGCTTGTATCTCCAAATCGTGCTCGATCCTTGCGCAAAAGTTCATATTCTACTGTTGAAGGAACATCGACACCATTGTTGTGAAAGGACTTTCGGAAACCATGGATATTGAATTGGACTGCAGCATAAGATTTGGCTGCTTGCTGTAATTCTTGAATCGTGTTTTTGAACAATGAATCATTCAATTGAAAATAAACGGAATCTTTTTTCGCAGATATAAGTTTGTATTGATTCAAATAAACAGCGCTGAAGCTTGGATAGTTTTTGTAATAGTTCAACAATGCTGCTTCTTGAGCCAATAAAGCCGTGTCAGGGATCAAAGTATCTGGATAAATAAATCCATTTCGGTCAAAATGCAATGCTTTGTGAGGTGAATTCAATTTCCGTTCTCCATAAACGACCTGTTCCTGGGAAAAGACAGGAAAAACAATCCACAAAAATGCAAGGCAAATGATTAAACGCATGTATTGGGTTTTGTTGCTCGAGTCATTTCTCGTTTTCCTGGAGGTCCGGGTAAATTTTCAACTGTAAAACCGGCCGCTTTTAAATCGCGTTTTACTTGACCTTTAGCACAATATGTTACTAAAATTCCTTCTGGTGCCATCCATGAATATAAAAGGTCGAAGATTTCTTTCGTCCATAATTCAGGCTGAACACGTGGACCAAATGCGTCGTAGTAAATCAAATCTACAGAATTGGGAGCAACATGAGCATCAACCAATGAACATTGTTTCTTTTCCAAGACAAACAGTTCATCAATTTCTTGCGCTTTGTTCCAATCACAAGTGTGCATGCGTTCAAATACATGTGGTGCAGCTGGATCGTTTGAAAATTGTGCATAATCCATAGCTCGCCATTCTTCCTCTGTTGGAGGAAAAGCTTCTATTCCAATGTAATGCACATATTGTCTGCGTTTTTCAGAGGCAAAATAAGTCAATAAAGCGTTCAATCCAGTACCAAATCCCATTTCAAGAATGGTGATGTAATCTTCTTTTTGAGTGCTTAAACCGTGTTTGATAAAAACGTGTTGTGCTTCTTGCAAAGCTCCATGTGAAGAGTGATAATGCTCATCCCATTCTGGAAGATAAATGGTTTTTGAACCGTCACCTGTTGTGATAATTTCGCGTTGCATGTCACAAAGTTACAAATTCATAAGGAAGAACAGTTGATTAAAAACAAACAGAAATACCTAAGTTTGTTGTATGCAAAGTAATCAGAAAAACGCACTCATTTTTGTGCTCATCACAATTTGTATTGATTCAATAGGGTTGGGGATCATCATTCCTTCGTTGCCTTCATTGATTGCCGATGCTTCTCACTTGACCATTCAAGAATCTTCCAAATATTCAGGTCCTGTATTGGCAACGTATGCTTTTATGCAATTTCTGTTTTCTCCATTAATCGGAAATTTAAGTGATCGCTATGGAAGAAGACCAATCATTTTGATGTCCTTATTAGGCATGGGCTTGGATTATGTGTTCATGTATTTTGCCCCAAGTTTAATGTGGTTGGTAATTGGTAGAGCACTTTCTGGAATGTTTGGTGCGAGTTTCACCACTGCAGCAGCTTACATTGCTGATATTTCAACGGAAGAAACAAGAGCTCGAAATTTCGGAATGATTGGAGCTGCTTTTGGCGTTGGGTTTATTATTGGACCTGCAATTGGTGGATTGGTTTCCGATTTTGGTGTGCGAGTTCCTTTTCTGATTGCTGCATTTTTCTCCTTGGCTAATTTTATTTATGGATTCATTTTCTTGAAAGAAAGTTTACCTGCTGATGACCGTCGAAAATTTGAATTGAAACGTGCCAATCCAATTGGTGCAGTGATGCAAGTGGTGCGTTTCCCAAAATACAGAGGCTTGTTTGTTGTTACTTTCTTAGTCTTATTAGCAAATATGGCTGTTCACTCCGTTTGGAATTATTACACCATGTCGCGTTTCGGTTGGACACCAAAAGATGTAGGTGTTTCCTTGGCAATTGTTGGAGTCTGTTTTGGTCTTGTACAAGGCGCGCTTTCGGGTGTGATTGTTAAGAAAATGGGAGAGAAGAAAGCTGCGACGCTTGGTTTGGCAACAATGGTACTTGTGACTATTGGGATTGGTCTCATTCCTTATGGTTGGATGATGTATGTCATCATTCTTCCTTATGCTTTCTCCGGAATTTTCGATCCAAGTATTCGATCGTTGGTTTCTTCTCAAGCTAAAAGCAATGAACAAGGAGAGCTACAAGGAATTTTTACTTCTTTGATGAGTTTAGCTGAAATCATTGGACCCATTTTCATGATGTGGATTTTTTATAAAGCAACTCCTTATGCGAAAGGACAACCTGTTTTTTATGGTGCGCCATTTTTTGTAGCTGGAGCGATTGCTTTGATTGGTTTTATTGTCATGCGCTGGGTATTTCGAAAAGTATCGATCAATAGCGATGAATTATTAGATGAATCATTTGAAGAATAAACAAAAATCCCTCCGAGGCTAGATTCGGAGGGATTTCTCTCTTTAATTTACCATGTTTATTTATTTCACCTAACAATGGATCTATTGATCCTAAATCAACAATGGCTGTGTACTTATTTTAGCGTACTTGTTACCAGTCAAAATTGCGCTCAATTATTTGTTTTTTGCTTGTCTATTTTTATCACTTGTTTGAATGGTTTTATATTGCTTATGAATGGCTGTATTAATTGATTAAAACTAAATAATTGATATATCAAATATAGTGATATCATGTATCTTTGTTTTGTAACTTTAAATTCTGAAGAGATGGAACTGAATGAATTGGATAAAGCAGCAATTGAAAGATTGATAAGCTACATGAATGAGAACTGTTTAGAGCCTTTTGATATTAAAAAGCATGCTAGTATGATCTACTTTTCTACTTCTAAATTGAATAAAGTGTTTAAGTTGCACATGGGAGTTGGTCCTGGAAGTTATTACAAGCGCATTCGATTACAAAAGGCAAAGGAACTGATGAGACAGCAACAATTAACTTGGACAGAAGTGAGTGGCATGATTGGTTATGCGGATTTACCGTCTTTTAGTAAAGCTTTCAAACGCACTTTCGGATACTCTCCTAAACAAATCAGTTAGTTAGTCGCTTGATTTTCTTTCGCTTATAATTAAACAAAAAAACTGTCCAATAAAACGTATTTGTTCCTTATCTTTGGAATGCATTTACTACTATGGAAAAACTAGAGTCTGTCATCTTTTACACGATTGATCGTGCAATTCGTACATACCGTCAATATGCTCAGGCTCAATTGAAAAAGCATGGATTTACTATTACTATCGATCAATGGTTGATCATTAAATGCCTACTAGAAAATCCAGCAATTACTCAAATTGAAATTTCCGAACGTGTATTCAAAGACAATGCTTCTGTTACACGTATCATCAACTTGTTGGTCAAAGCAAAATACGTGACTCGCAAAATCAGTAAAAGTGATCGAAGAAGAACTGTTTTGACTGTAACACAATTAGGGATTGATACCATTACAGCAATTGATGAAATCGTAAAAATAAATAGAGCTCATGCGCTGAATGGATTAAATCAAGAGGAAATTGCAATTGCATCGAAAGTAATGGAGGTAATCACTAGTAATTGCAAAAAGTAACATCCTGTCACATTAAAGTTATAATTGCAACATTTATCACTTTAAATGTTCGTTAAAAGCTTATAAATCTTCATTTTGATTATTTTTTTTCTTTTTCACCGAACCTTCTTTCGTATTTTTGCGTCTGAAAAAAGTAATCATTCAAGAATATATAAAATGACCCAATTCAAACGAGTGAAATTATTGGTTTTTCCAGTGTTTCTATTAATCAGCTCAATTTCCTTTTCTCAAGGGAAATTATCTTCTCAACAATTGAATGAATCATGGCAGTTGCTAGATGAATCAAATGGTGTAAAAGTCTTTGCACAAAAACAAAAATGTGCTTTATCAGCTCCACAGATGCCTTTAGAGTTTGTATTTATTCGTGTTGAAAACACAACTACTTCCTCTGTAAATGTTAGCTATCAATTAGCAAGTATTTACTCTGAAGGATGTGTTGGTTGCGATGCAAACCCTGAAACAGCAATCAGTATCAATGTGCCTGCAGGAGCTTCAGTTACTTCAACTTGTGAAGAAAATAAACCTGGATTACAGGTATTAATCAACAATCCAAATCTGAAAAAAGGTTGGTCTTTCCAAGCGATTCAATTGAATGGATTTAAAGTAATTACCAAGTAATGAGAAAGATATTATTTTTAGCTGCATTGACCTTGGTAGGTTTTACAGCAAATGCTCAGTTCTGTAGTGTATATGTTACACCAAGTGATACAACAGTTTGTCCGGGTGATTCTGTGCAAATTGTAGCTTATGCCAATTTGATTAACGGTAACCAAAGTTTCAACTTCAACGGAGGAGCAATTCCTGCAGGTTGGAGCGCTGGTGGAGGTACAACATTCTCACAACCATGTGGGACGAATTCAACTGGAACACCTTACTATTGGGCTTCTACATCGGCAGTAACTCCAAACATTACCACAGCGTTTTTTGATGTCTCTTGTGGAGGAAACTTGATTTTTGATATGGTGTATTCCGTACAAGGTGCATCTGCTCC
>JADLGD010000017.1 GCA_020849495.1 Fluviicola sp.
AGATTTTTTGAAGGTAAAAGGAATGCTGATTTCCTTTGTTGTGTTTTTTACTTGTAGTTTTCCTTTAACAGAAAAACCGGTACTTGTTTTCTCAAATGAAGAAGAAGTGAATTTGATTTTAGGATGCTTCTCTGCATCAAACCACTCGTCGCCAATCGCATGTTTGTTTTGCAATCCATTTCCTGTGTTAATCGAATTTACATCTATGTTCATCACAAACTTGGAATTGGCTAAATCGGTCTCGTCAAATTCAACTGTAGCAGCAAATGTTTTAAAAATACCACTTACACCCTTAGTAGAAAATTGGATTTCATAATCTTTACCCAATTTCCATCCAGTTGCAGTTGTAAAGGCGAATGCTCCTCCAAGAAGAAGAAGCATTGCAGAAAGTTGAAAAAATCGTTTCATGATTATTCTTGAACTAACTCTAAGTCACTGATTACATTCACTACATCACCAACAATAGCCTCTGGAGTCGTTGTTCCAATTCCAAAGTCTGAACGTTTGAAAGATCCTGTTAATTTGAATGCAGTTACTTGTTTTTTCGACATTGGATGAGTGACAACTCCACCTTTTGTAGCTTTCAAGTTAACCGATTTGGTAACACCATGCATAGTCAAATTACCTGTAACAGTAAATTCACCTTTTCCTTTACCTTTTTTGATGCTTGTACTTTCAAAAGTGAATTTTGGGAATTTTTCTACGTCAAAGAAATCTGCTGATTTCAAGTGTCCATCACGCATTTCATTTCCTGTATTGATACTTGTAGCATCTCCTGAAAGTTCGATTTTTGCATCTGATAAATCTTCTTTTGTACCAGTCATTTTAACCTCATAAGAGTCAAAACTTCCGTTGAAATCAGAAATACCTAAATGTTTAACCGTAAACCCAAGACGTGAATGACCTGCGTCAGATGTCCAGATGGAAGATGTTGCTACTGAAAATGACATTAATGCTCCTGCGAAAACTGCAGCGATGATTGTTACTTTTTTCATACTGTTTATTTGAATTGATTATTTATTTGAATACTTGAGAAAAAATGGCGCTAACGATAAAAAAGAAAGCGCTTGGAAAAAGTGCATTGGAATTGCTAATCCTGGAAACATTTCAGGGAAATCCATATCCAATGGAAGCTTAAAAGCTAAAACGCCAATAATACTCCCAAAACTTAAAGCCGAATAAAAAATGTTTGCAATTGGAATCAGTTTTGCTTTGTTCCATTTTAAGATGAAGAAATAACCGATGCTCATGAGTAATGTACCAATTGTACTGGAGATGAACATTCCCGCTGGATTCAAGATGGAACTGAAATCTACGAAGAATGAATCGCTGTAGATGATGCTGTACATTAAACATATAAGTCCTGAAATGATTCCGCTAATGAGTGCTAATAAAAGAGTCTTTGTAAAAGTCATTGTCTGTGTTTTTGAAATACAAACCTAGGTAAATAATTCGATGGTAACAAAATTATTTTCAAAAAAAAAGTGGTTTCATTTAGGAAACCGCCAGTTATTCAGTGTTTTAAATTCGTTTTGTTGACTTATATTTTTTCCCAGCGAATGATATTCACAGGGCAATGAACCTTCGCAGCCTCTAAAGCGAGTGCTTCTTCATCATCAACGACAACAGAAAACCAGCCTTTTTTTTCTACGCCACCGATCAAGGTACTTTTACCATCTTTTTTGGAAATTCGCCAACGGTATTTGTCCGCTTCTACACAGGCATTACAACCAATGCACTTATGACGATGTTGCAAAACACGAATCATACAACAGGAACCAATTTGTACAATTTGTCACTTGGTCTTACTTTTTCTGAAACAGGAAAAGTTATGGTGACACCTCGTTTCACAGTTTGAACGGGTTCGTCATCGCAGCGCATTTCATGTAATACCGTCTCAATGACACCAGTTGTGGGACCTGTTATGATCAATTCATCGCCAACAGCGCAACCTTGTGCTTCAATTAAAAACTCACCGATTCCTGCAGCATCGTAATATTTCATTCCTTTTCCAATATACACTTTGCGTTTGGTTGCTTTGGATCCTGCATCATCACTCCATTCGCCCATTTTTCTTCCCAAGTAATAACCATCCCAGAAACCACGATTGAAAACAGTGCTCAAGCGTTCTTTCCAATTCTCGATTTTTTCTGTGGAATAAGTTCCATCTGCAATGGCGTCAATTGCTTCTCGATAACATTGGGTTGTTGTATAAACATAGTCTGCACTTCTACCACGACCTTCAATTTTTAAAACAGTTACTCCAGCTTCAACCACTTTGTCTAAGAAATCGATGGTGCACAAATCTTTTGCAGACATGATGAATTCGTTATCCACTTCAAATTCTACGCCTTCATCTTTGTCCATTACAACGTAACTTTTTCTGCAATTTTGGATACATGCACCACGATTGGCAGATGAAAAATTGGAATGTAAACTCAAGTAACATTTTCCTGAAACAGCCATGCATAACGCACCATGACCAAAGACTTCTGTGCGCACCAATTCTCCAGAAGGTCCTGTGATTTGTCGGCGTTCAATTTCTTTGTTGATTGCTTGTACTTGTAATAAACTCAATTCACGGGCCATTACCATCACATCTGCATATACGGAATAGAACTCAACTGTGTCAATATTCGTGATGTTAGCTTGCGTGGAAATATGAACGGGTACGCCTGTTTTTCTACAATAATTCATAACAGCGTGATCCGAAGCAATGATTGCTGTAATTCCAGAAGTTTTACAAGCATCAACAATGCGCTTCATCAACTGCACATCGTGATCGTAAACAATGGTGTTGAGTGTAAGGTAGCTTTTCAATCCATTGGAATGACACATTTCGGCAATGGTTGGTAAATCTTCTATCGTGAAATTGTGTGTTGATTTCGTTCGCATATTTAATTGCTCAACTCCGAAATAAATTGAGTTCGCACCTGCTTTGATTGCTGCACTCAACGCTTCATAGGATCCCGCAGGAGCCATTAATTCCAATTGCTTCATGTTGTTGTTACTCGTTTGATAAAAGAAACCCAAATTGACTGCAATTTTCGAAAAAACAAAATGGATAAATCATGACCTACATCATAAAAAATGGGGAAGTTGTCCATTAATTTAGCGCGATTTTAAAAGTGTAGAGTGATGTTTAAAGGAATGTTGTTGCTAGTTGCTGTTGGATTGAGTGGTTTTGGGGTAAAAGCAATCGCACAAGAGAATCCATTTCAGCCCAATCAAAAAGGAAATTTCTACATTTATTGGGGATGGAATAGAGCACATTACTCACATTCTGACATCCATTTTACAGGAAACGACTATGATTTTACTTTGGAGAATGTCGTAGCAAGAGATCGTCAATCTCCTTTTAGTTCAGAGACCTATCTGAGCATTACAAATATTTCTATTCCTCAAACCAATTTAAGAATTGGTTTTTACTTTAAAGACAAATACCAAATTTCTATTGGTGATGATCACATGAAGTATGTGATGGTCAATGAGCAAACAGTGAAAATGGATGGCGCTATTGCGAATTCAGGAACAGCTTATGACGGTGTTTATGATAATCAGGATTTTAAAGTGGCTAGAGACTTTTTGTTATTCGAGCATACGGATGGATTGAATTATTTGAATGCTGAAATCAGAAGAGCAGATGTACTTTGGGGAAGTAAACATGTTTGGTTGTCATCTCAATTTGGGGCAGGTTTTGGTGCTTTGGTTCCCAAAACAAATGCAACCTTATTGAACAATGCACGCCATGATGACTTTCATCTTGCAGGTTATGGTTTAGGTATTGTTGGCGGTTTGAATATCAATTTTTTCAAGTATGCATTCCTTCAATTTGAATGGAAAGGTGGATTTATTCACATGCCAGATATCCGAACAACTCAATTTAAAGCAGATAAAGCAAGTCAAGCGTTTTTCTTTTCACAATACAATTTTTCAATTGGTGTGAATTATCCATTTGGTAAAAAGAACAAATAATTTACTTCTTGAAAACAAGACTATACACCATGGGTATCAAGTTTCCAATGTGTTGAATTCGGAATTTTCCTGCTTCAATTTCTACCAAATGATTGAAACAACTATAGGGTGAATAGTCATATTCTTTGAATGATTTCAACTGTAAACCAGTGTTCAATAAGGCTGTTTGAACTTCTGCTAAACCATGATTCCAAGAAATGGATTGATTGGAAATTGGAGCGTTTTTATCAGCGTATGTACCAACGGTTTGTTCTACGATTGGTTCGGATTTATGATAGGTATAAGTCACTTTCTCAAAATCATCGTCGAACATCCAAACAATTGGGTGAAACTCTACAAAAATGAATTGTCCCTTGGGAGCTAAAAAATGCTCAATCACCTTTGCCCATATATTTAAGTCGGGTAACCAGCCAATGGTACCATACGAAGTATAAACGATGTCAAATTGTCCTTCTAAATGTTGAGGTAGATCAAAGATGTCACAGCACACAAACTGAGCTTCCAGATTTAATTGATTTTTTAACAGGTTTGCCTTTTCAATTGCTTTATCAGAAAAATCTGCACCTGTAACGATTGCACCCATTCGAGCTAATGAAAGCGTGTCCTGTCCAAAGTGACATTGTAGATGCAAAATGCGTTTTCCTGTAACGTCTCCCAATAAATCCAATTCAATGGATTTCAATGAAGTTCCTCCAGCAAGGAAGTCTTCCATGCCGTAAAAGTCAGATTCAATATGGTGATCTACTTTGACATTCCAAAGTTGTTTGTTTACTGATAGGTAATCCATTTTTTAATGTTTTGGGTTGAATTGTAAAATTGTTGGGTGGTTGAGTTGACCTTCATTCGATATAAAAATAGTTCCATTTTTTTGAATAGCAATTCCTTCAGCTTTGTTGAAGAGTTCTCTGTTCAAAGGATGAATCATTTTCAATTTTCCTAATGGATCCAAAACGAATAAGTAATAATCTGCTGCAGAAAGCACGTAGATGTCCTTCGATTTTGGATGAATAAAAACCCCTGAAATTTTGATTTTCAGATTAGGTTCGTTACCCGTTTTTCCTTCTTTTGTATGCATAGAGATGTTGTTCTCTTTAGCAAACTGTAGGATTTCTTGAACATTCAAAGAGAAGACAGGTGCTTCACTCAGACGATTGGTTTTTAAATCAAATCCGTATATTGCTCGGATGTACTTAAATTCAGGACCTTTGCCTAGTTTGCTTTTAGCGCCAATTAGTAGCTGTCTGTTCTTTTTATCATAACAAAGTCCTTCATTGTCTAAAGTTGGGATATTGGTTTGAATGGAATCCAATTTGAAGTTGGATGATTGATAATTTCCAATACAAAAAAGCAAACCGTCGCTTCTCAAGATGTACATATCTTTTCCAACTGGTGCAATTCCTTCATAATCACCATCACCGTGAAAGTCTATCGTTTTTTTTATAGATTTTGATGGAATATCATACAAAAATAAAATTCCGTTTTCATCTTGAACACAAGCTAGTGTTTTTTCATCTACAACCGTTAATCCAGAAACTTCGTGAAGCAATTCTGGTAAAAGTATGGTTGTATTGGGTAAATTGAAATTGTATTCAAAAACGGTTGATGAGGTGAAAGATAGACCTAGGCAACCAGCAAACAAAAAAATGACTACTTTTTTCATTTTGTGAAAATAAAGTAAAACTTTTCATGCGAATTGATTTTGGTCTCCAAAAAACTGGTTCTTTAGAACAATTAACAAAAAAGCGTCCCCCAATGGAGGACGCCTCTTTCAAAACACTCACATACATGAGTTAAAGCAACGTCGTTGGACAAACATATTCCGTTTTTGGGATTGCTGTTTTGTTAATATCGGTCATTCCACCACGCACATCAACGAAATTATCGTAACCTCTTGCTTTCAACATGGAAGCGGCAATCATACTTCGGTAACCTCCTGCACAATGTATGGTAAATGGTCGTTCTTTTGGTAATTCACTGATGCGATTGGCCAGTTCATTCAATGGAATATTGGTAGCACCAACAATGTGTTCGGAATCAAATTCACTTTTCTTGCGCACATCAATGATGTCTGGATGTAATTCGAAAGCCTCTGCAAATTGAGTTGCATCAATTCTTTCCACAAAGTCAAATTCTTTTCCAGCTTCTAACCAAGCATCAAAACCACCTTTTAAGAATCCAATGGCATGATCATAACCAACTCGAGATAAACGAATGATAGCTTCTTCTTCTTTTCCAGGTTCAGCTACTATTAAAATCTCTTGTTTGATATCTGTGATCAATTCACCAACCCACATAGCAAAACTACCTTCAATTCCAATGTTGATTGAATTTGGGATAAATCCTTTTGAAAACGTTTCAGCATCTCGCGTATCAAGAATTAAAGCGTTTGTTTCATTTGCAACCAATTCGAATTCAGTTACAGATAAAGCCTTATTCCCACGTTCCATTACGGTATCTAAACTTTCATATCCTTGAATGTTCATCAAAACATTTTTAGGGAAGTATCCCGGAGGATTTGTTAAGCCCGTCAACAATTCTTTGATGAATTCTTCTTTGGTCATATCTGCTCGCAAAGCATAGTTGGTTGCTTTTTGATTACCTAACGTATCGGTAGTTTCTTTGCTCATTTTTTTTCCGCATGCACTTCCAGCACCGTGATTTGGATAAACAATCAAGTCATCAGCTAAAGGCATGATTTTGTTGCGTAAGGAATCAAATAAATGTGCCGCCAATTTTTCTTGAGTTAAATCAGCAATAACATGTTGCGCTAAATCAGGTCGGCCTACATCACCAATAAACAAGGTGTCACCCGAAATAATCCCATGTTGTTTTCCATTCTCATCGATTAATAGATAAGTAGTACTTTCCATGGTGTGACCTGGTGTATGTAAAACACGGACAGTATAATTTCCTACTTTGAATTCTTGGTTGTCTTCTGCTACGATTGCTTCAAAGCCAGGTTTAGCAGTTGGGCCGTAAACAATAGATGCGCCTGTTTTTTTCGCTAAGTCTAAATGACCAGAAACAAAGTCAGCATGAAAGTGCGTTTCAAAAACATATTTGATAGAAGCGTTGTCAGCTTTTGCACGATCGATATATGGTTGAACCTCTCTCAAAGGATCAAAAATAGCTGCTTCTCCATTGTTTTCTAAGTAGTATGCCGCGTGAGCAATACATCCTGTGTAAATTTGTTCGATTTTCATGACAAGTAAATTTGAAGTTTTATACTTGCGAATGTATAACCTTCTATTTTCTTGGACAGTAATCTGAGTTACCTAAAAACATGATTTTCATCAGTTTTTAGATTTGAACTTAGCGTTTTTGCTCATTGTAGATTATCAAAGCTTTACGAATTAACTTTTGCAGTTCAGGATTTTGAAGCATGGTAATGTTTTTAATTTCAACGTAGCGGGATTTTTTACCATTTCCCTCTAATAATTGTGTATTGTTGCTTAAAATTGCTCCTTGTGAAAAGCTGAGTTTTAATCCATTTCTTGAAGGAATCAGAACGCAAATAATGTCTTTATATCCGGTACCATAAGTAAAAGCTAACATTTTTGCAGGTAAATCCAATACTTGTTCAGCATCCGGCAAAAGGGATGCAACAAGCGATTGTGTAGCCAAAAATCGTTCGCGAATTTCTGGAGGATATGCTCCTAGAAAAATGGATAGTGACATCATTTAGTAGGAAGTTTCGTCTTCTTGTTGTTTGCTTTCATTGATTGCCTTTAACAAGGTCATACAATTGGCTAAAAAATACATTCCTAAGAATATCGCACCAGCAATTAGTAAAAACAAAACAATTTGATATGGACGAATAGGAATGAGTTGAAAATGCCAAACTAACCATGATCCAAGTGCAACGAAAACAGTAGTTATTAGGTAGATGAATTGTTTTTTTAATTCAGCTTTCATAACTCAAACTTGCGTTGATTCAATTCGCTAAATGTTTTGATTTTCAGCACTTTTAAAGCCCAAAGAATACTGCCGTGATAAATTCCATGTGTTGCTTTGTGTGGTAAATGTTTCCATTTTTTACGCTCAACTCTAGATGAAGGCAACAATTTGTAAAAGGACATGTGCGCATTAAAAACTGCTGCGAAGTGCTTGAAATTTCCTTGAAACAAAAAGGTCATAGCTGCCAATCCATCTAAACATAAACGTCTGAACAAAACCCACCAAAGAAATTGTTCTTGGTTTTTATGAATCATCAACAAGCTATTGCGAAAATTTAAAAAGGTTTTTCTTGGATTGTTGTAGTTCAATGTTCCACCACCAACATGGTACACGGTACTTTTAGATGTTTCCATCAATTCATAACCCAGACGTTGAATGCGCCAGCACAAATCGATTTCTTCCATGTGAGCAAAAAATCGTTCGTCAAACCCGTCTAATTGATGAAAGATGTCTGAACGGATCAACATACAAGCTCCAGTTGACCAAAAAATGCGCGAGTCAGAGTTGTATTGTCCCGTGTTTTTCTCAAAATGATTCACAATTCGACCTCTACAAAAAGGGTAGTGGTATTTGTCAATGAAACCACCAGCTGCACCAGCATGTTCAAATTCATCTCTACGGTGATACGATAAAATTTGTGGTTGACATGCAACGACTTTTGGATTGTTCATTAGCTCTAAAAGTGGCTCAATCCAGTTTTCAGTCACTTCCACATCACTATTGAGAAGAATAAAGTATTCTGCTTGAATGTGTTTGAGCGCATCGTTGTAGCCTTTTGCAAAACCGCCATTACTTGCATTGATGACAATTTCCACTTCCGGACAATTGTTTTTGGTCCATTCAACAGAATGATCCGTCGATGCATTATCAGCAAGCACCACTTTATGGGGATGCGATTTCTGAACCACATCGGCTAGAAATTGCTCCAAAAAAGCTTGACCATTCCAGTTGAGTATAACGACAGCTACTTTTTGCACCAGATTTTAATATTGTCTGTAATAATATTCGCTATTTCCACCATAAGTAGAACCACCATTGGTGTTATCCACATTTCCATCTTGTGTATTGCGTTTTACAAGCGCCATCTGCCATTTGTAATTTTGCAATTCACCAATCATATCGGAATGCAATAGGCGGTAGGCGTTGTTCACCAAATCCGGATTATAGAAAATAAAACGTTTGTTGCTGTATTTTTTGATTTTGTAATAATGCCAGATTTCATAAGGATACTCGGTTGGAGATGTTTCTCTGACTAAAATTTCATTTGGAGGGCCATATTGTAAATACACACGTCCACGATCCGATTCATACCCATCCTGAAAATTGTTACCGTATAGTTCTTGAACCATCAATACTTGGCTTTTGTAACTATTCCAAGCAGAAACGGCGTTTGTTCCTGAAGTTTGAATCCAAAATTGTTGAATGTATTTGCGGTAATTTTCGGTCACACTGGTTTTCAAAATGTCCAAAATCATTCGAGCTTCAGCAGGTCGAGCAATTGGAATCAAACTACCGATGTAAAATTTAAGCGAATCATCCGTAATAGAAGCTTGAAAAGAAGGGTCCAAAATGATTTCAGCAACATCTAAGGACGTTTCCAATTCATTCACACGTTCAAAATAATAATTTGTGGCTTTGCAAATGATGAGATTGTTTCGATCCACTAATTCTACCTCTAGACGATAGGAACCACTTGGCAACTTTGAAATATCCAAATTGCGCAAAACAGGAATGACTTCACTTGGTTTCATTTTTATGAATCGAGAAAAACCAGCAACTTCCTCATTTTTTTCTGAAGAAACCACACGTTGTTTGAAGCCAAAAATGGTATCGGTGTGTGTGTTCGTGTTGTACAATTCAATGTAGTAAGGAAGGTTGTTCAACCCTTGACCATAAAAATTAGAAATG
>JADLGD010000018.1 GCA_020849495.1 Fluviicola sp.
GTAGCAAACGACTTGGTGTTTTTCTTGATGTCTTTTGCATTTGAACTGGCAAACCAACAACGAACAAAAAAATCATTGGGGAACTTAGTCATGTATTCAGCAGATTGATCCACCAATTGATGCTTGTTCCACCAAAGTGAAGGGTCTATGGCAATGTAGTTATTAAACATGCGCGGATCCATCAACATTGTTTCTATGATGAACAAGCCAGCTAGGGATTCTCCAATGATGCCTTTGTGAGACGTTATTCGGTAACGACTTTGAATAGCCGTGAATAATTCTTCTTTGAGAAAATGACGAAACACCTCGCTTCCACCAACAACTGGTGCAATCTTCTTGTCAGACTCTACTGTTGTTGGGCCTGTTAAATCTCTACGGCGTTGGGTATTTTCAAAACCTACCAAAATCATTGGTGGAATCTGTTTGATGGCAATTAACGAATCCAAGGTGTTCGCTACATGTGGAAAATCTTCATTTACACCACCATCAGGCATGTACAAAACAGGATAGTTAATAGTAGTAGTTGAATAATCAGTTGGTAACCACACGTTGATAACCCTTGTTTCTTTTAAAAACTGCGATTCAATGGTGAACGTTTCATGCTTGGGAATGGAGTCTTGCGCTGAAGCGAATGAAATCAACATACCATGAAAAAGAAGAGCAAAAAATGTTTTCATCCTACTATGTTTTTCGTTTCTGCTTTTTAGCAGCTGGGAACAAAATATTGTTCAGAATCAAGCGATAACCAGGTGAATTGGGATGCAGATTCAAATCGGTAGGAGGATCACCTACGCGATGCTGATAATCTTCCGGGTCGTGTCCACCATAAAATGTCCAAGTTCCTTGCCCCATTTCACCATGAATGTAACGAGCCGTATTTAATGCTTTACTCTCACCTAAAATCAAGATGTTAGGTTTGATCAAATCTCTTCTAAAATCGGTTGTTTGACCCATGAAACCGTTGATCACATCCGTATGACATTGTGTCAACATTGTAGGTACAACGTCCCATTTTGCAGAGAACTCAAACAAAGTGAATTTATCTTGTCCTTCTGGAATACGGTGCAAATCAGTGCCATCAATATTGGAATATTCGTATTGCATGGGATCTTGAAACAAGGAGAAATCTTTGAACGCAAAAGTGTTTCCAAAGTCTAATTTATCCTGACAGCCAGGATCTCGTCGATCGCCATCAAACATGGATTCACAAATATCGGTCTTATGCGCAGCCAAAGCGATATCAAAACTATCCGTGCCACTACACATGGTGAACAAGAATCCACCACCCATCACGAAATTCTTGATACTATTTGCAACGGCTAATTTCAATTGCGATACTTTTTGGAAACCCAACATTTTTGCGTCTCGCTCAGCATCTTCTACTTGTTGAATGTACCACGAAGCGCCACGAAAAGCAGCATAAAATTTACCATATTGACCTGTAAAATCCTCGTGATGCAAGTGCAACCAATCGTATTTAGGCAATACACCCATCACAATTGCTGAATCATAAATTTTATCGTAAGGAATTTCTGCATATTCCAATACCATTGTCACGGCATCATCCCAAGGCAAGGCGCTATTGGGTGTATACACAGCAATTTTAGGTGCTTTTTCCAACTGAACAATTTCCATGTTCGTTTCAGGATTGGCTATTTCATTACGGATGGAATTGACTTGACCATCAGCTAAAATCTCGTAACTCACTCCACGAATAATCAATTCTTCTTCAATGGTTTTCAAATGCGGAAACAAGAAAGATCCCCCACGATAATTGAGTAACCATTCCATTGTTACATCATTCTCCAACACCCAATAAGACAAGCCATAAGCCTTCAAATGGTTGGTTTGTCGGTTGTCCATTGGCACCAAAATAGAAGATGCAAATGTCCATTGAACAATGAAAATTGCTACAAGTGTGTGAAGTGTCTTTTTGAAATTGATTGAGCGAAGCATAGTTCTAAAATTAGTTGAAAAATTCATCTTTTGAAAAAACCGACGTTTTCTTAACTAAAATTGTGCCTAGAAAGGAACCTCATCGGATGAAGAGAAGTCGTCATCTAGTGCTTTATTCATACTACTACCAAGCGTGATCGTACGAGGTACATCATCAAAATCAGTGCTTGCAGACATTCCAGAAGAGAGTGAATTCGGATTGAAATCGCCTCCTGTTGTATTGTAAGCTTCTTCCATGTTTTCGAAACGGGCAAATTGACCAACGAAACGCATACGAACACTATCCAAGGCACCATTTCTATGTTTTGCAATGATGACCTCACCAATACCTTGATTGGAAGAACCATCTTCATTTTGCATCAAGCCATAGTATTCCGGACGGTACAAGAAACCAACGATATCGGCATCTTGCTCAATCGCCCCCGATTCACGTAAATCTGAAAGTACTGGTCGTTTATCTCCACCACGTGTTTCAACTGAACGGGATAACTGAGACAAGGCAATGATTGGTATGTTTAATTCTTTTGCAATTTCTTTAATGGAACGTGAAATCGTAGAAATTTCTTGCTCGCGATTACCGGTTCCTTTTCCACCACCTGCTGACATCAACTGCAAGTAATCGATGATGACCATTTGGATATCATATTGCATTTTCAAACGACGACATTTTGCACGTAAATCGAAGACATTCAATCCGGGTGTATCATCAATAAAAATAGGTGCCGTTGACAATTTAGAAACAAGTGTATATAATTGTTGGAATTCGTGATCTTCCAAGTTTCCTTTTCTTAATTTTTCAGCAGAAATACGAGCTTCAGATGCAATCAAACGTTTGACGAGCTGCACACTCGACATCTCCAAAGAGAAAATCGCCACTCCCATGTTGTAATCAACAGCGGTGTTTCTCGCCATTGACAATACGAAAGCCGTTTTCCCCATCGCAGGACGAGCCGCAATTACAATCATATCCGAACGCTGCCAACCAGATGTCAAAGCATCCAAGCCTCTAAATCCTGTTGGAACACCTGATAAACCTTCTGTATTTTTCGATGCGATTTCAATTTCTTTGATTGCTTCACTAACCACCACGTTCATTGTTGCGATGGACTTTTTCATGTTTTTTTCAGCGATACCGAACAAAGCGCCTTCAGCTTTCGACAAAAGATCAAACACATCGGTTGTTTCATCGTAAGCATCACGCAAGGTTTCCGAGCACATGCGAATAATTTCTCGTTGAATGTGTTTCTGGGAAATGATACGTGCATGGAATTCAACGTGAGCCGAAGAAGCGACTCTTTCAGTTAAACTAGAAATATAGACCGCATTTCCTGCAGCTTCTAATTCACCTTTATCCTTCAGTTTTTGAATAACCGTCAATAAGTCGATTGGATTGGAAGTACCAAACAATTCACGAATCGCTCCGTAAATGAATTGATGCTTAGGATCATAAAAACTATCCGAAGACAACATGTCGATGGTATCTGTCACGGCATTTTTATCCAACATCATTGCACCAAGCACCGCTTTTTCAACGTCAATTGCCTGAGGAGGTACACGTCCCATGTCATTTGCCAAGGGCAAAATCGTGTTTTTTGTTCTAGCTCCAGCTCGTCTTGGATTAATTGGTTGTTGTTCTTCCATAATTGCAAAGATAGGAAAGCGATTCTCCTTTTTAAAGAAAATTTTAGGTTTAAGTTACAAAGAGGTAATGAACAGGTTTTGAACAAATTTCTCTTACTTTTTTCAAAGGCCAAAAAAGTAAGCAAAAACGCCTTTAACCCAATTACAAAGCTCAATCAGTCTTTCCTTTCTGACTGATCAAAGGAAAGACGAGGTCAGGACCTCAAATGGAAACCACTTTCCTTGCTCAGTAGAAGAAACGAAAGACTTTTTCTTTCAGAAGTTTAATAAACTTTAGCTTTACAGTTTTACTAGCTTGTTCTATTTCTCTTATTGAGTAATTGGGTTTTAGTTCGCAGCTAAGATTTTCAAAAAAAGAAAATCAATTAAAACGATAAGTAATCCTCCTATTTTAAAGATTAGATTTAAAACGATTTATGAAAAAATTGTTCCAATTATAAAATACAATTTATCTAGTACCTCTATTTATTTATATTACTTGGAAGCTGATTTTTTAAAGCAATTCAATTCCCACCGGACAATGATCCGACCCCATGATTTCATTGTAAATACTAGCCGATTTCACACGTGGCAAGAAGCTTTCAGACACTAAAAAGTAATCAATCCGCCAGCCGATGTTTTTACCTCTTGCTCCTGCACGGTAACTCCACCAAGAATATTTCACCTCTTCGCCATTCAATGCTCTGAATGTATCAACAAATCCATTCGATGTAAATGCATCCATTCCATCAATTTCTTCCTGCATGTAGCCCGCAGCTTTATTGTAATTCTGTTTTGGACGAGCCAAATCAACAGCTTTGTGCGCCACGTTAAAATCACCACAAACCACAACTGGCTTTCGGGATTCCAATCGCTTCAAATACCCTAAAAAATCGCGATCCCAAGTTTGTCGGTAGCCTAAACGCAACAATTCACTGCCTGAATTTGGAACATAAACTGTCACTAAGAAAAACTCTTCAAACTCCGCGCAAGTTACACGACCTTCATTGTCATGATCTCCATGACCGATGTAATAACTCACTTCGATGGGATTGTGCTTGGTCAAAATTGCCGTTCCTGAATAACCTTTTCGTTCCGCTTCGTTGGCATACACATGATAATTACCCAATTCGGCAACAGCTTCTTTCACTTGTTCAACAGTCGCTTTAGTTTCTTGTAAGCAAATGATGTCTGCATTCACTGAACGCATATCTTCAGCAAAAGATTTCTGCATGATCGCGCGAATACCGTTGACATTAAAAGAGATAATTTTCATGAATGTTGTTTTTTAAGCTTTGAATGCCTAAAGATAAAAGCTAGAATTGAAACTGCACAA
>JADLGD010000019.1 GCA_020849495.1 Fluviicola sp.
GTTAAAACATGAATGGAATTAGCATTTTCAGGATCGGTGATGGCATAAATACAAGTCGGTTTGATAGTTTCAAAACCAACTTGTAGAATCGCGTGAGAAGCTTCCGTCGCAAATCCTTTGCCCCAATGTTGCTGTTTGAAACGGTATCCTAATTCGTAGATGTTTTGATGTTTATTAAGTTCTTGATGAAAACGCAATCCCGCCCAACCAATACATTCATTTGTCAGCTTGTCAATCACAGCCCAACGAGCAATTCCATGATCCAAGTATTGTTGTTGTAGGTTTTTAATAACGGTTCTTATTTGTTCAATTTCCGTTACCGGCTCATTCCCCAAGTAGCGATGTACTTCAGGATTGGAGTCCAATTCAAACAAATCATTTTCATCCGAAGCACTGATTTCTCTGAGTATCAAATGTTGCGTTTCAGCTTTAATCATTCGTTTACATAAATTTATTTAATAAACTGATTACTAAAGTAATGATTGCTGGTAAAGCTTGCTTGAAAAAGATGCTTTTACTGGCAGAAAGCGCACCGTAAATTCCAGCTACAATGACACAACTTAAGAAAAATGTACTCACATTGAACGACCAATTTGGATCAGAAATAAAGAACGACCAAATCAATCCTGCGGCTAAAAAACCGTTGTACAATCCTTGATTGGCTGCCAAACCTTTGGTGGGTTTGAACAGTTCTTCAGGGAGTGCGCTTTTAAAAGTTTTCTTTCCTAAGGTTTCCCATGCAAACATTTCCATGTACAAAATGTAAAGGTGTTCGATAGCAACTATTGCAATGAGGATATCAGCGAAAAGTTTCATGATTTTACTTTAACTTAACCAATGGATGATTTAAGCCATTCACCACATTCTTCAAGACTTCATATTTTTCCAAGTGCTCAAAAAGTTGTGTCAACGTTCGGAATCCGTAAGTACGACTATCAAAACTAGGGTCTATTTTGCGCAAGGATAAACCAATTGTGGAAATATAGGCTTCGTCTTCTTCTTTTGTGGAAATTTCGAAAGCTTTATCAATAATGCTGATGTCTAAAGGCGGGTATTTTTTGCTTGAAGGAGTAGCTGTTGTTGCTTTATTCCCTTGTTTGTCAGTTGATTTTGCAGTTTCAACGACTACATCTTCGTTGTTTATTTCTGCTTCCAATAATAGATTTTCACTGAACGTGAAGACTTCACAGGAATTCACAAATGCAATAGGGGTGTTTTTTCTTCCGATTCCCATTACAAAAAGTCCTTCCTCACGGATGCGTTTTGCCAAACCGGTGAAATCACTATCGCTTGAAACAATGCAAAATCCTTCCACACTTTTGCTGTGTAAAATGTCCATTGCGTCGATGATCAGTGAGCTGTCTGTCGCATTTTTACCAGTTGTGTAGGTAAACATTTGCTTGGGACTGATGGAATATTGGTTGATGATTTCTTTCCAGCTTTTCATTTGAGTTGTGGTCCAGTCGCCGTAAATTCTTCGAATGGTCACTTTACCGTATTTGGAAACCTCTTCGATGATTTCTTTGATCAACTTGGCTTGGGCATTGTCGCCATCAATTAAAACGGCTATTTTGAATTTTGTGTCTAGCATAAATGTATTGTCGATAGATCGTTTTTGAACTATGAAATGGTAAGATACAAACCTTTTCTCAATCTGACTAAAAAATAAAGGCTGTCAATTCAAAACTGACAGCCTTCAAACTATAAAGAGTCTGTTGATTAATAATAAATCGAACGACGCACTTTAGTGATGTGTTTAGCCAAACGAATAACTTGTTTCGTGTAACCAAATTCGTTATCGTACCAAGTGTACAATACCACGTTTTTACCATCAGGAGAGACGATTGTTGCGTGAGAATCGTAAACTGAACAACAAGTATTTCCAATGATATCACTAGATACCAATTCTGGATCGTAAGAGTAGAAAATTTGATTCACCAATTCTCCGTCCAAAGATGCTTGACGTACGATGTTGTTTACTTCTTCGATACTTGTGTTTCCTTTTAATTCCAAAGACAAAATAGCCAATGAACCGTTTGGAGTTGGTACACGAACAGCGTTAGCAGTCAATTTATCTTTCAAGTCTGGAATTACTTTCGTTACTGCTGCACCAGCACCAGTAGAAGTGATAACCATGTTGATTGCAGCTGAACGACCACGACGAGATGATTTGTGCATGTTGTCCAACAAGTTTTGGTCATTTGTGTAAGCGTGAACCGTTTCAATGTGTCCTTTCACAATTCCGTAAGCATCGTTGATGACTTTCAAAATAGGAGAGATCGCGTTCGTTGTACAAGAAGCAGCAGAATAAATGGTTTCGTTCTCTACATCTAATGTATCTTGATTGATTCCGTAAACCACGTTTGGAATTTCTTTTCCTGGAGCAGTCAATAATACTTTAGAAACACCAGTTGCTTTCATGTGGCGAGACAAAGCCTCACGATTTGTGAAAACACCCGTATTGTCAATAACCAAAGCATTGTTGATGCCGTATTGTGTGTAATCTACATCTTCAGGGTTTGAAGCGTCAATCATGCGAACAATTTGTCCGTTGATGATCAATGATTTGTTTTCTAAATCTTCTACAACAGAACCTTTGAAAGCACCGTGAACAGAATCAGAACGCAACAAAGCTGCACGTTTGATAATGTCTTTGTCAGTTGCACCGCGCGTAACGATAGCACGTAAACGCAACTGTTGTCCTTTACCAGCTTGTTTGATCAACTCACGAGCAGCCAAACGACCGATACGACCAAAACCATACAACACAACGTCACGTGGCTCGAATCCATGTCCGCTTGTTTCAAAACCTGCTAACTTGTTAGAAAGGAATTCTGCTTTAGAGGCAAATTTAGTTCCTTCTTCCAACCATTCGCTCGCCAATTTACCGATATCGATTTTTGCAGGAGCCAAATCCATTTTCAACAATTCTTCTGCTAAGCTTGCAGAAGTTTCAATGTCGATTGGTTTGTGTACTACATTTTTTGCATACTCATGCAAATTAAGGATTTCAGAAATGGTGATGTCCGTTAAATGATTGCGGAACAATACCAACTCAATTCCTTTGTTGTACAACAATTCGCCAATATGGCTTGACAATTTAACAGCAGCGCGTTCGCGTTGAACGTGCAAGTTTAGCTCTTTTTCATAGCCTACTGCAGCTTCCATGTTTCTAATTTATTGTTTATTAATTGAATACTTGTTTATTTTACGATATGCAGGTAGCAAAAAAGGCCGCCCGAAATTCGAACAGCCTTTTTGTTTATCCTAAATATGCTTTCAGCAACTTATTGCGAGATGTGTGTCGCAAGCGGCGAATCGCTTTTTCCTTTATCTGTCGCACACGCTCACGAGTCAAATTGAATTTCGCTCCAATCTCTTCAAGCGTTAGACCGTGATTCATTCCAATTCCGAAGAACAAACGGATGATTTCACGTTCTTTATCTGTCAAAGTGCTCAATGATCGCTCGATTTCACGTTGCAATGATTCTGCCATCAAGGCGTGATCTGCTTTTGGTGAATCTGAGTTGGCCATGACATCCATCAATGTACCTCCGTCTTCAGATGAAGATAGGGGAGCATCCATCGATACGTGACGACCAGAAACGTTCAAACTTTCTTTGATTTTATCTTCTGGAACTTCCAATGCTTCTGCTAATTCTTCTGCTGAAGGTGGACGTTCGAATTCTTGTTCCAAACGAGAGAATGCTTTGTTGATTTTATTCAACGATCCTACTTGGTTCAAAGGTAAACGTACAATACGAGCTTGCTCAGCCAAAGCTTGCAAAATTGATTGACGAATCCACCAAACCGCATAAGAAATGAACTTAAATCCACGCGTTTCATCGAATTTTTGTGCTGCTTTAATCAAACCTAAGTTTCCTTCGTTGATCAAATCGGGCAATGTCAAACCTTGGTTTTGATACTGTTTCGCAACAGAAACCACGAAACGTAAGTTTGCTCTGGTTAATTTCTCTAATGCGCGTTGATCTCCTTGTTTGATGCGGCGAGCTAATTCTACTTCTTCTTCCGCGGTGATTAGTTCTTCTTTACCAATATCCTGTAAGTATTTGTCTAATGACTGGCTCTCACGATTGGTAATGGATTTTGTAATCTTAAGTTGTCTCATGTATTGACTACGTTTATGAAGATTTTAAATAAATCAGGCTGCAAAGTTACGACTAAAAGAAAGTGATTTCCAAATAAAAAAGGCAGATTTTTGAGAGTTTTCTTGCTATCAAAAACCATGCCTTAACAATTATTGTGTAATTATACCTTAAATTCCAAAGGCTACATACTCTTTTTTGCCACTTGGACCAACGATCTCTAAATAGACTCCGCCTTTCGCAGCATTCAAAAATGCAGTCAATTGTTCCACACTTTCACAAGGTTTTTGATTCACCACTGTGATAATGTCGCCTTCTGCAATTCCAGCTGATTTTAATTTGCCCGGTTCCAAGGTTTTTACTTTTACACCGTGCATCAAGTTCAATTCTTTTTTCTCTTTTGCTGTCAATTCGATAAAGGTTGCGCCTAGAGCACTTGTTTTACTTATTTCAGCTTTCGATTTCAAAGAAGTTTCTCCTTCTGCTGAACGCAAAACGATTTCTTTGATCACTGTTTCGCCTTCGTTGGTGCGTAAAGTTAAACTCACTTTGTCGCCAGGTCTGCGTTTTCCAATTTCTTCTTGTAATTCGGCTACTGAGTTGACATCTTTGGTGCCCACTTTCATAATCACCCAGTCTTTCTTAATCCCTGCTTTGTCAGCTCCACCGTCTTCTGTGACACTTGCAATGAAAACACCTTTGGTAGAAGGTAAATTGTTTTTCTCTTTCAATTCTTGATTGATATCAGCAATTTGAACACCTAAAAATGCGCGTTGAACAATACCGAAATCAATTAAGTCGCGCATGACTTTGTTGACCAAATTCACTGGAACAGCAAAACTGTAACCTGAATAAGAACCTGTTTGTGATGCAATTGCAGTATTGATTCCAACCAATTCACCTTTTATATTGACCAATGCACCTCCGCTATTTCCTGGGTTTACAGCAGCGTCTGTTTGAATAAAAGATTCAATAGGAACAGCGGTTGTGCGCGAACGGTCAGACAATAAATTGATGTTTCTTGCTTTTGCACTCACAATTCCAGCAGTAACAGTGGAAGTTAAATTGAATGGATTTCCAACCGCTAATACCCATTCTCCAATGTGTAAATCATCAGAGTTTCCAAGTGGAATTGGTTTTAAATTCGGTGCGTCAATTTTCAAAACGGCAATGTCTGTTGAAGGATCGGTTCCAATTACAGTTGCTGTGTACTTTGAATTGTCGTTTAAGATGACTTCAATTTCTGCGGCGTCTTCGATAACGTGATTATTGGTTACAATGTAGCCTTCGCTTGAAACAATAACACCAGAGCCTGAACCGCTTCCGTATTGTTTGTATTCGCGGTTTCCTGTTCCTGGTCCGTAAAAGAACTCGTAAAAAGGATCGCGTTGCACTTGTGTTCGTACCACTTTGGTAGTGACGTGAACGACAGAGTTAATGGTGTTTTCAGATGCTTCCACAAAACCAGTAGCATCAGAAGGCATTCCAGAATAAGAGACTTGATGAGCAAGACGATTTCCATCAATTACTTCATCAGAAAGGCTATCATACTGTTGAACAGATAAGATATAACCGAAAGCAAATGGAATCATTCCTCCTAGAAAACCGATTCCAAGGTATTTGATAGTATTGTTCATAGTTTTATTTACTGAAATTTTAAGTGCAATTATAATAGATATCACTGCATCATTGTTACATTTGTGCTGTTAAAGATTGTTAAGCACAATCTGCATTAAAATGAGTTATAGCATAGCTTTCATGAAGATTCAATTCGTAAAATACCAAGGAACAGGCAATGATTTCGTCATGCTAGATAATCGTGATGGTCGGTATGATTCCATGTCGATTGAGCGCATTCAAGCGTTGTGTAATCGTCGTTTCGGTATCGGTGCGGATGGTTTGATTAAAATCAATCAGAAAGCTGGTTTCGACTTTGAAGTGGATTACTACAATGCAGATGGAAGTAAGAGCTTTTGTGGAAACGGTGCTCGTTGTTCGGTTGCTTTTGCTCATGAATTAGGAATAACAGCAGAAAAAGTTTCCTTTTGGGCAATTGATGGGAAACACGAAGCAATCAAAAAAGACGGACTTGTTCATTTATTGATGAATGATGTGACTGAAATTCAGGTTTTAGGAGATGATTTGTCCATTCACACAGGCTCACCGCATTATTTAAAATGGGTCAATCAACTAGCGCAACAAGAAATGGTGGAGATTGGTCGTTCCATTCGTTATTCTGCAAACTATAAAAACGAAGGAATCAATGTCAATTTAATTGAAAATCAAACGGCTACTGATTTTAATATCCGAACGTATGAGCGAGGGGTCGAAGATGAAACCTTGTCTTGCGGAACTGGTGTTACAGCTGCGGCATTAGGTGTTTCAGTGAAAAACAAACTTTTTGGTGAAATCGAATTAAAAGCTCATACCTTAGGTGGTGATTTAAAAGTCGCTTTCAATCGTGTGGGAGAAACGCAGTTTGAGAATATTTGGTTGATTGGACCAGGAACTCGTGTATTTGAAGGAGCATTTTAATGGCTGGATTTCATTTTAAATCGCTCATTCGTGAATGGCCAACTAAAATGACCAATTCCAATTGGTTGTGGATTTGGAATGCGGATAAAATACCACCACACATTGGGATTTCCATCCAAAAAGATTACTTCAGTTTGACATACAAAATGGCTGAGTTCAAACAGACACTTTCAATGATCAAGAAAGCGAAACGTTCTGCAATTCCATTGTTATTGGTTCAAATCGATGATGCTTTCATACAAGCAGATGCTACAACAAGTTTTCAACAATATTCAAAAGCAAAAGTAGGTGGTCCAACTTGCTTAACGCCCATAAAACAACTCCTTGGAGAAGGTGAACAAGTAAATCAATTAGCAGAACTCTTGTTGAGTATTGAAAAAAGGCAAAACGGATTGAATGTTTTTGCTTTACATTTGAAAGAAGATTACAAACAGCTTCCCAACTACACAGTTGAGGAAATCATGAAACGAATTGGTGAATTGAATGACCCGAAAAGGTGAACATATCTACTTGCGACCTGTTGAAAAGGAGGATGCGCCTAAAATGATGTTGTGGGAAAACAATCCCAAACACTGGAAGGTAACAGGTACGGAAGTGCCTTTTTCATTGGCAAGTATTTATGAATACATCGATCAAGCGCAGCACATTCGTTCACATGGTCAATTGCGTTTATTGATTTGTTTGAATGAAACGAAAAAAGCCATTGGAACGATAGATTTGTACCAAGCAGATTTCAAACACATGCGTGCTGCTGTTGGGATTTTAATTGCTGAAGAAGATAGTCGAAATCATGGTTATGCTTACGAAGCAATGGTTTTGATGGAAGAGTATGCGGAACACATTTTGGGTTTTCACAATTTGTTTTGTTCCATTCACGCAGACAATGCACCAAGCATTCGTTTGTTTGAAAAAGCGGGTTTTGAACGAATAGGAAGAAGAAAAGATTGGTTTTTTGAAAACCGAGTATGGATAGATGAATTATTGTATCAGAAATGTTTAAAAAAGGATTAATTGTAGTTGCAATTCTAGGTGTTGTTGGAGTTGCATTGGGATGGAAGCACATTGGAGCATTCATGGATGGTCGAAAATCAACTTTGAATTCGAGTGAAGCAGTTCGCGTGGTGATTGATAATTCCAAAACGATGGAAGAAATTGCGAAAGAATTAGAAGCAAAAAAACTAATTGACAATGTTGATGCTTTTCTTTCACTGGCTGAATATAAAGGATTGGATAATAAAAAGATAGGTTCTGGTATGTATTCCATTGAACCTGCAACTTCTTACCGCGCTTTATTGAATGGATTTACTTTGAATAGCAACGGAAATGGGAATGCAGAAATTGAAGTGGAAGTGACTTTCAATAACTGTGTAACCTTAAAAGATATGTGTGATGCAGTGGCAAAATGCCTAGCTGTTAAAAGCGAGGATTTACAAGATTACATTTTGAGTTCTGAAACGCTTTCCAAATACGATTTCACACCCGAAAGTGTTCCAGCTTTGTTCATGCCGAATTCGTACCGCATGTATTACGATACGGATGCGGAACAGTTTGTAGCAAGAATGGCTTCTGAATTCAAGAATTTTTGGAATGCAGACCGAATGGCTAAATTGAAACAAGTGGGATTGAAATCGCCTTCACAAGCTGTTACTTTAGCTTCAATCGTTTATGGTGAACAATCAAAAAACAAAAGCGAATGGCCTATCATTGCTCGTTTGTACTTGAATCGCTTGAATACGGGAATGAAATTACAATCGGATCCGACGTTTAAATTCTGTTGGGGAGATCAACTGAAAGGCGTTCAACGTTTGACTTATGAGCACCGCTCGAAAGATTGTCCTTACAACACGTATTTGTACAATGGTTTGCCTCCAGGTCCCATTTCATTGCCTCCAACGGGTGTCGTGGATGCGGTTTTAAATCCGGATAACAACGATTATTTGTACATGTGTGCACAACCGAATTACGATGGATTGCACAATTTCGCTAAAGATTATGCTAAACACGCTGCTTATGCTACTGAGTTTCAGAATTGGCTAGCAGCTGAATTAGCAAACTAATATAAAACAACATTTATGGATCGTCGCAAATTTGTCCGTCTAGGCGCAGTAGGAGTTGCAGCAGCAGTTGTTAAACCGAGTTTGGCAGCTGAAAATTTGAGTACTGAAAAATCTCAGAAATTTGTAGCTATTACGAAGCCAGTAATGATTTCGACTTGGAATCACGGTTTAGAAGCTAATAAAGCTGGCTGGGAAGTCTTGAAAAAAGGCGGCTCTTCTTTGGATGCAGTAGAAGCTGGTGCTCGTGTAACAGAAAGCGATATCAAAAACAGAAGTGTTGGAATTGGAGGAATGCCTGATCGCGATGGTAACGTTACATTGGATGCGTGTATCATGGATTGGGAATCTAGATGTGGTTCTGTAGGTTATTTGGAAGGAATTGCACATCCCATTTCTGTAGCACGACATATCATGGATAATACGCCACATGTGATGTTAGTCGGTTTGGGTGCAAAAAAATATGCTTTAAAAAACAAGTTTGAAACCATTAAAACGCCGCTTCCTGAAGTAAAGGAGGAATGGAAAAAATGGAAGAAAGAACAAGCGGAATTGGCTAAAAAACCAGAAATCAATCACGAAAACCACGATACAATTGGTTTATTGGCAATGGATGCTGATGGACGAATCAGTGGGGCTTGTACTACTTCAGGTTGGGCATACAAATTACCTGGTCGCTTAGGAGATTCTCCAATTATTGGAGCAGGTTTGTTCATTGATCAAGAAGTTGGAGGAGCTGTTGCAACTGGATTGGGAGAATCCATTATTCGCATTGCTGGCGCTCACACCGTTGTGGAATTGATGCGTCATGGAAGATCGGCACAAGAAGCTTGTAAAGAAGCGGTTGATCGTTTGATTTCCAAACACAAAGACATGACCGGTTTGCAATGTGGATTTTTAGCTGTTGACAAATTCGGAAATGTTGGTGCTTATTCGGTTTTCAATGGATTCAATTTCGCTTTACGTACCAACGATAAAGAAGAATTAGTAGACGCTAAGCACGATCGCTCATGGTAAAAATCACCTTTCTTTCCATTGTTTCTATGGTGTTTTTCCTTTTTCAATCCAATGCACAACAATTTTTGGAATGGAAAATTTTACATCCAAAAACGAAGAAATGGTTGGAATTTGGAACAAAAGGTTCTGTTCAAGAGGCATTGATTGCTAGCGGAGAACTTCCTGATCCTTTTGTGGGCTTGAATGAAACCAAGTTTACATGGATTGAATCTGAAAATTGGGAGTTTCAATCTACCTTTACATTGTCTCAAGCAGATTTATTACGTTCCATTGACTTGGATTTTCCGAGTATTGATACCTATGCAAGTATCTATTTGAACGGACAATTGATTGCTCAAACAGATAATGCCTTTGTTCACTTTCGTTTTGCGATCAATCAACAGGCGAAAGTAGGAGTGAACCAATTGAAAATCATTTTTGAATCTCCTGTAACGTATCAGAAAAAACACTTAAAAGAAGTAGGAGTGACACTGCCTTCGCCAAATGATGTTGGAAGTGTAAAAGTGGCGCCCTATTGCAGAAAACCGCAGTATCAATTTGGCTGGGATTGGGCGTTGCGCATGAACACCATTGGTTTTTGGGAACCAGCAACAGTTGTCATTTACGATAAAAATCGTCTGATAGGGAAGACATCTGTAACGCGCTCTTTAACAGAAGACAAAGCAGTACAAGAATTCACCGCTTTTTTGCGCAATGATTTTGGGGAACGTTTGTTTTGGGAAAGTAAATTGTTCGGAACCAAAGAAGTCATCGTTTCCAACGGCAAAATTGTCAGAGAAGAAACGGTTCCAGAACCCAAATTGTGGTGGCCAAGAGGTCAAGGTGAACAATCGTTGTACACGGATGAATGGCTCATTCGCTCTGAATCAGGAGTTGTTTTATTCAAAGGTGAGCACCGATTTGGTATTCGAACGTCTGAATTGATCCAAGAGAAAGACCAATGGGGAACCTCTTTTTTAGTCAAAGTCAATGGTCGTCCCATTTTCTGCAAAGGAGCCGATTACATTCCAGACGATGTGTTTCCGGCAAGAATTACGGATGAAAAATTGCGTTCTGCTGTTGCAACGATGGCTGAATGCCATTTCAACATGGTTCGTATTTGGGGTGGAGGATTTTATCCTCGTGAAGTTTTCCTAGATGCCTGTGATGAAAAGGGAATCATGGTATGGGAAGATTTCATGTTTGCTTGTTCCATGTATCCAGGAAATGATGCTTTTGTAGAAAATATTCAACGCGAATTCAATCAACAAATTCCTAGAATTGCAGCTCATCCATCTGTGGTCGTTTTCAATGGAAACAATGAAGTGGATGTGGCTTGGAAAAATTGGGGTTTTCAGCAAACGTATAAATTGACCGAAAAAGATCAAAAAACCATTGAACGATACTACCACCGTGTGTTCAAAGAAGTGTTGCCTGCATCTGTAGCAGCTTTCACAAATGTACCTTACGTTCATACTTCGCCTTTGAGTAATTGGGGAAAAGAGGAGTTTTACAATCACGGAACACAGCATTATTGGGGAGTTTGGCATGGAAAAGATCCAATCGAAGATTTTGGAAGAAAGTCGGGTCGTTTCAATGCGGAATACGGTTTTCAATCTTTCCCTGAGTTTTCAACCTTGAACAGTTTTAGTCAGCCTGAAGATTGGAAGCTAGACAGTCCGGTGATGAAACACCATCAAAAAAGTTATGTTGGAAACGGCATGATTGCGAAGCATTCGGATATTTTATTCGGTAAAACAACTGATTTTGAGCGTTTTGTTTACTATTCGCAATTGACTCAAGCAAAAGCTGTTAGCATGGCGGTTGTGAGTCATCGGGTGCAATTTCCGCGAGTAACGGGAACTATTTATTGGCAATACAACGATTGTTGGCAAGCTCCAACTTGGTCGAGTGTGGATTATTTTGGCAATTGGAAAGCTTTGCAATACGCTGTGAAAGAAGATTACCGTGACTTGACCATTGCTGCTAAAGTGGACACATTGGGAAAAGAAAAGTATTTCTTGATCAGTGATTTTCCAAATGGTTTTGGTGTTCACTCGCATTTAGATGTGTATGATTTTTCAGGGAAACAATTGGCCGAATTTAACTGTCAGAAAACAGTTTTAGGTCCTAGTGCAACTGAATTATTTGCTGAAGAATTGAAAGCTTACAAAGGGAAAAACACAGTTTATGTCTTCACTTGGCATACGGAAGCTGGTACTACTTTTTCTAGAACTTTTGTGAATGAAAGTGTCAAACGAGTAACTGCCAGTTCTGTTTTAATCGATGTGAAAGTAGATTACAACCCACAAACGAAGAAAGGAGAAGTTGTCATTGAAACAGATCAATTATTGATTGATTTTTGGTTGACATCTTTGAAATTGGGTGTTCATTTTGACCGTAATTTTGAGAGCTTATTGCCAGGTAAACACGTGATTTCATTTACTTCAGAACAAGCAATTGGTATGGAGGACTTGAAATGGTTTTTTCGATGATTTTCTTTATACAAAACAACCTGATCAAGTTATCACATGAATACCGCAGCTTTAATTGGAAAAATAATTACAGGAATTTTTGAAAAAGTAACGCCAGAATTTGGTGGACTTGATACAGGGGAAGTAGTCATACAACTAAATACAGGTGAGATTATAAAGTTTCCATTTGATTTCGATGATGAACTGCAACTGATTAGTCAGGATGAAGTGATTGGAATGGAAAGCGTCTTTAATCAAGAAGATTTAAATAAAGCTACTTACAAAATTACAGATCTATTAAAGTTCAATGAATTTGAATCTTCACTTTTTATTGAGTTAGAAAATGGCACTTATTTTTCAGAGGTTTTGGTAAGTCCTCATGGTACAGGTATGGCTGGTTTTTATTTGTTGAATGATTTAAATAAACTTGAATCTTTGTTTGGAAAAAACTACATTCGATTAACACTTAATACACTTAAACGATGAACAAATACAAAAGGACAATCAGAAACATATTTTGGATTGCATTGGTTGCAGTTTGGAGTTTTTTAGCTGGAGCTTATTTTAATTTGGGATGGGTCAAAGACGCTTCAATGTCTTACACACAAGGGTTTTTCCTTGGAGGAATCGCTATGTGGATGGTTTTTATTGGAATGGGCATTTTCGTTTATCGCATTGTCAAGAAAAATGAGGGTGCTGATCCCGCAAAATCCGCCTTATTAGTGGTCAGTTTCTTTACTGTTTGTTTTTTGATCATCGCTTGGGTGAAATACGATGATGTAAAAAGAGACAAATACATGGATGATATTTCTGAAGTGTTTGTTTTACATTATTCGGATGTAGCCAAAGAAAAACAGCTTGTGATAGAAGACCTGGACTTTGAACTTGAATTGTTGTTTAGTTACATCAGTTACGACTTGGAAAACGACCCTAAATTGGAACAATTGATGGCGATTAAAACTGAAAAGGAACTGTTTGAAGAAAATAAAGTCATTTCTAACTTGTGTCAGAATGCATTGAAAAGCTACAATGAGAAAGATAGTCCTTTTCCAAAAGAGTTGAAGTTGTTGTTTGAGTGATGAATTACTTTTGAAATTCTCTATTCGTAAAAATAATTTTTCATTTTATTTAGACTATCAAAACTGCGGACAAAATCCCAATTACATTTTAAGAGAAAATAGATCTAGAAGGTATAAGTTGCTAGTTTTTTCAGGATTCATTTCATGAAAGATAAAACCTTTCTTTTCTGTAACTGAACATGGAAAGTGGTTTCCATTTGAGGTCCTGACCTCGTCTTTCCATAGTTTAGTCAGAAAAGGAAGGTTGTTTAAGTTTTGTAATTGGGATAAAGGCATTTTTGCTTACTTTTTTTGACTTGGAAAAAAGTAAGATTAAATTATTGTGGTTAGTATGTTTTATAGTATGAAATGAAATCACAAAAAAAACACTCCATTAAACATTCATTTTCTACCATTTGTCGAAAATGCAACTATTTATTTTGAAAATAATACCTTGGTAATTACTTTTGCATCATGGAAATTGGAAAAGTCATTCAATCGCGTTTCAAAAATGCGAAGCAAAAAGCTGTTGTTAATTTGAGATACACTTCAAATTTTATTGGAAATATTCAAAACAATTACATGGCAAATTTCGATTTGTCGATGGCTCAATTCAATATACTACGCATTTTAAGAGGTGCGAACGGTGCAATCTCTGTCAATCAAGTCAAAGACCGTATGATTGAGCGCTCTCCGAATACCACGCGTTTAATGGACAAATTAATCGATAAAGGGTTAATGGAACGAGTACGTTGCGAAGAAGATAGACGTGTGGTTTATGTTTCCATTACAAATGCAGGCTTGAGTTTGCTATCTCAAATTGATGTGGATCAGGAAACTAAACTGAATTTTACAGGAAATATTACTGAAGAAGAAGCAGAAATCCTTAGTCAGTTATTAGACAAACTACGCGGTTAAGTTTTGCTAAAATTCAGTTAAATAGCTTACGTCAGATAATTTTAACACCCGTTTAAGGGCATTGTCCTTATTTTTACATCACATTTTATACGATTTCATGCGTTTCATTTTTACATTCGTCATCATCAGTTTACTTAGTCTAACAGTGCATGCACAACCACCTGCCGGGTCAAATCCGCTCATTGGTTCAATTGATGGTACTGTCTTGGATTCCATTTCAAAAGAAGCCTTGGAATATGCACAAGTAGCAGTGCTCAAATCAGCAGATTCTTCAGTTGTTGCTTCAATCTATACAGGTGAAAATGGAACGTTTGTTCTAGAGAATTTGCCAGCTGGAAAATACATTATCAAAGTTTCCAATTCAGGATATCGTTCGAAATTCATTCCGAACATTCAACTTTCTCCTCAAAAACCATTACGTAAATTAGGGAACGTTTCTTTAGTGACGATTGATAAAGCCATTGATGAAGTCATTATTCAGGCAGATAAGACAGCCTTGCAAATTGGCTTGGATAAAAAAGTGTACAACGTTGGTGACGATATTTCTGTAACAGGTGGTTCTGCTAACGATGTCTTAAACAATGTTCCTTCAGTTGAAATTGACCAAGAAGGTAAGGTTTCACTGCGTGGTGATGGAAACGTGACCATTTTAATTGACGGTAAACCAAGTTCACTTTCTGGTGGAAATGGAAAAAGTTTATTGGATGGGATTCCAGCAGCAAGTATTGAACGAATAGAGATTGTAACAAATCCTTCTGCCAAATACGATCCGGATGGAACTTCAGGAATCATCAATGTGGTGCTGAAAAAGAACATCAAACGTGGATTGAATGGAAGTGTTTCGGCTTCTGCAGGTACTGGAAATGCCTACAATGGAGCAGTGAATTTAAACATGCGCAACACCAAATTCAATGTGTATGGCAATTACGCGTTCGATTATAAAGATGGTTACCGCAATCAGTTCATGTATTTGAAACAGTTTTATGGTGATTCTACCGTTTATTTCGATCAAGAGCGTTTGGGTTCTGATTTAAACATCAGTCATACTGCTAAAATTGGAATGGATATTTACTTGAAAGACCGAAACACCTTATCTTGGAACGTATCTGGAAATTTAGGTGATCGCGAGCGTTTTGGAGATCAAAACAATTACCGCTACGCCAATTCAAATGATACAATTGGTTATTGGAATCGAATCGCGACAGATCCATCGGGCAACAAAAACTTGGATGCAGGTCTAAATTACTCGTGGGAATTTAAAGAAGATAAAGGAACTGCTGATTTTGCGGCCTACCAATCGTTTGGACAAGGTTACAATGATGGTATTTACGAACAACGATTTACTTATCCTTCCGATACATCTTCCTTGTTTCAGAATCTTTACAGTGATGAAAATACGAATATTACGACATTGTCAATGGATGTTGTTCGCATTTTCAAAGAAAAATGGCGCACAGAAAGTGGTTTGAAAATGATCCGTCGCAACATGGGGGTAAATGCTTATTCAGAATCGGCTGACACTTCTGGCGTTTATTCACAAGACACCTTGACCTACTTCGATTACAGCTACAAAGAACGCATCTATTCAGCTTATGGAATTGTTGCAAGAGCGGTTAAAAGCTGGAAGTTTCAAGTTGGTGTTCGATTAGAACAGTCTTACCAAGAACCGAATTTATTATCTGAAAATAAGTCTTTCAGAAATCAATACTTCAACGCTTTTCCTTCAGGACATGTACGCTATAAATTTGATAAAAAAGGGGAAATGAGCTTGGGCTACAGCCGACGTATCAATCGACCTAATTCTGATAACTTAAATCCTTTTACCAGTTACGCAGATCCTTACAATTTACGTAGAGGAAATCCTGAATTACGTCCAGAATACATTCACTCAATTGATTTGAGTTATGATTTACCCATGAAAAAATTGACGCTTTCGGTTACAGCTTACCAACGTTATGCGAGCAGTGTCATCAATCGTGTGAAAGTATTCTATCCGGATGGAACTTCAGCTGGAACTTTTGCAAACATTGACAATTCGGTGAATACAGGTGGTGAGATTGTTTTTCAATACCGTCCGTTGCCCATTTGGAGAAACATGCTTTCGATCAATGGAAACTACATTAAATACAACGACAATTCAAATGTGGGGACTAATTTCAATCGTGAAGGATTTGTGTTAGGTGGAAAATTATCATCGACCCTAGAATTGATGAAGCGCACCTTAACGATTCAAGTGAATGGAAGATACGGTGCGCCTGCAGTTACGCCTTCTGGTAGAATGCAACCAAGAGGTTCGATGGATTTCTCCATTGATAAAAGTTTATACAATGGTAAATGGGGTGTCGGATTACGCGTTTCAGATATTTTCAACACACAAGGTTTCAGATTCTTTGTGGATCAGCCAGGAGTGAACCAAAATGTAGAGTTCAAATGGGAAACGCGCCGTATATTCATCAACGTTCGTTACCGCTTTGGTAAAACGGATATCGTAGATAAAAAACGTCCATCTGACCAGCCGCAAGGTGGAGGTGGAGGAATGGACTTCTAATTGGTACTTTTCTTTTCCGTAGTTTGCGCTTTGGAACTGAAATGGATTCCAAGATGAATCAAGCTTTGATCAAAAGAAGATTTTTTGATGACTTTGCTTTTGTGTGCAGTTTTAGTTTTCATGACAGATCAATTTTCAAAAAGGTACTCAATTCTTGTACCGTTTTTTTGAGCTATTGAGTGAAGTGTGTTTGGTGTTGATTGAGAAATGTTGTTTCCAAATTGAACATGACCATTCGACAGCGCATTTTGAAAGGTTCATTTTTTGATGTTCATTTTTTTATCTCTCCAACTATTGGAGAATAATTTTTACAGCATGCTGATTTTCAGTCCAATAAGCTTTTTAGCAACTTGTTTTTTAATAAAGAATCAATAAACTTCCTTAAAATCCGTTTTATCGTTTGATAAATGCTTAAAAGAACAGTACTTTTGTACCCTCTTTTTGGGAAGCGTTATCCCTACGAGTAAGTAAAAAAATGATCGATACAGAACTGTTTAAAGCAAAAGAATTGTATCCGTTTCAATTGAAAACGGTAAACTCCATTATTGATGAATTGGACAAAAACGGTTCGGATTTCAACCTATTATTCCAATTGCCAACTGGTGGTGGTAAAACAGTGATCTTTTCTGAAGTTGCTCGACAATACATTGAAAAATGGGAGAAGAAAGTCTTGATTTTAACGCATCGTATCGAGCTTTCTGTTCAAACTTCCAAACAATTACATGCTATTGGTATTCCGAATAAAGTCATCAGTAGCGAGGTGAAAAACCTGAAAGACGAAGACCATTACCCTTGTTACATTGCGATGGTTGAGACTTTGAATAACCGTTTGCAAGAGGATGAAAATTTTGTGGATGGAGTAGGCTTGGTCATTGTCGATGAGGCGCATTACAATAGTTTCCGTAAAATTTTCCAGTATTATTCTGGTGCAAATATCTTGGGTGTTACTGCAACTCCTTTGAGTTCGAATAAAACCTTGCCTTTAAACGATCATTACAATAAATTGATTGTTGGTGAAAGTATTATTTCTTTAATTCAAGGAGGTTATTTGGCTGATGCAGAAACATTTACATACGATGTAAATTTGCACGGTTTGAAGATTGGAACCAATGGTGATTTTACCGTTTCTTCATCTGAAGTGGTGTATGGCAATTACTTCATGCAAGAGAAATTGTTGTTTGCTTACGAGGAAGTGGCAATTGGTGACAAAACCCTGATTTTTAATTCTGGAATTGAAACATCCTTACGTGTTGAAGAAACATTCAAGAAACGTGGCTATAAAATCCGTCATTTAGATTCTACTTTCAGCGACAAAGATCGTAAAGATGTCTTGCATTGGTTCAAACATACAAAAGATGCCATTTTGACATCTGTAGGGATTTTGACAACTGGTTTTGATGAGCCGACCGTTGAAACGATTATCTTGAATAGAGCAACGCGTTCGTTGACGTTGTATCATCAGATGATTGGTCGTGGATCCAGACGATTGCCTCACAAGGAGAAATTCAAATTGATTGATCTTGGGAATAATGTTCGACGTTTTGGTATTTGGCAAGATTACATCAATTGGCAAGATGCTTTCCGTTTCCCAGATCGTTTTCTAGAGTCGCGTTTATCTGAAGACGATGATTTAGAGTTTGAAGTGGAGTTCGAATTCCCTCGTCACATGGAGCAATTGGTGGATACAACCTTCTTGGAGTCGTTCAGTATGCGCGATGTCTATTACGATTGCATCGACAAAGGTGAGAAAGGGAAGTTGGCTGTTGATTTATCTTTGAGAAACCACAGTGAGGGAATCATTCGCAAAACAACCGATTTTGATGAAGCGATTGGAGTTATTGATGCATTACAAGATCACATCGAGCACCGCTTGAAATTATACACGAAATGTATTGCGAAAAGTACTCCGAATTATTTCAAATACTTAATGGAGACTTACAACCGACAATTGCGACAAGAATTGCGCATGATGTTGGATGATATCGAACAAGATTAATCGATTACAGATTAATCAACATCTCTGTTGTATCAAAAGCTGTAGTGTTTACAGTAACAGGGATGTAATTCGTAATTCCGTTATTCTTATAGTAGATGCCGTAATTTTCATTTCCATTGTTGATACAAGTGATGGAAACGTTTGCCACATTATTTAATGTGAATTCACCAGATGGACAACATTCAGAACAGGTACTTAAACCTTCGCTTCTGAAATAATTTACTGATTGGGTTCCGTTACCCACAAAATGGATATTGACCCATGCTTTAGCTTTTGTAGCAAAGTTTTGCGTATTCGTTTCTTCAACAGAAAGATCATCTAGGTTAAAACTCTTTTCCTGAGAAAAATAATTTTCTTTGTCAACTTTGACTGTTACATCTTCGTAATTGCCTCTTTCAAAAGTAAAGGTGTATGCTCCATTCGAACTAGTGGTAACCGTTTCAATCAATTTTTGAGTAGAAGTTCCTGCTTCGGTAATGTAAAGTCTAACAGTAGTACCATTTAATGTCGTATTAAATGTTTGATCGCTAACTGTTCCACTGATGGTGTAAGTTATTTTATCTTTTTTGCATCCTAAATTTAGAAATACGAACAGACTTGCGATAAATACGATTGATAGACTTTTCATA
>JADLGD010000020.1 GCA_020849495.1 Fluviicola sp.
ATTTAGAATCTGCGAATGTAGTAATTGCTCCAAATCCTATTCTATCTGGTGAGGTTTTACATGTACAAACATCGAATGAAAGCGGATCAATTCAAGTTGATTTATTCGACCTATCAGGAAAACTAGTGCATTCTGTGGTTCAAACAGCCAACAACACAACTACATGGAACATTCCCATCCCAGTGAAAGCAGGATTGTACATTGCGCGCATTCAACAAGGCAATACGATGTTTACTCAAAAGATTTGTGTAGAATAAAAAACCCCATCATTGCTGACAGGGTTCTTTTTTTATAGTAAATCGTCTAAGGATTTTTTACTGTTGTAATAGCTGATCAACTCGTTTCGATCACCATCAAAATAGTGTTGCAATAAGTTTTCTGCTAATTGATCGCGGTACTGTTCTTTGGTCAATTTGGGCGAATAAACAAACCCACGACCTTGTGCTTTGTGTTTGATGTATTTCTTCTTTTCCAAAATACGCACAATGGTGGAAATCGTGTTGTAATTAGGTTTTGGCGTTTCATACAAATCCAAGATTCCCTGAACGTTGGTTTTTTCCAAACTCCACAATTTCAACATTACTTTTTCCTCTGCAGGTGTTAATCGTTCCATCTTAACCACAATTGCGAATTAGATTTTCAATTTTGCGCGCATTTCTTTTGATAAACCTTCTTTGTGTAAATACACGTTAATGGTTTTCAAGCGGAAATAATGCTCTGAAACATACAAATATCCTTCTGGTAAGTTATCAGTTCCCCATGAATTTTTCACCAAGAAATAACGGGTTCCATTTTGGTCTTTATACATCCCTACAATGTGCATTCCGTGGTCATCTGTCGTTACTTTTCCATCATAACCTTCTTGACGCATTTCTTGTGTTACTTTTAATTCTTTCACGGGCTCTAAAAACGCATTGGATTGACGTTCAGCACCAGCATTGTTGAAGTTTTTATTGTCTCTTCCTTTGATTTGAATCGTATTTTCATCTTCTGGAGTAATTGCAATTCCGTTACGGAAACTGAATCCTTTTTCAGAAACATCTGCTCCCCAAGCCAAAGTGTAGCCATTTTTCAAAGCTGTTTCAGCAACAGTTACCATGTCTTCCAAAGGAACATTGTAGCTATCTCCCCATGTCCAGTTATCAGGAATTGCTATTTCGCATGTTTCATAAAACGGATCGTTAGAAAAAGAAGTGATGGAAACGTAGTCACCCATTTTCAAGCCCAATGACTCTGCATAACTTTTAGGTGTGTACTTTTTACCATTGTAAGTAAATTCAGTCACGTCTTTACCTAAGTAAGCATCCAAAATACCATTGAAAGCTACTTTCCATTCTGTTCCAATTCCATGTCCTTTTTGAACTTGGGTCAAAACAGTTTGCATAAACGCATTCAATACATTGAATAATTCTTCGTGATCGTATTCTTCTTGACCATTCGCCAAACCAGAGTATACTTCTTTAGGAACAATTCCATAACGTTTAATCACCCAAGGAATGTCATGAAACGCTCCACCTTCACCAAAATTGGTCTTGCCATCCATACGAATAAAACGATCTGCTTTCGCTTCGTATGCTTTGCGAACGATATACATTTCTGATAAAGTACCTGGGTTTTTAACTCCCATGCGAATCAATTCTGATTCAAAAAAAGACAACGATGAAAAACTCCAACACGTACCAGTCATTCCTTGACTTTCAACCGGAGTTGCTTCGTACTGATACACTTTTGTAAATTGATATTTACTATCTGGAGCGTTTGTAACTGTTTGTGCTATTGCACTCAATGAAAACAAACAGCCAATCGCTAAAAAGGTCTTTTTCATGGTCTTAAAATTTGGACTAAAAATACAATTTTAAGAAACATCACGCCAAAGTAAATCTTTTTCCAGGCATTGATCGAACCAAACCCTTGAACTCCAACCCTAATAACTCGCTTGAAATCAGACTAATGGGAGACGATGAAAGATGCGCAATCACATCGATGGAAAGGTCTTTTTTCTCCCTTAAAATGGTGATTATTTGTTCTTCTTTGGCATTTAGTTCCACGAACAATTGTTTTTGCGTTGCAATCTTGGAAGGTTGATGCAGCCAATTCATGTGTTCCAATAAATCAGAAGGATCCGATAGTAAATGTGCCTTGTTGTTTTTAATCAACTGATTGCAGCCTTTTGAGTAAGGTCTTGTAATGTCTCCAGGAAAAGCAAAAACATCCCTGTTGTAATCATTGGCCAGATTCGCTGTTATCAATGAACCGCCGCTTTCTCCACTTTCAATGACAATCGTTGCATCTGCTAAACCAGCAACAATCCGATTCCGCATTGGAAAATGAGCTGGTTCTGGTTTTTGCATGGGAATGAATTCACTGACTAAACCACCTTTTTCCAACATGCGTTTGGCCGTTTTTCGATGCCCACTCGGATACATGAAATCAAACCCGTGTCCCAAAACTCCCCAAGTTGGAAGATCAGCCTGCAAAGCTGCGTGATGCGCACAAATATCGATCCCATAAGCCATTCCACTCACAACTGTTGCATCTACCGTTTTCAATGCATCCACCAATTCTTTGGTCAATTGCTTTCCGTAATCAGACGCATGTCGTGTTCCAACAATGGAAACCACCCTTTCTGGATTCCAATTGATATTGCCCTGTGTATAAAGTAACAAAGGCGCGTCTTCACATTGTTTCAATCTACGTGGATAATCCGAATCAGTGAAGAAAACAGTACTTGTTCCCGATTTGGTTAATTGTTCAACGATTTTATCTGCTTCAACCAATGCTTGAACACGTTGTTTAAAGGAAACGAAATTGGGTGGAATGCCAGGTATTTTCGCAAGATTCAACCGCTTTTCACTAAAAAAAGCTTCTAAATCATTAAAATGAGCCACTAAAATGCGTGCTCTTCGACTTCCAATGCCACTTAAAAAAGTTAAGGCGATTTGCTGGTGTAATGTTGTAAAATTCAAAAGAAATGGTATTTTGGTCTCTTGAATTTAAGGAAAATTACCTTTATGAAACAAGTACTTCTACTACTTTTTTTAGCTCCAATTGCAGTTTTTTCGCAAACGATCTCCGGTCAGGTTTTGGACAGTGAAAACAAAACACCTGTTCCTTTCCCAACGGTTAAAACATTGGACAATAGAGGTGTACAAGGGGATGAAAACGGGAACTTCTCTTTAGAGAATTCAGCCTTTCCTATACAAATCGTCATTTCAGCAACAGAATATATTACGGATACACTACTCGTAAATGGACCGGGGAAACTGGAAATTTTATTGGTCAATGAGGCTTCACTTTACAAAGAAACAGAGATTGGACCGGTGGTAATTGCTGCATCTAGACGTAAACAAAAAATTGAAGACGTTCCTATTTCGTTGGAAATCATCAAACCAGAATTAATTGCCAATAAAGGAATTACAGACTTAGAGCAAGCTGTTGACCAAGCGCCAGGAGCTTATGCAATGGATGGACAAATCAGTATTCGTGGAGGAAGTGGTTTCTCTTACGGCGCTGGAAGTCGTGTTCTAGTTTTGTGGAACGAAGTGCCGCTTCTTTCTGGTGATGCTGGAGATACCAAATGGAATTCCATTCCCATCGAACAAGCACAACAAATTGAGATCATCAAAGGAGCATCTTCTGTTTTGTATGGAAGTGGTGCCTTAAATGGAATTGTTTCTTTGATTGAACGTGAACCGGGACCAAAAACAGAATTTACGGCAAAATACCAATTCGGTGCTTACGATAATCCGCAAAGAGAATCGCTTCAATGGTGGACGAAAAATCCTTTGCAACACCAAGCAGATGTGACATTTGGAAAGCAAATCAACCGCGTTGGGATTACTTTGGGAGCTTACGGTTTTACAAACGATGGCTACCGTGAAGGTGAAACAGAAGACCGTGTGCGAATGAATGGAACCATTTCTTGGAAACCAAAGAAAATTGATAAACTGAAAGTGAGTTTAGGTTGGAACGTCCAAATGCAAAAAACAGGTAATTTCATTATTTGGCAAAGTGATACGCTTGCTTATCAACCTTCAGGAGGAGCCGACACTTCGGTGGCGGGATCAACATTAACTTACAACAGAGGCCTGCGTTTGACCTTAGATCCAAGTGTAAAATACTTTGATAAATACAACAACAAACACCAATTGCGTACCCGTTTGTACTTTGTAGATAACGACAATTACACCAATACTTCGCAGAGTACTACTTCAAGTGTCATGTACGGAGATTACCAATTTCAACGTTCTTGGGGAAAAGATGCTTGGGTGTTGACAGCTGGAACGTCTTTCACCAGAAACAATGTCAATTCTTACCTTTTTGGCGATCATCATTCGATCAATTCTTCGTTGTATGTGCAAGGTGAGCGTCGTTGG
>JADLGD010000021.1 GCA_020849495.1 Fluviicola sp.
AATAACTCCCATTTTGAAAGACATTGAATAGTCTTTCTGACTTCGCTTTACATAGCTAAAACCATCTCCTTTTTCCATAACGATAAAATTTGTGTATCGCTATTTCAGGACTAGACACTTTAAATATTAAAAAAGCCATCTGTCAATTGACGGATGGCTTTTTTTTATTGTTTTGATTTCTTGCCTGGTAATTTTATTTTCTCACCAAATTCCAAAACATATCTTAATAAATCATAGTACAAGGCAATGATTAAGAAAATGGACATACCCCAAAGAACGAACACATTTGCCCAGAAAGTATCAATCTCAATTCCGAACAAGTACTTTTTATGAGCATAAAAAGGTGCGTCTAAGAAACGTGTTCCAACAGGGTCAATGTACAAAGGATCATCTTTTTGTAAAATCTCTTTATCAGTTACGATGATTTTTTGAACTTCTGTTCTGTTTGTAACAATGTCCTGCAAACTTTCATTTAAAAAAGCTCCTTGAGACAATTGGAATTTTTTATCACCTTCTTTTTCTACTATTTTATCCAATTCTTGAGACACATCGTTATACGTCTTGTTGTATTGCTTTTTCAATAATTCAAGGAAAGAACCAACAGCGCTTTGAATACTTCCACAAGGTTCTGTTTTCTTGATTTTTTCAATTGACTCAACGCAAGTTGGACAAGTTAAATTCGACCATTTGTTGGTTTCTTTTTCAATTTCATTCGCCAAAATACGTTTTGCTTTTTCAAAATCAGCAAGTGAACTTTTCTTGTCAGCTAAAATGTTCAATTGATTTTTCATTTCAGGCAACCAATAATCACGCATCCAACCAGCAGCAGATTTTTGCTGATTTAAATGGAAGATTGGTTGTTCATGGTAATTCTCTTTTGCTTGAACAACGGCTAAAGCTTCGTAAGACCAACGAGAAGCCATCGTATTTCCAATCCACGGAACCTCGTTCGTATTGGAGAAAATAGGGTGGAGCTTGTCAAATTTTACAATTACACCAGAGAACAACAATTGAGGAATGATCAATAAAGGAACGGTAATGTAAATCACTTTCGCTGAATTGAAAGCGGATGAAATGTTTAATCCTAAAATATTTGCAGTACAAGAAGTGGAGAACAAAATCAACCAATATTGCCACCAAAGTCCGTCGATTTCTAGAATGAAATTTCCAATCACTACAAACAAAGCAGATTGAATTGCTGAAATCAGGAACATGATGGAAATCTTCGACCATAAATAAGATCCTCTCGATAAATTCAAGAAACTTTCGCGTTTCAAGATCTTCTTGTCTTTGATGATTTCCTCTGCAGCTACTGTCAAACCTAAGAAAAGTGCAACTACTACTGCGATGAATAAATACTGAGGAATGTTTTCGTTTTCAAAGAAGACGTATTTATTTCTTCCATTATCTGTGTTGAAAAACTTCACGAAGAACGCCAGAATAGCCGCCAATAGAGGAGCTTCCAACATGTTGATCAACATGTATTGTTTGTTGGCCAACTTACTCAATACATCACGGATGAAAAACACCTTGAATTGATTGATTTTATTGGCAATCTTAGAAGTTCCTTTGATGGGATCAGTCGAATCATTTGATTCTGTTTTCTTTTTGTTTGCTAGAAAACGACTGTTCCATTCAACTGGAGAAATCTTACGGTATTTCGTTTGATTACCATATTCATCAACCACTTTTGATTCGATGATATTGAAAATTTGTTCTGGATTTACGTTGCCACAAATCGGGCATTCACGTTCGTTTGCATTCACATGGTGAACGTGCGTTTTAAAGTACACTACTGCATCAATCGGATTCCCATCAAAAATAGGGTAGCCACCTTGATCCAAAATGAACAATTTATCAAACATTTTGAAAATGTCGGAAGAAGGCTGATGGATCACCACAAAAATGAGTTTTCCTTTTAAAGCCAACTCTTTCAACATGTCCATGATGTTTTCTGAGTCACGTGAAGACAAACCTGAAGTTGGCTCATCAACAAACATCACCGCTGGTTCACGGATCAATTCGAGTGCAATATTCAAACGTTTGCGCTGTCCACCAGAAATGGTTTTTTCCAAAGGTGAACCTACTTTTAAATGTTTCACTTCAGATAAACCGATATCGGACAACAAATCCAATACTTTTTTCTTGATTTGAGATTCACTTAAATCACTGAAGCACAATTTCGCATTGAAAAACAAGTTTTGGAAAACGGTCAATTCCTCAATCAATAAATCATCTTGAGAAACAAAACCGATCACACCTTCCATTTTCGATTTCTCGCGGTGTAAATCAACGCCATTGATTGTTACAGATCCAAAAGTAGGAGTGTAATTCCCATTTAACACATTCAAGAAAGTGGATTTTCCAGCACCTGAACCACCCATTACACCAATCAAACTACCAGATTGTTCAGTAAGATTGATCTCATGTAAACCAACTTTACCATTTTTGAAATGGTATTGTAAATGATCTACTTTAAAGGTGATTTTTTCACGATTTCCATCACTTAAATAACGTGATATCACATCGCTGTAATAAATAGGAGCAATTTTAGTTGTACGAATACTTGAACCTTGATTGAGGATGTGATTGCGTTCGTTGGAAACAATCTGACCATTTAGATTCAATTCATCATTACCAAAATAGCGGAAAAAGACACTGTTGATACTTTCAATACGAATGACACGTATCATTCCATCAATTCCTTCTTGGACAAAAAGTTTTGCTTTCGTTAGCGGTGTTGCTTTTCCAACAACATACATGAAAGCTTCTTCATCGATGATTGTTTCAATTGGTTCTTCAATGAAAGCTTTTAATTGACGGTATTCTTTATCTGAAATGTTAAATGACTCAGCAACTGTATGAACGAATTCTTGTTCTTGGTCATTTACATATTCGTTTGCATGGATAAATTCAAAAATTCGAAGTAATACAATGACTTTCTGGCGTTGCGTCAGCTCTTCATTGATTTGTGAACAGATGCGTAATACTTTTACAGAGTTAACAGAGGTACGTTTGCGCTCACCATCTTTTTTTGCAGAACCAGCATGGTGTACTAAGATGTATTCATCAAATAATTGAATGTATTTTTTGATCAATTCATCATTCAATTCAGTACGCAAAAAAGCTTCAATGATACGACGACCATTGGAAGATGCAATTGCTTCGGGAGAAGATTCAGTTACTTCGTCAACCTTAGCAATAATAGCGAATAACTGCATTAGAGCGCGGAGAATGCGTTCACTCATGCCTTAAAAGTTTTTAGAAATTGAAGGTTTATTATCGTTTGAAACCGATCATCATCACGGCACATCCTGTTACTTTTTTGTCCAAATCCAATTCCGTTTCAATTACAACAGGAATCGTTTTCGGTACTTTAAAGTCCCAATAAGATGAATTCTTGTATCCTTTGTTTGAAAACAAAACATTCCCTTCCAAATCTTTCACTGTAAAAATGACATAAGTATCATCGTTTCCTGCTGTACAAGCAATACGGTAAGTTGAACCACCAAAGAACGTTGTTTTGAACTCTGCTTTTTCACGATCCAACAAAGCGGTGTAAACTTGTCCATCAGAAACAAAGTTGTTTTGTTTTCCCTTTAGGATTTTCTCACAATCTTTTACCAATGTTTCACAATCTTGTGCGAAAGTAGCCGTTGAGAATAATCCGGCAAATAATGCTAATGCTATAATTTTCTTCATGACTTTTCAGATTATGCAGTTACTTTCTCGCGAATAGATGCGATTTTTTGGTTAATAAAGTTCAAAGTGTTTGAATCGATTTTCACAGCTGTTTTGTGCATCAAAGTAGTTGTTTTCTTAGCCGCATCTGTTTTTGGTTGAACGAAATCATATTCTATTTCAATTTTATCAAAATACGTTTTCAATTCGCCCATATCAGAGATCAAATCATCGTAAGCATTTTTCTTATTGTATTGCTTTAAAATTTCGATGATTGTATTCAAAGTCTCTTTTTGCTCACCAATGCGTTCCATAATTTTTGGATTGCTGTTCTCACGGTTGATTTCACAAGCAATGTATAACGATTCGATCCAACCACCTACAAGAATCAATGCAGAAATGTTTTTGCGATCATTTGATTTTAAGAAATTATCTGATTTTTTAAAGGCATCAGAAACAATCAACATCATGGAATCTTTGTTGGTGCTGTTTTTCTCAAAACGACTCATGAAATCTTTATCAAACGCTCCTTCAAGACCTAAATCGGAAGTTAATTTTTCGATTGTAGAAAGGTACTTCAATGCCAAACTGTTTTGTTTGTAAATTGACAAGTATCCTAAGTCTGTTCCATAAATACCCATGTTCAATGCTTTCTGCATCTCAGAAGAGTAGTTTTTCACATTGTCCAAATCATTCAAGAAATTCTCCTTAAAAGGTGCATTCACTTCTTGCAAAAGCAAAGCTGTTTGCATTGGAGATGGAATACTAAAAATTTTCCCGTCAAAATTCGTGTTTAACGAACTGTTTGGATCAATTACTTCTTTATCAATCTCAGGTTTTTTTTCTTCTCCACCTGATCCACAAGCGCTTATTAACGCGGTCAAAACGACTCCGCTGCAAATAATAGTTAGTGTTCTATTCATAGGGTAGTTTCTTGTTATTTATTAACAGAGACTAAAAATAGTTAAAAATTGCAAACTCGAACCTTTATGTGAATAAAAGTCAAAAATGAATGCGTAAATCGATGGTCTCACTATGCATTTGATTTTCTAATCGGATTGAAGATTCATCCTTTCATTACATTCAACTTGTGTTATTCTATTAACTTTGCACAAAATCAACGGTCATGAATATTCGTCCAAGAAGAAATCGTAAAAATGCTACCATTCGTGCAATGGTGGAGGAAACAAAACTAGGAGCTGAGCATTTGATTTACCCGCTTTTTTTGAAAGATGGTAAGAACATCAAAGAAGAAGTTGCTTCGATGCCTGGAAATTACCGATGGAGCTTGGATCAATTACTTCCAGAATTTGAAAAATGGATGGAATTGGGTATTCGTACCTTTGATTTGTTCCCAGCGGTTGACGAACATTTGAAAGATGAAACAGCAACTTACAGTTATGCGGATGAAAACTTTTACCTACATGTGATTCGTGCAGTGAAAGAACGTTTTCCAGAAGCTGTTTTAATGTCGGATGTGGCAATGGATCCATATTCATCTGACGGACATGATGGTTTGGTAATCAACGGACAAATTGTAAACGATCAAACCTTACCCATTTTAGCAAAAATGTCGATTGCTCAAGCACAAGCAGGAATTGATATCATCGGTCCTTCTGATATGATGGATGGGCGAGTAGGAGTGATCCGTGAAGCTTTGGATGAAAATGGTTTTATGGATGTTTCGATCATGTCGTACACCGCAAAATACGCTTCTGCTTTTTACGGACCGTTTAGAGATGCTTTGAATTCTGCACCGAAATTGGGTGATAAAAAAACATACCAAATGAATCCTGCTAACAAACGAGAAGCCTTGATTGAAGCAGAGTTGGATATTGCTGAAGGAGCTGATTTCATTATGGTAAAACCGGCATTGTGCTACTTGGATATCATTAGTTTGTTGAAAGAGAATTTTGCTACTCCAGTTACGGCTTACAATGTCAGTGGTGAATGTGCGATGGTGTATGCTGCTGCGAAAAACGGCTGGTTGGATTACGATCGCACGATGATGGAAATGTTGTTAAGTATCCGTAGAGCTGGTGCAGATGGTATTTTGACCTACTTTGCTCCACATGCAGCGAAATTGATGAAGGGGTAAGACTTTGACAACGAATAAAATCAATCAAAAACAAGCAATTTGTCAACTTGGTTGAATGACGTAGTTGTTTGTAAAAAATGATGAAAAAGTTAAAGTTGCTACACGATGGGAATCGTGCTGTAGCGGGGGGATTGATGGAATAGGATTTGGTTTTGTTGGCGGTACACAAAACAATTTAAGAAATTCGGAATAAATGAAAATATATTAAATAGAAGAACATTAATTATTGGAGCCACGCAACAGTACTCAAATGGAGCAGTAAATGATAAATTACCACAAAAAATGAAAATAAGTAAAAGGGATATTGTTATTGGGGTAATTTCTATCTGTTTAATTTTTATATTAATTTTTTGGTCCAAAATTTCTATGAATTGGTATGAAAAAACATGTGCGAAAATACTATTCATTGAACGGTCAAGAGGCTACCATGTATGGATGAGATTTGAAAGAAACAATAAAATAGTAAAAGACAAAGTTTTATTGACAAGCTTTAAATATAATAAATTGATAGATTTACAACAGAAAGAATGTTGTGAGATAAAGTATTCTGTCTATTGGCCATATAATATTGAAATAATTGATGATGATTTAAAAGCAGAATAAAAGCAGCTATTCTACGTCTAATAATTTCCTCCGCTGCCAAGCGATTCCCATCGCATGGTTCTAAGTAATCTAAAAAAAATCTCCAACTTGCGGAATCAAACGGTTTCATTAATTGATTTGATAGGGGGTTAATCGTTTTATATTTTTGCTCCTCATGCAGCGAAGTTGATGAAAGGCTAAAACCTACAATTCCTTTTCATAAAACTTACAAGCCTCACTTGCAGTGATGTCTTCGAATACTTTTTTTCCATTGTATTCAAAATTCGCATAAGGAACAGCTTGAAGTTCTTTAAAGTGGAAGGTGTTTTGAATGATGTGCTGAGATATTGTTCCTGTAGCTTCAACGACAGCAGAAACAAATCCTTTCTTTTTAGCAAATTCCAAGGCGACTTTGGTAATGAAAGTAGCTGCTCCTTTTTCGGCAGATGCAATCATCAATAAATGGTAAAAACGATTGTTTTTCATTAGGTTGTTCGCACAAAAGGTTGATCCAACTTTCTCTAACAGGGCGAAAACTGGTTCCAAACCAGCGCTTAATTCTAACAGTGTATCTGATGGTTCTCCAAAATAATCTTCAGCGATGACAACAGCTACAACTTCTTGGTTGTCATTCAATTGAACGAACGATAATCGATCATCAATGGCTTTTTCAATGAGTTCCTTAACATAAGGTTCAATCGATTCTCTGGAGATATTGAGTGATTTCACCATCGGTTCTTGCGTGAAAAAATAGTCCATTAAACACTTGAACGCAGATTTGTGATACTTGCTTGTTAAGGGCTGAATTGCTAAAGACGACATCTTTGTTTTTTCTGTAAAGGAAGGGTTAATTAGATGATAAAAACATGATTTAAGTCAGGCATCATTTGATTTTGCAAAAAGATTTTTAACTTCATGAAAAGTACCTAAAATGACTAAACCTTTTTTTCTACTAACTCTTACTTTGATCCTTTTAACAGCAAGTTGTAATGAAACTATTTCTTCTAAAGAAAAAGCTAAACAGACAGATGTTCAAACGAGTACTGAAGAAGTTTTAGATAGTTTAAAAAAAATGTCTTTTGATACCAATACATACAAGGGAAAACTAGATTACATTCGAAATTTAGTTGCTATGGAGTTATTCCCGATGGAAGTGAATGATGATACGTTATTTGACTTGAACTTTGACGGCATAGATGATTTGGTGTTTAGCTATTATGCTCAAGCAGGAACAGGTCGGAAAGAAGGGCAATTTGTTTATATAAATAAAAGTGAAAAAGGGTTTGTAAAGGATTCGTTATTGTCCAGTATTCGAAATCCAAGTTACTTTTTGAAAAAGAAAAAAATCACAGGATATTATTTAGCGCATGGTGGTGGTGAATGTATTGAGTTGAAGTTTTTTAATAAAAAATGGAATGTCACAAATTTTATAACTGTTGATAATGAAGAAGAAAATACAATTTGGAATTGTTTTGATCCACTAACTAAAAAGCATAAAAAACTCAAAATCCCATATACCTATTCACCACCCAATGAAATCATAGAAACAAACATTATAGATTGATATATAATTATAAATAAATCAGATTAAATGCACATCAAAAACGTCGAATTCAAAGCGCGCATTGCAGATTGGAAAACATTGGAAACGAAATTAGTGAACAAAAAAAAACATTTTCAAGACACAATTCACCAAGTAGATACAAATTCAGAACAAACAAAAAAGGTTTGTCTTAATTGTTCTTAATGTCAGTACTTATGTTTACTTCGGTTATCTATAAAGGTAATAATCTCTATTGATTTAGATGAAATCCGATATACTAGAGAAGTTTGTTCTGAAATCACACATTATCGAATTTTCAACATTTTTAATTCAGGACAGAGTTTAGAATTGTTTGATAAATTGGCTAACAACTCCTCAGTTAATGTTTCAAAATGTAAGGCTTCTTTGATGGTCCATTTTTCGAGTATAAAAACAAGTGTTTCGATATAAGAATCAGCTGCTTCTTGAGTCCAATGGATTGAATATGATTTGCTCATACTAACGACCTAACAACTTGTCGGATTTCGCTTTTACATCAGAATATGGTACAAATCGTTTATTATCAGCATCATTCAATCCACGGTCGATAGCAGCTTTTTCTTCATCTGATAATGAGTTGTACCAATCGTCACCAGCATTGTTAGTTGCTTTAGATAATAAAGTATATACCGCTTCCAAAACACTATTATCTGTAACACCTTCGATTAATTGGTGTAGACTCGTTTTCAATTCTACTGTACCCATATTTCAAAGATATGAAAAATGATCTAGAAAATAAAAGCCTAGTTTTATTAATATTTCTAGTTTTAAATCAGCACATCATGAAGCTATTTCAATTAGCTTTAACTAAATAAAAAATCATGCACATCAAAAACGTCGAATTCAAAGCGCGCATTGCAGATTGGAAAACATTGGAAACGAAATTAGTGACTTTAAATCCAGTTTTTCAAGGCACAGACCACCAAGTGGACACGTATTTCAATGTTCCGAAAGGTCGTTTGAAATTGCGAGAAGGAAGCATTGAACATGCTTTGATTCAATACGAACGAGGAAATACGGCAGATGCAAAAGCTTCTGACATTGTGTTGTATCAACACGAACCAAATCCAGCTTTGAAACAAATATTAACTCATCAATTTGGAATTAAAGTGGTCATCGATAAGCAGCGCAAAATCTATTTCATCGATCATGTGAAGTTTCATTTTGATGTGGTTGAAGGACTAGGGAATTTCATCGAAGTAGAGGCAATCGATGCGAAGAATGCATTTACCTTGGAAGAACTAAAAAGCAAATGTGATCACTATTTTTCATTTTTCGAACTTCAAAAAGAGCACTTAGAAGCCTTGAGTTATAGTGATTTATTATTATCGAAACTCAAATAAAAGAACTGTAACATCCACTTTTCAATCCTTTTTACTAATTTCAAGTAGAATATCACTTTATGAAAATCTACACCGCTTCCCAATTGCGTTGGCTGGACCAATACACCATTGAAAATGAACCCATTCGATCCATTGATTTAATGGAAAGAGCTGCTTCCAATTTGGTGGATCAGCTTTTTCACAATGGTTTGTATAAAGAACCTTACGCTGTTTTTTGTGGTACAGGAAACAATGGTGGAGATGGATTTGTCATTGCACGCATCTTGAAACAAATGCATTTCGATGTAACGATTTACTTAGTTCCTTTTGGCGAAATGACAGAAGATTGTCAAGCGCAATTCGAGAAAGTGAAACAAGAAGTGGTGTTATGGAATGAACAATGTGTATTTGAACATACAAGTGACACCAAAATCATCGATGCTTTATTGGGCATTGGTTCTTCTAGAGCTCCTGAAGGCGTTTTAGCACATGCCATTCATACAATCAATCAATCGGGTTGTGAAGTGATTTCGGTTGATATGCCTTCTGGTTTGTCGGCGGATGAAATTCCTTCAAGTTCTTGCGTTGTCAAAGCAACAACGACTTATACGTTTAACTCACCAAAACTCACCTTTTTTCTTCCTGAAACAGCCGGTTTTGTCGGTAAATGGAAGGTGGTAGATATTGGATTGAATCAAGAACAAGCAGCATTGTTACCCACGCGGTTTTCGATTCTAGAATCAGCTTGGGTGGGCGAGCAATTACATGAACGCAAACGTTTTTCGCACAAAGGAACTTATGGACATGGTTTGCTGATTGCAGGAAGTAGAGGTAAAATGGGCGCAGCTTGTTTGTCTTCGGAATCTGCTTTACGTTCTGGTTTAGGTTTGTTAACCACGCATGTACCAGCCAATTGTTCATCCATTTTGCAAATTGCTGTTCCTGAAGCCATGTGTTCAATCGATTCGCAAGTAGATACTTCGAGTGAACTGAATTCTTTAGAATTAAAAGCATACTCAGCGATTGGGATTGGTCCGGGAATTAACGTCACAGAGTCGACATTAAATGTTTTGGAACAAGTATTACATGCCAACAAACCAACTGTTTACGATGCGGATGCTTTGAATTTACTAGCAGCACATCCAGATTTATTAAAACAATTAGGGAAAACAGCTGTTTTGACTCCTCATCCTAAAGAATTTGAGCGTTTAGCAGGAACAGCTATCAGCAGCGTGGATCGTTTGGAACGCTTAGTGCATTTTGCTCAAAGTTACTATTGCACAGTGGTATTGAAAGATGCCATTACAGCCATTGCCACTCCAGATGGAGCCGTTTGTTTCAGTTTGAAAGGAAATCCAGGAATGGCAACAGGCGGTTCGGGTGATGTGCTCACAGGAATGATTCTGGGTTTGTTGACTCAAGGTTATCCAGCTGAAGCAGCAGCCAAAATCGCAGTACAACATCACGGAATAGCTGGAGATAAAGCAAAAAAACAAAAAGGGGAGTTGGCTTTGCTAGCAAGGGATATCATTGCAAACATTCGGATTGAAGCAGAGAAAAAGAAAGGAATTGTTTGGGAGTAAAATCAAGAAATTAAAATCGAGTTGCAACAAATGACAATTATCGAAACAAAAAGCCGGTCAAATTTCATTTCTGTATTGATTTATGGTCTCTTTTCTTTGCTGTGTTTATTCGGAACACCCATAGCAGTTTTTAGGGTTTTATCTGAAAAAACAGATGAGTTTTATCAATTGATTCCTGTATTTGTTGTTCTGTTGTTTACAGGAGTTTTGTGTTTGAGAATGTTATTGTGGTTGATCAAAGGTAAAGAAAGTTTATCCGTACTGGATGGTTCATTTATAATAAAAAAAACAGGCACTTTTTGGATAAAAAAACGAAAGGCAATTCAGCTAAATCAAATCAAAAAAATCACGATAAATCGTTCGTTTATTGAAGAAAACAGTCCGTCTGACGATGTTCATGATTTTTCAAGACAAACTATAATATTCAGGATCCAAAATACTGGTAGAATTAAAATCATTGACAAAGAATTTAATACCTTTAAGTTTTTAGATAATCTTTATTCATTTCAGGCAGAAGCCCTTATTATTGAATTAAATAGTTTAGTTGAAGGAAAAAAGAACTAACTATTTTAATAAAATATCTTCTTCATCCATTGTTTTTCCAAAAAATCGTTCTAGTTTTGTCGACATGAAAATGACACAGTTACATCATCATCATCACAACATGCACAGCTAAGCGCTATGGTGAGATGATGTTCTATCTATAAAATCTTTAACCCGCTTGGCAATCAGGCGGGTTTTTTGTTGTCATTTTTTTCTTTCACCAACAACAATATTCCTTCTCGATTTCCAGGCATATTTAAACAAATATGAAACGTTTAATTATTGCTTTACAAAAATCTGGTCGTTTGCAAGAAGGATCATTGAAATTACTCCGAGAGTGTGGACTGAAAGTCGACTACCGGGAAGGACAATTGAAAGTCATCACTTCAGATTATCCAGCTGAATTGTTATTTCTCCGCAATTCAGATATCCCACAATACGTTGCAGATGGCGTGGTGGATTTAGGAATCATTGGTTCGAATACCTTGGAAGAAGAGAATGTTCCTGTTGATGTAGTTCTACCATTGGATTTTTCTAAATGCCGTGTTTCTTTTGCTGTACCGAAAAACTCTTCTATTCAAAATGCAGCTGATTTAGCTGGCAAACGCATTGCTACTTCGTATCCAAATACGGTTCGGAAGTACTTAAAAGCACAAGGAGTTGAAGCCGAAATTCACACCATTGCTGGTTCTGTGGAAATTGCTCCTTCTCTCAATTTAGCTGATGCGATTGCTGATATCGTTTCGACAGGGAACACTTTGTTTCAAAACAATCTCAGAGAAGTGTTTCCTTTTTTGGAATCGGAAGCTGTATTGGTAAAAGGTGCCAATTTTGACCCTGAAAAACAGGCATTATTGGATCAATTGGTTTTTCGCATTCAATCGGTTTTAGCAGCTAAGGACAATAAATACATTTTGCTCAATGCGCCAGTAGATCAATTGGATAACATCTGTGCGATTCTTCCTGGAATGAAAAGTCCTACGATTTTACCACTTGCGATAGAAGGATGGGTGAGTGTGCATTCAGTTGTGAAACAGAAAGATACGTGGTCGATTGTGCAAGCTTTGAAAAATGCTGGCGCAGAAGGAATATTAGTTGTCCCAATAGAAAAAATGGTATCCTAAAATAGCATGAAAAAGATCATTAATCCCACAAAAGCACAGTTGCAAGAAGCGTTAACGCGACCAAGTTTAGCAGCTGAAAATCTGACTGAATTGATTCAATCTGTTTTTGATGAAGTGAAAACCAATGGCGACAGAGCTTTACAAGCTTACAGCAAACAGTTTGATCAAGTTGAATTACTTGCAACAGATTTTAAAGTGACTGATGCTGAAATACAAGCTGCAGAATTACTAGTTGATTCCAATTTAAAGCAAGCAATTCAAACTGCTGCAGCGAATATCGAACGTTTTCACCAAGTACAACAACAAGCAGTTGTGGAAATTGAAACTTCTCCAGGTGTCTTTTGTTGGCGAAAATCGGTTCCGATTCAAACAGTTGGTTTGTATATTCCTGGTGGATCTGCACCTTTGTTTTCAACCGTTTTGATGCTTGGACTTCCGGCAAAAATTGCCAACTGTTTAAACCGAATATTGTGCACACCTCCTTCAAAAGATGGAACTGTAAATCCAGCGATTCTGTATGCTGCAAAAGTTGCTGGAATAACTGAAATTTATAAAGTTGGTGGAGCTCAAGCCATTGCTGCTATGACCTATGGAACTGCCACCATTCCGAAAGTGGATAAATTATTTGGGCCGGGAAATCAATACGTAACTGCTGCAAAACAATTTGCTCAAGGATTAGGTGTTCCCATCGATATGCCAGCTGGGCCATCAGAAGTATTAGTAGCAGCCGACGAAAGTGTTTCACCAGCTTTTATTGCAGCTGATTTATTGGCACAAGCTGAACACGGAGCAGATTCTCAAGTCGTTTTTCTAACTGACTCTAATTCGTTGGTAGAGCAAGTGCAAGAGGTCTTAGTACAACAATTGAAACGTTTACCACGTGCTGCGATTGCAAGTGAAGCACTTCAGAATAGTACGGCAATTGTAGTGGAAGCAAAAAGCTGGTCAGCAATTGTGAACGAGTATGCGCCCGAACATTTAATTGTAATGGGGAAGTATGAAAATTTGTTAGAACAAGAAGTGTACAACGCTGGAAGTGTGTTCTTAGGAAAAAACACAGCTGAAAGTTTTGGAGATTATGCTTCAGGAACCAATCACACCTTGCCAACTGCGGGATTTGCTCGAGCTTATAGTGGTGTTTCTCTGGATGCTTTTGTGAAGAAAATCACTTATCAAAGAGTTGAAGACAAAGGTTTGGTGAATCTCGGTCCAACAGTCATTACAATGGCAAAAGCGGAGCAATTGGAAGCACATGCGAATGCCATTCAAGTTCGCTTGGATGCAAAAAACACAACTGATTTTGATCGTCAATTGAATATCAATCGCTACTTGCGACCGGATTTAAGAAGCGTACAAGCTTATTCCTCTGCTCGAGATGAATTTGAAGGAAAAGGAGAAGTGTTTTTGGATGCCAATGAAAATGGTCTGCTAACAACCAATAATCGTTATCCGGATCCTTTGCAAAAAGACTTGAAGCAAACAATCTGTGATTTAAAAGGTGGATCAATCGATCAATTGTTTTTAGGCAATGGTTCTGATGAAGTATTGGATTTAATCATTCGCTTGACCTGTCAACCTGGAATTGACACCATTTCATATTTGAATCCTTCCTACGGAATGTATGGTGTTTTGGCAAAAATAAATGGCTTAAAAATAAATGCGATTGCTTTTGATAATGCGTTTGAAATCACTGAAACTGATTTGCTTCAAGCAGCTAAAGGAAGTAAAGTACTGATGTTGTGTAATCCGAATAATCCTACTGGAAAATTACTTGACAAATCATTTGTTTTGAATATCGTTCAACAATTCAATGGTTTAGTGGTGGTTGATGAAGCTTACATTGATTTTTGTCCGGAAGTATCTTTGGCAAATGAAGTGGGGAATTACTCCAATTTAATAGTAACACAAACACTTTCAAAAGCTTTCGGAATGGCTGGGTTGAGAGTGGGGATGGCTTGGGCAAATACACAATGGATTGCAGCGCTCAACAGTATCAAACCGCCATACAACATCAGTTCGTTGGTGCAAGAAACAGCCATTGACACATT
>JADLGD010000022.1 GCA_020849495.1 Fluviicola sp.
AAAGAACATCAACAAGCGGTTCAAGTAATCAAAGAATCCATTCAGATTTATAATACTGAAAGACCTCATTTTGGATGTAATTTAAACACACCAGAATTTGTCCATAAAAACAAAAGTCTCGAGTTTCAGAAACTCGAGACTTTAATATAAATTTGCTTTATTAACCTGTCAACTATTTTTAGGACTGGTCAAGTTGAGTTCCATTACAGTTTTCTTGCAACTTCCACTTCTTCGTATGCTTCGATGATGTCACCGATTTTGATGTCGTTGAATTTATCAATGTTCAAACCACACTCGTAGTTGTTTTTCACCTCACGCACATCGTCTTTGAAACGTTTCAATGAACCCAATGTTCCAGAGTGAATCACAATTCCGTCGCGGATCACACGAACTTTTGACGAACGTTTGATAATACCATCGTTTACGTAACATCCTGCAATTGTTCCCACTTTCGTGATATCGAATGTTTCGCGGATTTCTGCTGTTCCCACCACTTTCTCTTCGATATCTGGTGATAACATGCCTTCCATCGCTGCTTTCAATTCTTCAATTGCTTTGTAGATGATGGAGTACAAACGGATGTCGATTTGTTCTTGTTCAGCCAATTTACGTGCTGCAACAGATGGACGAACCTGGAAACCAACGATGATTGCATCAGATGCTGACGCTAAGTTCACATCGGCTTCGGTGATCGCACCCACACCTTTGTGTACAATGTTGATTTGAATTTCTTCCGTTGACAAACGCAACAAGGAATCAGAAAGGGCTTCGATGGATCCATCCACGTCACCTTTAACGATCAAGTTCAACTCTTTGAAATCGCCAATCGCCAAACGACGACCGATCTCATCCAACGTAATGTGTTTGTTGGTACGTAAACCTTGTTCGCGGTACAACTGCTCGCGTTTCGCTGCAATTGATTTTGCTTCTTTTTCGTCATCCATTACGTGGAACGTATCCCCTGCAGATGGTGCACCGTTGATACCCAATACAGATACTGGTTGAGATGGACCTGCTTCTTTCAAAGCTACACCATGCTCATCGTGCATTGCACGTACACGTCCGTAATTACGTCCAACCAAGATCACATCACCAATACGCATTGTACCAGCTGTCACCAACATGTTGGTAACGTATCCTTTTCCTTTGTCCAATGAAGATTCGATCACTGTACCGTGTGCATTCTTTTCAGGATTTGCACGCAAGTTCAAGATCTCTGCTTCCAACAATACTTTATCCAACAATGCGTCGATGTTCAAGTTTTGTTTTGCTGAAATTTCTTGACATTGGTATTTTCCACCCCACTCTTCTACCAAGATGTTCATAGCAGAAAGTTGTTCGCGGATTTTGTCTGGGCTTGCACCCGGTTTATCAATTTTATTGATGGCAAACACCATCGGTACTCCTGCAGCTTGTGCGTGAGAGATTGCTTCTTTTGTTTGAGGCATCACGTCATCGTCTGCCGCAACAATGATAATCGCAACGTCTGTTACTTGAGCACCACGAGCACGCATCGCCGTAAAGGCTTCGTGACCCGGTGTATCCAAGAATGTCATCTTGCGGTTATCTTTCAATGTTACCGAGTAAGCTCCAATGTGCTGCGTGATTCCTCCAGCCTCACCAGCAGTTACGTTGGCATTACGGATTTTATCCAACAAGGATGTTTTACCGTGGTCAACGTGACCCATTACAGTGATAATTGGCGGACGAGCAATTAAGTCTTCCTCATTGTCTTCCACTTCTGGAATTGCATCTTGTACTTCAGCTGAAACGAATTCTGTTTCAAAACCAAATTCATCTGCAACAATTTGAATCGTTTCTGCATCCAAACGTTGGTTGATGGAAGCGAAAATACCCAATGACATACAAGCCGAGATAACTTGAGTTGGCGAAACATTCATCATGGATGCCAATTCAGAAACGGTTACGAACTCTGTCAATTTCAAGATTCCTTCTGCCATTTCAGCAGCCATCTGTTCTTGTTCACGACGGTGAGCACGGTCATCACGTTTTGCACGTCTATTTTTAGAAGCTTTCGATTTACCTCCTTGCGAAGACAAACGAGCCAATGTGTCTTTGATTTCTTTTTGGATGTCTTGTTCAGACGGAGCCGCTTTTTCAAACTTCGCTCCACCTTTGTAGCCTCCACCCGGACCTTTTTGTCCGCCTTTGTAGCCACCACCCTGACCTTGTCCTGGTCCTTTGTAGCCGCCGCCTTGACCTTGACCCTGACCTTGTCCTGGTTGTCCTGGCGTACCTGCAGCTTTCGCTACGTCTACTTTTTTAATGCGTTTGCGTTTTTTACGCTCATCACCTGGACGAGAAGAACCAACCGATTTTGGTCGCTCAACAGGCAATTCTATTTTCCCCAAGACCGTTGGTCCGGATAATTTCTTTGTTTCAACACGAATCGTTTCGATTTCGCGTGGTGCGTCCGCTTCTGGAGTTGGAGGAGTAGCTGGTGCTTCTGCTTTCACTTCCGGTTTTGGAACTACAGGCTCAGGAGTTGCAACTTTCGGATAGTCTTTCTTATCGATAGGACCATCTTCTTTTTTGCGTTTATCTGGGCGTGTTTTGGTGTTCAATTTATCCAAATCGATTTTACCAATCACTTGGATTCCACCGTTATTGTCATGGCTTTTTTCTTCCTCAGCTGGTGCTACAGGCTCCGGAGCAGGAGTCTCTACAACAGGCTCAGGTTTTGGCGCTTCCACAACTGGCGCTGGTTTTTCCTCCACCACTGGAGCTGCAGGTAGTTCCACAACTTCAGGTTTTGGTGTTTCAACAACAACTTTAGGTGTTTCTACAACAGGTTTTTCAACTGCACGTACTTCTTCCTCCTCTTGTCGCTCTTCTCCTTTGATGTCACGCAACGTAATTGTCTCACGTTTTTCGCGTTTCACTGCGGTCATTTTCGATTGTTCTTTCAAAGACAAGTCCGCAGCAAACTGGTGACGCAGCATTTCGTACTGCTCCGGGTCCAATTTCGTGTTCGGATTTGAGTCGATTGAAACCCCTTTCGATGCTAAGAAATCGACAATCGTTGAAACTCCTACGTTCAACTCTCCTGCTGCTTTTCCTAGACGCTGTGTTTTACCGGCCATATTATTTTTGCTCCTTTTTATTATGCACTCTTTCAATGATTTAGATCATCTATAGAGTAATTTTGCGTTGTAAAGATAGTTAGTGTTGGGCAGATTTAAGTGAAAATCAGTCAGGTATTTTCAACCCGACTGATATTTACATATATATTACTCGAATTCTGAGCGAAGAATACGCAATACTTCTTGTACTGTTTCTTCTTCTAAATCTGTACGTTGAACCAAGTCTTCCAATGATAATTCCAATACCGATTTAGCAGTATCACAACCAACAGCTTTCAACTCATCCAAGATCCAGCTATCGATTTCATCTGCGAATTCTTCTAAGTCAACGTCTTCAGCGTCGCTCTCTCCATCGCGGAATACATCGATTTCGTATCCTGTTAATTTTCCTGCCAAGCGAATGTTGTATCCACCTTTACCAATTGCCAATGACACTTGATCTGGTTTCAAGAATACGCTTGCACGTTTTTGTTCTTCATCAATTTCGATATTGGTGATTTTCGCTGGCGAAAGCGCACGTTGAATCAACAATTTCGGGTTATTTGTGTAATTGATCACATCGATGTTTTCGTTGCGTAACTCACGAACGATACCGTGGATACGAGAGCCTTTCATTCCGACACAAGCTCCAACTGGATCAATGCGGTCGTCATACGATTCTACAGCAACTTTAGCTCTTTCTCCTGGTTCGCGAACGATACGTTTGATGGTAATCAATCCGTCGAATACTTCAGGAACTTCCAATTCGAATAAACGCTCCAAGAATTCTGGTGCGATACGCGAAAGGATAATTACTGGAGAAGAATTGCGCATGTCCACTTTTGAAACCACTGCACGGATTGATTCTCCTTTTTTGAAGTAATCAGAAGGAATTTGCTCAGATTTTGGAAGGATCAACTCATTGTTTTCATCATCCAATACCATGATTTCTTTCTTCCATACTTGGTAAACCTCACCAGTAATGATTTCACCAATACGCTCTTTGTATTTTTTGTACAAATGATCTTTCTCTAATTCAAGAATACGAGAAATCAAGTTTTGACGTAAAGACAAAATATTACGACGACCAAAATCAGCGAAACGGAATTCTTCCGATACTTCTTCACCAATTTCGAAATCTGGTTCAATTTTAATGGCATCTGAATAGGCAATCTCCGTATTTGGATCTTCTACTTCTCCATCGGCAACGATTTCCTTATTCACGAAAATCTGAACGTCACCTTTATCGATGTTCACAATCACGTCAATATGCTCATCCGTGTTGAATTTTTTCTTCAACATCGCACGAAACACATCTTCCAATACGTGTTGCATCGTTTGTTTATCGATGCTCTTGAGTTCTTTAAACTCCGAAAACGAGTCTACTAGTTCCAAGCTGTTCATAGCTTTCTATTTAAATGAAATAACAATTCTTGCTTCGTTTATATCCTTGAAGGCGATCGATTCACGAATCACCACCAATTCTTTCTTTTTCTTTCCCTCTATTTGCTGTTTTTCTGAGCGCTCTAATTCGACCCCCTCTTCTGTTACAGCAACCAAAGTTCCGGTTGTTTTCTCTTTTGATTTCAATTTGACGTCCAAGCCACGACCGATGTTTTTCACATACTGCGCGTGTACTCGAAGCGGTTTGTCTAAACCAGCAGAAGAAACGTGTAATTCAAAATCAGCATCCTCACGGTCCAAATTGTGCTCAATATTGCGCGAAACCGACATGCAATCTTCAATCGAAACATTGCCTTCCGTTTTGTCCAATTCCAAGCGAATCACGTTTGCAGGACTCACCGACAATTCCACGATGAACAAGCGTTCATCACGGTCTTTGATGCGTTCTTCTGCTAAAGCTCTTACTGTTGTTTTGCTAATCATGACTTATAAAAAGAGGGGACTTGCGTCCCCTCATTTAACCTTTTTCGTAAATTGATGTTGCAAATATACAGAACTTTTGTTGAAAATCAAGTGATTTGGGGATTTTTTTGTGTTTGAAAGATTATTACAAGGGCGTTTTTCATTCAAATAATGGATTAAAAAGATACTTTCGTTGAAAGAAAACATTGCGATGCTTAACTTAAAAAATGAATGGTACGAAGCTCATATTTCTAAAAAAGGAGCTGAACTGCATTTTCTTGCTAAAACTAATTCCCCAAACAGTTTATGGACCATCAATGAAGCCTTCTGGAATCGAGTGGCTCCCAATCTGTTTCCCATTGTTGGGCGTTTGAAAAACGATGCGTACACCATTCATGGAGAACCTTTTAAAATGACCCAACACGGTTTTGCTCGGGACATGGAATTTGAAATCGAAAGTTGTTCGGAATCTGTTGCTCGTTTGCGTTTGGTTTCATCCCCAAGTACACGTTTACTGTATCCCTTTGATTTTGAATTCATCGTTGAATATACCCTCACTGAATCGGGATTGGAAATTGCGTATTGTACCAACAACACGGGGACGGTAGATTTACCATATTCGGTTGGTGGACATCCGGGATTTGCGCTGGCTGGGCCCATAGAAGAACATTACTTGACTTTTGATCGACCGTTTTCTACCCAGCGCCATTTATTGGAAGGAAGTTACTTCTCGGGCGAAACGATGGACCTTCAAGTAAGCGATCGCATGGCTTTAACCACTGCCCTTTTCGAACGAGATGCCTTGGTGATCAAACAACCGCCTTTTACAATAATCCATTTGATGCATCAAACGAAAGGCAAATTAGCGACGGTGACCTGTGAAAATTGGGAAGCGCTTGGTATTTGGACAAAAGCTGGTGCGCCATTTTTGTGCATCGAACCTTGGTGGGGCTGGGCAGATGAAGTTTCAGCCACAGGAAACTTGTATGAAAAAGCGGGGATACACGTCTTAGCTCCAGGAAAAAGTGACCGCTTTGCTTACCACATTGGGTTGTGAAGCTAAAAAGTAATGAGTGTTAAGGCTTAAAATTATTTTCTTAGGATAGTTAACTATAGTAATTGCGTTGCCTTCGAGTTCCTCAGTCAACGCTAATCAACTCCTCCTATGAGATCTATGTTCCTATGTGGTTGTTTTTACTCTGAAAATCTGGTCTTGGCGGGAAAAGAAAAATCACGCATCTTCATTCTCGTGTCGTTGACACGAATATTTGCATTTGCTTTACTTAAATGGCTTACCACGAAGACACGAATGTTTTGAAGTGCCTACCGGACACTTCTTTTATGTTTTACTTAATAAAATGGCGTCTGCCTGTCCCGATTCAATTTCGGGAGTAAGCGCCATCAAATTCGCGCACATGTCCCGAGCATTCGGGATCGCGGTAAAAGAAAACCACTATCCTTAATACTCGTGTTGTTGACACAAATAATTGCATTTGCTTTGCTTAAATGGCTTACCACGATCCCGAAGTGTCGGGACGTGAGCACGAATGTTTAAAACGCCTACCGGTCGTTTATTATTCTTTATTGTATTCAATTATCATTTTTTTGTCAGAAAACATTGTTTAAAACGATCTTTTCCAATAACTTATATGGAATGGAAGAAGAAGAATTATTATTTAAACATGAGTGCTACGATATTATTGGTGCTTGTATTGATGTTCATAGAGAATTAGGAGTTGGTTTTTCAGAAATTGTCTACAAAGATGCACTTGAATATGAATTTCAAGAAAGATGCATCCCTTATCGAAGAGAAGTTGAATATCAAGTACACTATAAAGATGTTGTTTTACCACATAAATTTTATGCTGACTTTGTTGTTTTTGATTCTATCATTTTAGAAGTAAAAACAGTTTCAGAATTGAAAAATGAACATTTAGAACAAACCATTAATTATCTAGCAGTTTCTGGAAATGAAGTAGGTCTGCTAGTCAATTTCAGGAGCGAAAGGCTCAAGCATAAAAGATTGATTTTGACAAGATAAGAATTTCAATTATGCTGAAAATGGCGTCAGGTATGCTCCATTAAATTCGCGTCTTAGCGGTAAAAGAAAAGCCAGGATCCCGAATTATCGAGACATGGACACGAATTGTATTACAAAAAAATGGACGCAAATCATCACGTCCATCTTTCCTTAAATGTATTTTATTTAAACCACATCAAACCCGATGTCTTTGCGGTAGTTTGCCGCATCAAACGAGATTTTTGAAATGGAATTATACGATCTTTCTAAAGCGATTTCAAGGTTTTTACCGTAAGACGTTACCGCTAAAACACGTCCGCCATTGGAAACTACCACTGGTCCGTCGCTTGCTGTTCCTGCATGGAACACAATGCTATCAACAATCGTGTTCAATCCGTTGATCACTTTTCCTTTTTGGTACTCTTCTGGATATCCACCTGCAACCATCATCACTGTACAAGCGCTTCTGTCTTCAAATTGAATATCGCATTCAGACAAGGTATTTGTAGCAACACCTTCCAATAAATCCAACAAATCGGATTTCAAGCGCGGCATCACCACTTCTGTTTCTGGATCACCCATGCGGCAATTGTATTCAATCACATAAGGCTCACCTTTCACGTTGATCAAACCAAAGAAAATGAATCCTTTATAGAGAATTTTATCATTTTTCAAACCTTTCACCGTAGGGATGATGATTTGATTTTCGATTTTATCCATGTAGGTTTTGTCGCAGAAAGGAACTGGAGAAACTGCTCCCATTCCACCTGTGTTCAAACCGGTATCTCCTTCACCAATTCGCTTGTAATCTTTCGCTTCTGGTAAAATTTTGTACGAATCACCGTCAGTCAACACAAACACCGAACACTCAATCCCAGAAAGGAATTGTTCGATCACTACTCTTGAAGAAGCATCTCCAAATTTAGCGTCGGCCAACATGCTTTTCAATTCTGCTTTCGCTTCTTTGAGATTGTCGATGATCAAAACCCCTTTTCCAGCTGCTAAACCATCTGCTTTCAACACATACGGCGCTTTCATTCCTTCAAGGAATTTGTAACCAGCTTCTAAAGTGTCTTTCGTAAACGTTGCGTATTTTGCCGTAGGGATGTTGTGTCGCATCATGAATGCTTTTGCAAAATCCTTACTTCCTTCTAATTGAGCTGCTTCTTTTGAAGGACCAATCACAGGTACATTTTTCAATTCAGCATCTGCCAAGAAGAAATCGTGAATGCCTTTCACCAATGGGTCTTCTGGACCCACCACCACCATATTGATGGATTCTTTCAAGACAAATTCTTTGATAGCAGGAAAATCGGTTGCAGACATGTCCACATTGGTACCGTGCAAACGCGTTCCTGCATTTCCAGGAGCAATAAACAATTCTTCTAAATGAGAACTTTTGGCCATTTTCCATGCCATTGCATGTTCACGACCACCTGATCCTAGTAATAATACGCGCATCTTAACAGTATTTCAAAATCGATTCAAAGAAACGTTTTCCATCTTCGTTTGCCAATAAGGCATCCGCAGCACGTTCTGGGTGAGGCATCATTCCAAAGACATTACGCCCTTTGTTACAAATACCTGCAATATTGTGCATAGAACCATTTGGATTGCTTTCCTCGTTTGCTTCACCTGTTTCAGAAACATAGTGGAACAAGACTTGGTCGTTATCCAAAATAGACTTCATGCTTTCTTCTGGAGCGTAAAAACGTCCTTCACCATGAGCGATCGGAATTTTGTACACACTTTCTAAATCCAAGCCCTTTGTGATAGCTGAATTGGAAGTAGCAGGTTTCAAGTACACATTTTTACAGATGAATTTTTGGTTGTTGTTGTGCAACAAAGCACCTTCCAATAAACCAGATTCCGTAAGAATTTGGAAACCATTACAGATTCCCATCACATAACCACCTTTAGCGGCATGATTCATTACTTCACTCATAATGGGCGACAATTTCGCAATTGCACCAGAGCGCAAATAATCTCCATAGGAGAATCCACCTGGTAACACTACAAAATCAACACCTTTTAAATCAGTGTCTTTGTGCCATAAACGTTCTACTTGTTGCCCCATGATGCGTTCAAGCACATATACCATGTCTTCATCGCAATTTGAACCCGGGAAGGTAACTACACCAAACTTCATCGATCTGTATTTAAAGCACTTTTTTTAGCGCCTTTGTTTGAATGCCGACAAAGTTAGTCAATCGTTTACAAGAATGGGAAAGATGTTAAGAAAAATTTTACAACAGCTAATAACAATGTTGCATAAAAGAACCAAGTGGCAACAATCTTCCAGAACTTGTGGATAAAGGCGAAGGTGAAGAAAAAGCTCAGTGGAATGAAGATGGTATTGAACCATTCTACCTGTTGATAAATGATTAAATCTGAAATCCCCAGCAAGGATGTTCCGATTAAAATCCACACCAAAGAGCGATTCAATTTCTTGAATCGAATGGAACTTTTTTGCAAGCGCACTTGAACACCAATGATACTCAAGACAAACAAGATCAAAACTGCGGCACTGGTTGCATAATAGACAAGCGTTTCATTTTTGATGATTGTATGATGGCGCAAAACGTTCAATCCGATTTGATGACCAGAGAACCACCAATACATCAGGGCATTGAAAACAGGAAAGGCAAAACCCAGCAACATCATGATCCATTCTCTGAACACAAATGATTTTAAGGCCCAGAATGCAAACCAGAAAAAGACCATCAATCCTGCTGCTGGCGTCAGAAATGTTGCTGCTAAACCAATAAAAAAGAAGGCGTTAAAGGCCTCTTTTCGGTGGTCTTCATTAGGACGTGTATTAAACAAAATCCGAATGGCTTGCAATAGAAAGACATGCACAAACAACAAACCATCCAATTGATAAAACGAATGGCTGAAGGACATCAAAACGACATAAAACAGTGAAGGTCCGTAGTTGTAGCGTTCTAAGAATTCGTGTTTATTGAATAATTGTGTGATTTGAAACGCATTCAAAGCGATCATCAAGGCTGTTGGAATACTAATCCACCAAGCATCTACATGTGTTGCTTTTCCCCACAGACCTAAATCTATAAAAGAAAGTGTGGCGTGATAAGGAAAAAAGTGATTGAGCAAATGAAAACCCGCAATGATTGGGATCAGCAAAACCAAACTCAATGGTTGATTACTCAAAAACGGGCGCAAAATCATGCTGCGAAGTTAAGGGATAATTTGAATGCTAAAAAAACAAACGGCCATTAATCCACTCCGGATCTAAAATTGCTTCGTGCTTTTTGTAAAATGCAAGTGCTGGTTCATTCCATTCTAAGACTTGCCAATCCATGCGTTTGACACCTCTTTTTTTCGCTTCATCCACCACAAGCGTGAACAATTCGGCACCAATTCCTCCTCTTCTGAATTCAGGCAAAACATAGAAATCTTCCAAGTACAAACAACGTCCTTTCCAAGTAGAATAAGAAGTGTAATACAAAGCAAAGCCAACAATTTCAGCTAGATCATTTTCCACCACCAACGCATCACAAATGCCGTCTTCAAATAAATCTATGGCCAATTGTTGAGGTGTGTTGGTTACCTCATTGGGTGCTTTTTCATAAATGGCTAATTCTACAATCAAGCGATGAATGTCTTGTTCATCGCCTGGTTTAGCTGTGCGAATGTTCATCTTACAATCCTCCTAAATTGAATCGAATACGAATACCAGTACTTAAGTTTCCAGTTGGGTAAGACGTCGCAATTTTAGGAGTTGTAATCACTTGGTCATAATAGAACTGGATCAACAAGCTGTTTGTTAAATTGTAGTCGATCGATGATTTGATAGAAACTACTTTCTGACCTGCCGTTGCTTGATTGGTTCCTTCCACTACTTTACGAACCACCGTAATGTTATCGCGGAAAGTAAAGTCGAAACGAATGTTCAACGGATTTTCAATTTTGTTGTTGTTGATTTTGAAAGGTAAACGCACTTTCGCAAACTTATATCCTGTACCAATTACGATTTCGTTTCCTAATACTTCAGTAACTTGGTTATTGTTCAATGAAAGTGTTGCTGAACGGTCTTTCTTGATTTCAAACTTCGTTATCAAACCTTGATTTTTCACATTCCAAGTAGCATCAAATCCAATCAAAGGAGAGAAGCGCTCAGTCATGGTTACAGCTTGAACATTGTTTGCAGCAATGAAGTTATTATTCAAATCACGAGCATTTGCATCGCCATTGTTATCAAAAGTTGCATTCAAATTTGATTGCACGCCAGCCATACTAACAGTCGATGTATAACCATGACGAATCACAAAGTTTTTCACGTATTTCTTCATGAATTCAAACTTCGTCAATCCGTTGTAGTTCACCGTCCAGTTTGGCAATGGCATGGTGTTGAAAGGATTTACTGTTCGCTCATTGACTTTGCCGTTTGTATAAGCAGACATGAACGCGCCAATAACGACTTCTTGTTGTGATTTACCATAACCGTTTGCATAACCATTCAACGAACCGATTGAATTGGCATTTTGACCTCCTAAGAATTCAGAAACCGCTGTAGTTGTCGACAACAAATTGTTGAAGTGTTTGGATTCGTAACCGTTGTCTTTTGACAATTTCTCAAAAGCAGAGTTGATCGAAATCGTTGAATACGTCAAGGTAGATGTGCGCATCATACTTTGTGATTCAAACTGTTGCGACAAATCATTGAAACGGTAGAAATCATTGGTGCTTTCAGCAAATGTGCGATTCATCGTCAAATCAATGGTCAAATCTTTCAAAGGCTCCAAAGTAGCTCTTGCATTGAACGTTTGATTGTGCGTAATAGAGTGCTGACGGTTGATAGCAGGATTTGTTACCATCCATCCATTTCCAGAAGCTGTTTCAGCAAAATTGTAATCTGTTCTATTTCCGTTCACTGAATAGGTTTGTCTTCCGAACAAGAAACCAGTCATATCACCTCCAAACTCAGAGTTATAACCCAAAATATTGGATTGCTTATTGTAACCTGGAAGTAGCGTTCCATCCGTTTGATTGTAAGTTCCAGATACCGAACGAACCGTCATCAACAAACGACCTGCAAAGCCAACAACCGGATTCACCTTGTTATTTTTCTCGCGTTTTTTCTTGCGTTCGTGTTTGCGTTTCGTACGTTCCCATTGGCGACGTTCTTTCTTCGTCATATCTTCCAATGGTTTTGGTGGTTTCAATTCATCAGGTTCTGTTTCTTTCCCTTTAGTATCTGTGCCTTTTGAGTCACCTTCGCCTTTCGAATCAGTTCCACCTTTATCCGTTGTGGCTTTCGCTCTTCCACCTTTACCATCATTGTTGATTTTTTTCAACAGTGGTACTTTGTTGTACAAATTGGTGAAGTTTGCTTGCAACTGTGCATTGATTGTTCGACTGTTTTGGACGATATTCCCCAATGAATCCTGACCAAGAGCAGCTCTTTGCCAGTTGAATGCACCTCCGTATTTCATGTTACCAGACAACCAATTCAATGCTGGAATTTTGTCAAATGGAACCGTATAAGCAAAGGTGTAATCGTGTGCATAATCCATCGACTTACCGAAATTGCGCATTTGTTTCCAAATCGTATCTCTAAACTGGTTGTAGCTTTCTGGATTTGCTCTTCTATCTACTTGACCATTTCCTTCATCAAAAATGTTACGGTCAGTAGCATTGAAGGTCATTTTCAAGTTTTTCGTGAAATCCCAACCCAACTTGTAATTTCTATTCCACGTAAAGTTTTTAATGTAGAACGCAGGGAATTGGAAATTAGAAGAAGTATCAATGGTATTTCTAACTTGACGTTCATTGTAATTACGCAACAAATCATTTGAGAACGTAAATGATTTTGGTGTCAGAGACAAATTCATGTCTTTAATAATAGCCCACCAAGGCGATTTTTGCATGAACTTCACCTTTTTGAACGGTTCCAACGGTTTAGTAGTGAAAGTATACGAATAGACTAAACTACCTTTCCATTGTTTCGTTCGATCATAATTGGTATTGAAATCACGGTGATACGTCTCGCTGTATCCATAACCTGCTGTCCAATTGGAAATATCAAAGAAATGGGCTTTTTTACCTGCACCTCTTTCTTTTCTAACACCTTGGAAATTGTAAGATTTACGTTCTGTAAAATCTTGCGCAATTTTTGCTACCTCTTTACGGGAAGCTCTATCGTATTCTGATAATTTGATATCTGGGTTAAACGGATCGTATTCAGGATTGATTACACCCAATGAATAACCATAGAAAAACGGTAAGGATAATTTCACTTTTCTTCCAAAGAATTGACCCAATTGCATAGTCGATTGGAAATCAAATCCCACTTTTTGATTACGTTGACGTTCCTGAACGCGGCTATCGACAGCTCCCCAGTTTACACCAGAGTAATTTCCAGACATCGAAACGTTCGCAAAATCAGCAGCTTGAATTTGCATTTGTGCTACAGCAGCTTGACCACCATCATCCACAAAATCACTCAAACGCAACTCATTTACCCATACTTGAACACATTTTGCCAACCCGTCATCTGGCGTCCATGGGTGTCCATCATTTTTACCAGGATTTCGAATACCAATCATGATGGTACGAATTCCTTGTAAATTTGGATTCCCTTTTACTTTGATGAATCGGTCCGGATTATTTGGATCTGGAATACGATATTCATTCGTTGTTGTAACCGATGAATTAGCTTGACCAAGTAGGTTGTTGCGTTTCATTTTTAAGTTCAACAAATCTTGGAAAACAATTTCCATATCATTGCTTGTAGGCCAAATTGCATCAGCAGAATTGGAACCCCAAGAAGTCATGTACAATGGTAACTCGTATTCGTAGTAGTTGTCAACGAAATCTGTTCCTAAACGAACGAAAACCGTTACATCTTTATTATTTACAGTGTTTTGAACCAATTCTTCACCGTGAATAAACATTTTCAATTTTTTGTATGTACGAACGTCAAATTGTACATTCTTGTAAGCTGCGCGCGCATCTCCATCTTGTAGATTGCACACATCCAATGTCAAAGATTGCTCGTTCATTTGACGTTGAACTGGTTGTGAAGGGTCTACTTCACGTGTAATTCCTGGAGGAATTTCATAACCAATCGGTAATTTTTCAGCATTTTCTTCAAAATTCAATGCTCCAATATTGAAAGTTGTCAAATTTGGATCTACTTGAACACTTTCTCCTGGAGTTGTTAAATCGTATAAATACTGTCTCCATTCACCACGAACCAATTCCAACTTAGCAAAGCGCAACAAAACTTCTTCATCGAAATTTTTCACGAACATACGCATGAAACGAATTGAACGGAAATCTCGAATGCCATTGACAACGCGCTCTGGACTACGAACAGGAATTTTAAACTGGTACCATTTTTCAATTTTTGTAGAACCAGAAGGTTGGTAAGTCACCACACTTGTGATGAAGTTTTTACCTACAACCATGTCGTTCTGACGTAAACTAACGTGGTATTGGAAATATGCTTCTGATTCAGACAAGTTATTATCTTGATTGATGTCTTCCAAATCTGGCATGTTCGACGCTTGCGTAGGATAGCTATCCGTATTCATCGTGTCAGACATTTCAGTTGTAGGAGAGTTTCCTTGAACGCCGTTGTATTTTTTATAGCGATTCAAGATGTCTAATTGCTGCTGATCGTAAACATCATCACGGTAAAAATTGAAATCATCATTGGATGGATCGGAAATCATTCGTGATTTTACAGCAGGATCCAAAGAGGAATTTTGCACCCAATTGACATATTGAGCGAAAGCCGTTTGCTCTTCCGTATTGGAATATCCATCCAAACCAACATCTTGATTCAAACGTGAATTTGGATCTTGATCAAACGCATTGACAACCACTTGTTGCGTTGATACTTTTGCCCAAGGCGTATAATCTACCGGATAATTCGCACCTGAGTATGGCGGAATTCCGTTTTCAAAACTTTTGCGAGAATCTGGTAAAACATCTTCTGATACGTTTCCAAGGTTGAAATACAAATCTCCACCGTTGTGAGATCCTGGGTTTGCGTTTTCAGCATCATCATTGAAAGGATCCAAGACCCAGAATTGAATGTATTCGATGTTTGCTTGTTCAAAATCATTCGTTGATAAAGCGCGCATGATTCCACCCCATCGATCTTCAGGATTTGTAAACAATCCATCGTTTCCAACAGCTGTTGTATCATAGTTGTACATCCCACGCTCTTTTGGATAGTATGCAAACTCCAAAATTGGTAATGTTGGAATAGAACCGTACGTCAACTGTTGATTGGGGAAAATGTCTGTTTGAGATACCAAACGCATACGACTATCCGATAACATTTGTGGATTGTTTTTGATGTGCTGCGGTGTTAAATTATTCGCTTGATAAAACAATGGATCAATTAAATACCACGCTAATCTGGAGCGTTTATAACCATTCGGCAAGGTTTTCAAAGAACCTTCTGGAAATAAATCTTGCTGTCCTTGAGGAGTCGAAGCAATTTTCCAAGCACTTTGAGAACGTAAATCGATTGTACTTTGACTTCCTTCAAAATCATCCACATAGGAAATTCCTGTTTTAGAAATGGCTTTTGGTGTTCCAGGAATCAACATCGCTCCTTCACCACTAAAGGTGATAAACGATTTTTCTTTTGTTGAAATCACTGGTAAGAAGTCGATGGCCTTGGTTAAAAACGGAATTTCGCCTCTGTATTTTAAATCCAAACCAATCACGTTGTTTTTGTAAGGTTCAGAACCAATATCCACTTTTTGTGTCACTGGTCGTTCCATCATTCGCATCCAAGTAGCACCAATATTGAAATCTTTACTGAATCGATAATTCAGATGGGTCCCTAGCATTGACTTGGATTGGAAACCAAACACGGAATTACTTTCAATGGTAATTTTAATCGGTGTATTGGATTCTAAAATACCTGTATTTAAGATTTTTACACGACCTAAATTGTAATCAACCGTATAATCCGATCCTTCCACCAAAGCAATACCACCAGCTGTTACTTTCACCGCACCTTCAGGAACGTTTAAGGCATTTAATGGAATATCAGATGAAATGGAAGATTGGTATTCACCTTTGAAAACAAATCTGTTTTTACTTGGAATTTGTTGAGCAGCTGTTTTTGTTGAATCGTATAGTTCTGTGTAAGCAATGCGATCGATTTGATTTTGATCAATCCCAGCAGCTTGCATTTTAGCAGCCAAAGTACCACCGAAAGGCTCAACAGTTGAGAAGAAAATACGACCATTTTTAGGATTAATCGTACCTCCTGTTTCAGATCTTGGTCCACTGTAAGTTAAAGGTACAAAGTCAAATAAACCATCCGAGAATTGTTGATTATTGACATTGTAGCGGTCCATATCCACCAACGTAATCAACTGCTGTTCTTGCAAGGCCTGATTATTTGGTAAAATTGGTGCAAGAACTGATGTTTCAGGATTGTTGTACATGATGTTCAACTTGAATCCTTGTTGATCCACTTGATAAGCACCAATGGAATAAACGTTTTTCATCATCAAATCCCAAATTTTCAAAGTAGGATTGGTGATCGTCGGTTTCAATAATTTCAAGTACAAGGCATTTTGTCCAGCAATACCATCTGTTGATAATTCACCAACTTGGAAAGTTTGACCTCTGTAGGTATATTCATAAGCAACAGCAAGTACCTCATCATTGTTAAGCGGCTGATTCAATGATATGTAACCTAGTAATGAATTGTAAGAATATTCAGACTCACTTAATTTACGTGCATTTTCAACTTTCTCGTAATGTACAGCCTGTTGAAAAGGACCTGGAGTTACCGTCATTCCACTTAAAGCAGAAACCGCTTGATTAAATCCTCTAACCGTTGAATTGTTTAAAAGCCATTGATACAAACCATTTGCATCGTTATCTGGTAACGTATTACTTGATAACGTACCTGGATTACCTTCTAAATTCTCCGGTTTTGCCTCACCAAGATCGGAGAATGCAATGATGTTTCTTGAATTTTCCGTATTGTGTACGCGGTTAGTCACCCACACTTCAATACGTGTAATACTTGTTTCAGAAGCAACATTCGGCAATTGTGTCATAGCCGTGTTGTACTGATCATGGAAGTGCATGTTCAAGAAATAGTGGCGATTCGCTTCGTAATTATCCGCTGTTAATTCAAAAGGTTGAATTTGTGCTTTTCCTGTAATGTTGATTTCAGTTTTCTTTCCTTTAGATGAAGCACCAATTGCATCAACAGTCAAATTACCAAAACGCAACTTGGTATAGGCACCAAACAACGTTTGTGATCCAGGAATCAATGTTCCAAATGAAGGAAAACTCACGTTACCCAACTCAATACGTTGCATAATCTGATCTTCATCGCCTGAATAACCTAATTTGGTGATGTTATCAAAATCGAAAGCAGCTTGTGTATTGTACGATGCGTTTAATTTCAATTTCGTTCCGATTTGTCCGACCAAGTTCATTTGAATTTGTTGCTGGAAATCAAAACGTGTAATTCTACGTTGTTTTACCGGCAGAATTGGATTGTCATATCGGGAAGAATTGACACCAAAAGACAATTCAATGGATCCTTGTGGACGAATGGTAATTTGGTCAGAACCAAAGAAGTTCTCAAATGTTTTAGAAGGGATTTTAATCGGAAACTCAAGTGCTCTTTTTTCTTCTGTTTGTTGATCAATTTTATCTTTCCAATTTTCTTTTAAGCGTTTTTGGCGGTCGTATTCCAAGTATTCTTCCAAGGTCATCATGGAAGGATTTCTGAAATTCATTTCTGAACTTCCGTATGTTTCTTTGAAAATGTATTTACCTGTTACAGGATCGAAAACAATGGTTTGTTTGACGTTAGATGGATCACCCAAATCGAAGTTTTGAGGATTGTTTTGGGTAGGGTCAATGGGATTGTTAATCGGGAAAGGTAAATTGACCTTGTTGGTGTCTTCCTGAGCACTACCAGTAAAAAACACAAAAACAGAAACAACGAATATCAGTAGTTGTTTCAATCTCATGTAGCAAGTTAAGGTGTTCGTTTCCAATGCTTATAATATTTTCAAGGCTCCTTTAATGAGTTCTTCAACAGACTCGCTTCCGGTAGCTATTTTTTCTATTGCTTTTTCTGCTGCTTTCTTATCAAAACCTAAAGAAATCAAAGCAGTTAACGCATCAAATCGATTTGTATTGTGGCCAGCAAAAATATTTGATTGATCTGTCCATTCTACTTTGATCATTTTATCTTTCAAATCAATGATGACACGCTGGGCTGTTTTTGCACCAATTCCTTTAATGGATTGTATGGTGCGAACATCTTCTGTTTGAATTGCTTGAGCAATTTCAGTTGGTTGAAGGGAAGAAAGCATTAGAATCGCAGTATTCGGTCCGATGCCAGAAACGCTGCACAACAAATTAAACACTTCTCGTTCTTCAACAGTTGCAAAACCGTATAACAAATGCGCATCTTCACGAACAATCATTTGTGTAAATAATTTCAATTGTTCATCTGTTCCCAATGCGGAAAACGTGTTCAATGAAATCTTTACAAAATAGCCTACACCAGCACATTCAATGATGACATTGGTAGGGTTTTTTTCAACTAATCGTCCGTTTAAGTGAGCTATCATTGTATTCGCTTTTTTTATTTCGTTTGGGCATCAACAACCGCTACTTTCACCATGTTCACTACTTCGCGCACAGATGATCCCATTTGCAATACGTGAATTGATTTTTTCAAACCAACTAAAATTGGTCCGATAGCATCACCTTCAGTAATTTCTTGCAACAATTTATAGGCGATATTTCCAGCTGATAAATTCGGGAAAATCAAGGTATTCACTTCTTTGTTTGCCAAAGTTGAGAACGAGAATTTCTCGTTCATCAATTCATTGTTTAGTGCAAAATTTGCTTGAACTTCACCATCTACACACAATGAAGGGTGTTTTTCATGAAGAATTTGAACAGCATCGGCCATTTTTTTGGAATCTTCACCAGGTGCAGAACCAAAATTAGAATAGCTCAACAACGCAATTTTTGGTGTTACTTTGAATTTACGCAAGGTCTTCGCCACATTGAATGTGATTTCTGCAATTTCTTCCGCTGTAGGATTTTTGTTGATGGTTGTATCTGCTAAGAACAATGGACCACGTTTGGTCATCAACATATAAACTCCAGCCACCACGTTGACATCTTTCTGCAAACCAATTGTTTGAATTGCAGGACGTACAACATCTCTGTAATTTCGTGTCAATCCAGAAATCATCGCATCAGCATCACCCATTTCAACCATCATTGCACCAAAGTGATTGCGTTCACGCATGATTTGAACCGCTTCGAATTCTGTGAAACCTTTACGCTTACGGTTTTCAAAAAAGGCTTTTCCATAAACCTGACGACGCATTTTTTCGGTATCAGATTTAGGATCTATGATTTGAATTTGTGGAATCTCGATGTTGTATTCGATGATTAAAGCTTCGATTACTTTTCGTTTTCCTAATAAAATTGGAATACAAATTCCTTCTTCTGTTGCTGTTTGAGCAGCTTTTAATATTTTGACATTATCTGCTTCTGCAAAAACAACGCGTTTTGGATTGCTTTGCGCTTTTGCAGTCAGATTGCGCACCATTTTATTGTCTAAACCGAGGCGTTTTTTCAATTCAGTTTCGTAGGCTTCCCAATTTTGAATTGGATTTCTAGCAACACCTGAATCCATCGCAGCTTTTGCAACAGCTGGAGCCACTGAATAGATCAAACGAGGATCCAATGGTTTTGGAATGATTTGATCACGACCAAACGAAATGTGCTTTTCACCGTAAGCTTCAATGACTTCTTCTGGAATTGATTCTTTCGCCAAATTAGCAATTGCTTTTACAGCTGCCAATTTCATTTCTTCATTGATACAAGTTGCTCTTACATCCAAAGCTCCTCTAAAAATGAAAGGGAATCCAAGAACATTGTTCACTTGATTAGGATGATCAGATCTTCCCGTTGCCATGATGATATCATTACGTACGGCCATTGCATCTTTGTAACCAATCTCAGGTTCAGGATTGGCCAAAGCAAAAACAATCGGGTTTTTAGCCATTGCTGCAACCATTTCTTTGTTGACCAAATTACCTTTTGATAAACCTAAGAAAACGTCAGCACCTTTAAACGCTTCAACCAATGTCAGCTCTTTTTTATGAACAGCGAACACTTGTTTCATTTCATCTAAATCAGTTCTGTCAGCATAAATCAACCCTTTACTGTCAAACATGTAAATGTTTTTCAAATCTGCACCCAAAGCAACATACAAATTGACACAAGAGATCGCTGCAGCACCAGCACCAGAAATAACGATTTTTACTTTAGAAATTCGCTTTTTAGCTAATTCCAATGCATTCAAAAGCGCCGCAGAAGAGATGATTGCTGTTCCATGCTGATCATCGTGCATCACAGGAATGTCTAACTCTTCTTTTAATCTTCGCTCAATTTCGAAAGCTTCAGGAGCTTTAATATCTTCCAAATTGATTCCACCAAAAGTTGGAGCAATCGCTTTTACTGTTTGAATAAATAATTCAGGATCTTTTGCATCTACTTCAATATCGAACACATCGATATCAGCAAAAATCTTAAACAACAAGCCTTTTCCTTCCATTACAGGTTTTGAGGCCAGCGGACCAATATCGCCTAAACCTAAAACAGCAGTTCCATTAGAAATTACTGCAACCAGGTTAGCTTTACTTGTATACTTGTATACATCTTCAGGATTTTCAGCAATTTTCAGACACGGTTCTGCAACTCCTGGCGAGTAAGCCAAGGATAAGTCGCGTTGTGAAGCATAAGGCTTTGTTGGAACTACTTCAATTTTTCCGGGTCTACCTGATGCGTGATAATCAAGTGCGTCTTGTTTTCGAATTTTCGGCATATATACAGTTTCCTAAGGGGGGATAAAGTTAATAAATCTAGCGACAAGAGCGACAATTAAACAGATAAAAACAAAAAACCCGATGGAGAGACTCCATCGGGTTTCATTATACTTTCTTGATGATTATTTGATCATCAAATTTTGCGTGTAAGAAGCACCGTTGTTAGCAACAGTGATTAAGTAGTTACCAGCAGACAATCCGTTGATTGGTAAAGCTACCATTTGAGATCCGTTTGCGTTAGCAACTGAAGTAAATGCTACTTGACGTCCAGCTAAATCTGTTACAGCAACTGTGTATTCACCACCTTTACCTTCAAATTTAACATTCACAACATCAGAAGCAGGGTTTGGATATACTTCCATTCCGATAGAAGAAGCTTCTTCAATTCCAGCTTGAGCAATAGAAATTTGTTTAGCATTTACGATTTCACCTGTAGCTTGATCAATCAATACTGCAATTGCATGCATGTCAATACGAGTACTTGTTGCAGGAACTGTGTAGTTGAATGAGTAGTTAACCGCTTGTCCATCAGTGATAGCTGCAGGAACAGAACCAGTTTGTCCATTATATCCACCTAACAAAGCACGACCTACGTGATCGTATTCCATGTTTGCAGCAGGAACAGGATCTCCAGCAGTTGTCCAGTCATGACCAGCACCATTCAATGCACCAGCACCACCACCATCATAATAGTTAGTTTGGTTGTAACCAGAAGATGTACCAGTTACATTATCTTCAGTAATGATAACTCCTAAACGGTAGTTTGCAGCTGCAAATGGCGTATAGAAAGTAGCTGTAACATCAACTGTAACAGAAGAACCAGCTCCAGAAGCAACTAAGTTAATAGCAGCAGGAACAGGTAAATCAATACGATCTTGGTAATAAGATTCGAAAGCAGCTGAAGAAACACCTTGATCTAACAAAGCACGATCCACATTACATCCAGGGAAACCAGATAAGTTAGCCCCATTGTCATACTCAGTAAGAGTCATTGGGTCACCATTGTGAACAGCTACACCAATGAAATCATTTGGATGAGCAGCAATTAAATCTTCCATTGCAACAGCTCCACGAGGACACCATCCACACCATGTTCCTGTACCTTCTTCAATAATAACTGCTTTGTCAGCAAGTTGACTTACAGTATTGATTAAAGCAGCACCTGTATTGTTTGAAGGATCTGTATCAGCTACAGTATTCACTTGAGAAACAGTTATGTTCAAAGACTCTTCAATTGGAGTTGCATACGTAACTGCAGTTGGGTGATTAACTACTTGAGTAGCACCTGCAGCGATATTCAATCCTGAAATTGTTTGGATGTGGTCTGTACCATCGTTCCAGTTAATTTGTAATGAAGTAACAGTGTTAGAACCTTCATTTTTCACTTCTACACCTAAAGTGTTGTTTGTGTTTGTTGCAGAGTAACGGTTTAATGAAACTGACTGAACTGAAACATCATTTGGTTGTAAGTTTTTAACTAGTACATCATCCAAAATCAATATGTTTTCATCTGTAGTATTGAAGTGACGGAAAGTAATGTAAACAGTCTGTCCAGCAAAAGCAGAAAGATCAATTGAATGAGAATACATTTGAGCTCCTGGTAAAGTTTCTTCAAATACTGGAGTTGAAGTAATGATTGTAGCAGGCACGTTAGATGTTGTAACGTAAACTGCATAATGTTCATCAAAGTATGGAGATGGTTCGATTGAACCAGTTTTGAACAACAAAGTCAATCCTGATGCTGGTGCACTTGTAAGGTTAATTGCTGGTGAAATCAAAAAGTTATTTGGACTGTATGCAAGATTTGCTGCCCAAGAACGAGAAACTGCCGATCCAGCTCCTAACTCTGCAAAATTTCCAGAGAAATCAGCTGCATACCACAAATCATAATTTGTTCCAGAAGCAGGTGCAACATCTGTATCATTGTCTACATTTGTCCAACCTGTTAAATTAACATCATTGAAATCATCTGAGAAATGAGTTTGTGCATAAGCCGTGGTACCAACCACAAATGCTAATGCAGGGAGTAAAGTTCTAATCATGTTTATATTTTTTTTGAATAAACCAAATTTAGAGTTACAAAATCTCTAAACCAAATAAAACGAATTTTAATTCAGAACATTAAATGGAAAATTATTGGAATGCTAATTTTACAAAAAAACGCGATTTGAGAGTATGAAGAAAAAGATTGTCGTATTAAGTGGAGCTGGTATAAGTGCAGAAAGTGGCATTTCAACTTTTAGAGATTCAAATGGACTCTGGGAAAACTATGCGATTGAAGAAGTAGCAACTCCTCAAGCTTGGATTAAGAATAAAGATTTAGTACAGCGCTTTTACAAC
>JADLGD010000023.1 GCA_020849495.1 Fluviicola sp.
ATCGAAGTGAGAATTTTATTCTCGGTAGGAAGAATACGTTCTACCGTTGCATAACGAAAATCGATGTTTTTGGATCGCCTAAACAAGGCTCTGAAGGGAAATGAAATATTAGCTGGTTCTAAGCGAGCACTTGCAACCTGATAAAACAGTGGTTGAAACATGTGATGATTTTGCTTATCCACCAATATGATTTCACAGTTCTTGTTGGATAATTTTCGAGCGAGATTTAAACCTGCAAATCCGCCACCAATGATGACAATTTTCTTGCGTTCCATGGTCTTAAAGTTAAGTGCTTCTTTTGAGTTGGCATGTTAAATTATCAACTAAACAGATGCGTTTTAACTTATTTTCACATAAACCCAAGTTTACTTATAGTAGTAAAAAGAAGCTTTAAAATTTCTAGCATTTACCGATCGATTTCCTTCAAAAAAGTGGATAGACAAGGAATCATAATCATTCAACTTCACTTTAGGGTCGATATCCAAATGAACAGTTTGCCATTTATTGACTTCATCAATCTGCACACCAACAAATTGGTTGTATTTTTTCAGTTCAGCACCATCTTTATACAAAACAGTTTCAAAGATTGGATTTGTTTCAGGAGAAATGATTTGAACATCAGCACTGATTTTAGCTCCAATAAAACCACCTCCATACTTAGGAATATAAGGTTTTAAAGACATTCCAATATATGGTTCATCACCATAAATAGCACCATCATAAGTTGAATTTTGAGGACTAATCGGTTTGCCATAAACTAAAAATGATGCTTTCAATGGCAATGGCTTGATTTGATCTGGTAATGTATCAAAATCTAAATGCAAACACCATCCGTAACGTAAGCCATCTTGCATGAAAACAGTCATAAACTGTTCTTTCGTCATTTTGTCGTAATGCAAAATATTGTTACGCATTTGAAAATCATACACATGATACATCCATGTAGTGAGAACAATTATTCCCAAAAGGAGGAATCGAATGATGTTTTTTGAATATTGAATTAAGAAAACAATTGGTAGAATAAATACTGAAAAAACATCAATAAAAGGACGCATTCCTAATCCTCCTCCATACCACCAACACCACCATGAGGCTGTGATATAGGTGAAAAACGAAAAGAATACAAGAAAGCCCCAGAAAAGTCGTCTTTCTTTTTTATAGAGTATCCATAAACCTGGGAAAACTAAAAGTAAAACGGGTGCGAAAATAAACAAACCTTTACTCCAAGAAAACAATACATTCCAGACTTCAGGATGTGATAAATTATCAAAACCTTCTGCTTTGTATGTATTCAATGCCATTTCACCTGATTGATCGTAAACATTCCACAATTGAAACCCTACAAAAGCACCAAATATTAAGAAAACTGAAAGTAAACGAACACTTCCTTTAATGGTGAAAAATGACTTTACTCGCTGAAAAAATACTGGTGTGCTTTCACACATAAAAGGTAGAATGATGACAATCATTACATTGGTTGGTCTAATCAAGAAAATCAAACCAAGCAGAGCAGATAAATACAATAAATGCTTTGTTTTTCCCAATTGTCCCCATTTTCTAGCAACATAGATGAACCAAGCAATGGCTGCAAAACTATAGACATGAGAAAACGGGACATACACATTTGTATAAAAGCTTAAATTGGTAGCAAAAGCCAAAACAAAAATTCCAACAAGTGCCCAAAAACGCTCAATTTTGTAAGATCTAAACAATAAAAAACAAGCGATGCATCCCAATAAAAAATAGGCAATCCCTGCAATATTTGCCCATAACAAATAAGGTCTTGAATAGCCATCTTTATCAACTCCTTGAATTCCTGCTTGCATGTGAGCAATAAAGAAAAATGGCGTCATCGCTATTGCAGTTCCAGGATAATATTTATTGCAATGATTACCTGTTAATGGTGATGAATAAGGATTAAAGGCGAATTGATTACTCTTGTATTTTTCAACTATTTCAGCTTGAAAATCAAAATTAGATGTGTGATATATATACCATTGAGGCAAATAGGCATAGTATCCAGAGCCGTCAGACATGATGGGTTGATCGATTTTTGGCTCTTTGCTCGTCCAACCAAAACGATGATCTGATTTACTGAAATAAATAACAGAAAATAGTAAAAAAATAAAAACGGTAAACCATTTTGAATTTAACTGCTTCCAAATGATGTTTATTACTTCCACTACTTTACTGCATTATTTCGTAAAACAAAATCGAATAAAACCATTGCTGCCATTGCTTCAACAATTGGAACTGCACGTGGCACAACACATGGGTCGTGTCTACCTTCACCTTTAATTGAAACGGCTTGGTTTTCACTATCAATCGTAGGTTGTTCCTGCATGATTGTAGCTACAGGTTTAAAAGCTACTCTAAAATCGATGGGCATTCCATTGCTAATTCCACCTTGAATTCCGCCAGAATGATTACTCAATGTGATGCCATTTGTTTGAATGATATCATTGTGTTCTGAGCCTCTCATTGTTACACCATCAAAACCAGAACCAATGGTAAATCCTTTCACAGCATTGATTGACAACATGGCTTTTCCTAACTCCGCATGGAGTTTATCAAAAACGGGTTCTCCTAAACCAACTGGAACATGATTGATGACACAGCGAATGCAACCTCCAATTGTATCTCCTTCTTTTCTTACCAATCGGATCAGATCCTCCATTTCTATAGCGGTCTCACTATCAGGAACACGAATAGGATTGGATTCTCGAATTGAACGCAAATTTTCATTCCATTCACCTGTCCACTTAATTGCACCAACTTGATCCACAAAAGCATCAACCACAATGCCTTCTTTTGCTAAAAATTGTTTTGCAATTGCACCTGCAACAACTCGAACAGCAGTTTCTCTTGCACTTGAACGTCCACCACCACGAGGATCACGAATTCCATATTTCTGCTGGTAAGTAAAATCTGCATGAGAAGGACGAAAAGCTTTACTCATTTCTGAGTAATCTTGTGACCGTTGATTGGTATTTCGAATGATAAAACCAATTGAGGTTCCAGTTGTCATTCCTTGATACAAACCGGACAAAAACTCAACTTCATCTGCTTCTTTTCGTTGCGTAACAATTGCTGATTGTCCCGGTTTTCTTCGATCCAATTCTTGCTGTATAGCAACTAAATCCAACAACAAACCAGCGGGCACACCATCAAGCACACCGCCTATTGCAGGGCCATGAGATTCACCAAAAGTACTCAGTTTAAAAAGTGTTCCGTATGTTGATCCAGCCATTGTGTCGTTCAATTAAGCCAAAGTTAGTAAATGCTTTTAAATCAAAAAGGGACCGAAGTCCCTTGAATTAATTGCGAATCATTTGTTCAGTGATTGCCAAAATTTCTCTCGCCTCTTCCAAAGTTGGAGCTTCTGCATACGTTCTTAGAACAGGTTCTGTTCCAGATGCACGAATCATCAACCAACGATCATCATCGAAGAAGAATTTCCAACCATCAATTGTTCCAACTTCTCTCACTGTATATTTTCCAAAATGCGTAAATGCATTGTTTTGGCATTTCTCTACTGCTTTATTTTTCAATGCTTCCGATAAGTGTAAATCGTTGCGTTCAAATTTGAAAGCACCAACAATTTCATACACTTCAGCAATCAATTCATCCAGTGTTTTTCCAGATTTCGCCATGAATTCCCAGATGATTAATCCCATCCAAATACCATCGCGTTCAGGAATATGTCCTTTCACAGCAATTCCACCAGATTCTTCACCACCAATCAACACGTCTTCATCAACCATGATTCCTGCGATGTACTTGAATCCGATTTTTACCACTTCGAAATCCAAATTGTAATGTTTTGCCATTACTCCAACTCGAGGTGTTGTACTGAAAGCGGTCACCACTTTACCTGTTTGATGTTTGTATTTCACCAAGTAGTGCATCAATAACAAGATGATATGGTGCGAGTCAACAAACTCTCCTTTTCCATTGTACAAACCAATGCGATCTGCATCACCATCAGTTGCCAAAGCACAATGAATGTTCCCTTTCGATTTGATGTAAGCTTCTAACTCTTGCAAGTTTTTTTGAATCGGCTCTGGCGCTTGTCCCATGAAAGAAGGATTGTGCTCGCAATGCAACAAAGCTACTTCAGGAAGTATTCTTCTAATCACATTTTGTCCAGCTCCATACATCGCATCATACACCAAGTTCAAACCTGAATTGCGAATCGCATCCAAATCAAAATTTGCTTCAATGTGTTTCACATAACGCGTTTCAAAATCAACGATTTCTAATTCACCGCTGATTTCATAGTCTTTCAAATCTACTTTTGCGTAATCAAAAGGTACACTTTCAGGTATGATATCTTCGATTTCTTGTACTTTTTCTGGTGTCAAAGGTCCACCATAACAAGCTTTTAATTTATAACCATTGTATGATGGTGGATTGTGGCTCGCTGTAAGAATGACACCTAAACCACAGTCTAATTGGTTAGCAGCTAAGGAAATCATTGGTGTAGATACAAATCCACGTGACATTTTCACATCAATTCCTTCGTGTAACAACACTTTAGCAACTGTTTCTGCAAACAATTCACCCGCAAAACGACAATCATGTCCCAATGCTATGCGTTTTGTCCAATTCGATTGTTTCAACCACTGTGCAGTTGCATAAGCAACTCTTGCTACATTTTCTACAGTAAATTCCTCTGCAATGATAGCTCTCCAGCCATCTGTTCCAAATTTGATTTTGTGTGCCAACTTCTTAAATTTTGTAGCCCAAAGATAGAATTAATCAGAAACTTACACGAGTTGAAAACAGCATATTTCCAATGATTTTAAAGAATTTGTCTCAAATAACGATTTAGTTGGAATATCCAAGCAAAAACGACCAATTAAGATGGAGATTTTGAAATAAAAAAGATCGGACTAACGAGCCCGACCCCTCAACACAAAAAGGTACTTATGCTTTGGTGCTCAGTCGTTTTGTAAATGTCCAATAAGACACTGCCATCAAACTAAAAACGACCAATGGTCCAATAAATTTATCGGGGCCATCTCCCACTGAAACATGAAAAATAAAGGCCGATAACAAGGTGATTCCGAAACCAGCATAGGCCCAATCTTTCACATTTCGAGGCAAAGCAGGTATTAATAATACGATTCCACCTATCCATTTGGCAATTCCCAATTCAATGCGAAAAGCATCGTTAAAACCCAAAAGCACAAAATTCGCTTTCACTTCTTGTGAAACAAAGTACATTGTTCCAGACATGATCATCATTAATGCAAACAAGCTCGTTGTAATCCAATACGTAATTGTTATTTTTTTCATCTTAAAAATTTTGAGCAAAGCTAAGTCATGGGACTATCCAAACGGAATGAGTTTCCTTCTGGAAAGTGGTTTCCTTGAAGAAAGCAGCTATCGTTGTAAGCAATTGAAGATGTATCTTTACCAAAAAAACGAGATGGATTGTCCTGAAAAAAAATCGAACGAACAATGCAAACTACATTTGCGATCTGTACGTGACACCATGGAGTTACTTCAAGGAAAGTGGAAGGTTTTTATCATCAGTTCATTGGTGATGGATGGCAAGCAGCGTTTCATGGATTTACAACGCAATATAGAAGGCATCGGAGCCAAAATGCTTTCCAAAGAGCTACAAGAATTGGAAATGAATCAATTAGTGAAACGAACGGTTTATGAAACGAAACCCATAACGGTTGAATACGAAATCACTGAATATGGTAAAACCTTGAAACCGGTCATCACTGAAATTAGTATTTGGGGACAAAAACACCGTGAACGATTGTTTACAAACTCGAAATAATCAGCAATAAGTCTCATTTTGATCCAAAAAAAGAAGGTTTACCTAAGCAGATAAACCTTCCATTCAATATTTATTTGAAATCTTATTTTTGGTATTCGTTGATTGTTTTTTCAATAATAGCCACACATTCCATCAATTGTTCTTCAGTCATGACCAATGGTGGTGCAAAACGAATGATGTTTCCGTGTGTTGGTTTAGCAAGTAAGCCGTTTTCTTTCATTGCAACGCACAAATTCCAAGCTGTTTTGCTATCTGGAGTATCGTTTACAATGATTGCATTCAACAATCCTTTCCCTCTAACTTTCGTGATTAAATCAGTTGAAGCAATGATACGATTCATTTCAGAACGAAACAAGTTCCCCAATTTACGTGCATTTTGACTCAATTGTTCATCGCTCACTACTTCCAATGCGGCCATTGCAACTTTCGCTGCTAAAGGATTTCCACCGAAAGTAGAACCATGTTGTCCAGGGTGAATCACCATCATGATTTCATCGTTTGCCAAAACAGCAGAAACAGGATAAACACCACCAGAAATGGCTTTTCCTAAAATCAAAATATCTGGTTGAACAAAAGTAGACTGTTTCTCACATTTATTCTCACAAGAACAATTTCCACAAACAGCTAATAAACTTCCCGTTCTTGCAATTCCTGTTTGAACTTCATCCGCAATGAATAAAGCATTTGCTGCAGTACATAAAGTTCGAGCTCCCGCTAAGTAATTCTCATCTGGAACAAAAACACCAGCTTCTCCTTGAATGGGTTCCACCAAAAATCCAATAACATTTGGTTGTTTCAGAGCCTCCTCCAACGCTGCTAAATCATTGTATGGCACCTTGATGAATCCTGGAGTGAAGGGACCGAAATTGGTACTTGCATCTGTATCAGAAGAAAAAGAAACTATTGTCGTTGTACGACCGTGGAAGTTTTGTTCACACACAATGATTTGTGCTTGATTTTCTGCCACACCTTTCTTTTCATAGCCCCATTTACGAGCAATTTTAATTGCAGTCTCAACAGCTTCAGCACCCGTATTCATTGGTAACACTTTATCGAAACCAAAGTATTCCGTTACAAATTTCTCGTAAACACCTAAGGTGTCATTGTAAAACGCACGAGAAGTCAAGGTCAAAGTTTGCGCTTGATCTGTCAAAGCTTTTACAATTTTCGGGTGGCAATGTCCTTGATTCACTGCTGAATAAGCCGACAAGAAATCGTAATAACGTTTTCCTTCAACGTCCCAAACATAGACACCTTCACCTTTTGACAATACAACAGGTAGTGGATGATAATTGTGTGCACCGTGACGGTCTTCCAATTGCATCAATTCTTCCGAAGACAATTTTTCCATTGTTTCCATTTTTTCCAACTTAAAATATGATCATTTGTTGCTCGTCACGGAGAGCATTCATCCTTTCCTCATTTGCAGACGCTGGAGAGAAATCATCCATTTGAATAACAAAAATAAAAAGAAAAATCGAGTAATCTGATACTCTGATAGAGAATCTAAAAGCTAACAAAACTTTCTTGCTTTGTGATATTTGTTGAGAATCAAAACTTGGAGTTAAGAAAGTAAAAATAGCATCGATTTTATCAGTATCTTTGCTTCACTAAAAAATAACATTTTGGCAACAATACAATTCTCTCAGCCCAAAGGTGAATTTTTCTCTACTCTGAGAAAATCCGTTCAAAATTACTTTGATGAAAATAAAATTAGTTCTGCTGGAAATGCTCAATTATACACAAAAGCAGCGATTTTAATTGCTATTTACATTGGTCTTTATGGATCTATCGTTGCATTGCCTATTCCGGGATATTTAGCATTGATTTTTGCTTCCCTTTTAGGTTTTGTTCAAGCACTTGTAGGATTCAACATCATGCACGATGCTTGTCACGATGCTTTTTCTGAGAAAAAATCCGTTAATTTTTGGTTTGGTTTATCAATGAATGCATTGGGGAGTGATGCCTTTATGTGGAGACAAAAACACAACTTGGTTCACCATACCTATACCAATGTAGATGGTGTTGATGATGATATTGCTAAAACACCTTTCCTTCGCATGAGTCCTTCTCAGCCTCGTTTGAAAGCGCATAAATTCCAACACATTTACTTAACGTTTTTGTATTCCATTTCAACTATCTATTGGATTGTAGTAAAAGATGTGATTCACTATTTTTCTGCAAACACCTACAATGTTGAGATTGGCAAAATGACCACAAAAGAACATTTCATTTTCTGGATTTCGAGAGCTTTGTATTTGTTTATGTACATCGTTTTACCTTGTGTGATTTGGGGAATTGGTTGGGGTATTCTTGGATTTACCTTGATGCACATGATGTTAGGAATGACGATGTCATTTGTGTTCCAATTGGCGCATGTTGTTGAAAATGTAGAATTCGAACATTTAGAAGGCGAGCATTTAAAAGTGGAGAATGAATGGGCTGTACATCAATTAGCTACAACGAGTGATTTTGCTCCTGACAATAAAGTTGTAAGCTGGTTATTGGGCGGATTGAACTTTCAAGTAGAACATCATTTATTTCCTCGCATATCTCACGTTCACTATCCTGAGATTCAAAAAATCGTAAAGAAAACGTGTGAAGATTTCGGGGTTGCTTACCATCATTATGAAACAACAGGGGAAGCATTAGCATCCCATTTCCGTCACATGAAACGTTTAGGTCAAGCCTAAGCCTTTTCTTTCACACAAAAAGCAGTAAATTCGTTCCATGAAAAGTTGGTTACTGCTCTTTTTTACTGGTATTGTAGGTTTAATTCAAGCACAACAAGCTGAATTAAACACCTATTTGAATTGGTTCAATCGTAGTTCCGCTCAGGAAATTGAACAAACCCTTTCAGCTTCCGATTATCGTGAAAATACAACGCCTGAAGATTTCAAAAACAACGTTAAACGCTTTTCAATTCCAAAATCTTCAAGCGGTACAGAATACGAATGTGCGTATGTGTTTGCTGATACAGCTGTAGAATGGTTGCATTTTGATGTTTACACGCATACCGAACAAAAAAACATCGTTGCCACTTTGCGATCTAAAGGATTTAAAGCAAGTGATGTGGTTGTGAAAGGCAGTTTTATTACCACTTATTTTTCAAACGCTGAATTCATTGTAGAACAAGGATACCAAGCCATTAGTAATCCTTTAGGAAAAGGAGATATCCCCTATTACAATTATATCATCTACAGAAAACGAGGCAAGTACGATGAATTAAATGGAGAAAAAACTACGACTTCCTTTTATAATGGGAAACAATACATTGCCAGCAGAGAACAACGAGTGGATGGCTTGCGTGAAGGCGAACGTTTGACTTACTATCCTAACGGTGGCATTCAATCAAAAGAGCAGTATAAATCAGGTAGATTGAGTGGTTTAGCCAGTTATTTTGATGAAGCTGGGTATTTGAGAAGAACGCAAACCTTCAGTTACAATTGGCGATATGGTCAAGAAAAATTTTACGACACATTAGGAAAAGTGATTCGCACAACCAATTGGCGAAAAGATTTACGTGAAGGATCAGATAAAATGACGTTGGGTACTAAAACCGTATTACTAACAAATTATATCGCCGACAAAAAACAAGGAAAAGGACTTGTACCAGTTTATGATTATCGTTTGAATAAAAATGAAATCATTGGAATTGAGCAGGTACAATTTAAAGATGATTTGAAAGAAGGCCTTGCTATTGGATTGAGTTTAGATGAAAAAGACACCCTTTACCGCCATTATTACAAAGCGGGAAAACTGGATAGTATTGCCAACTTTTATGAAAACGGTTTTCTTGCAGAAAGCATTGTTTACCAAAATGGACTCAAAAACGGAAAAGCAATCAAATACGTTAGAAGTGGTCCGAATCAAGGCGACATCGCAGAAGAATTGTTTTATAAAAACGATGCACTCGACAGTGTGCAGCACCAATATTATGCTTGTCAAAATTGCTACACGGCTCAAGAGACTTGGCACAAAGAAGAACGGTTAACTACTTATTCCAATCGATTATTACAAGGAAAGTATTTCTTGGTAAGTGAAACCAAAGAAGAACGCGGATTTTATTACAACAATCAAAAAACAGGTCAATGGGTTGAACGCACATTTGTCAATGGTCATTGGAACACTGCTTCTGGAACCTATTTGAACGACAGAAAAACATTGGTTTGGATAGAAACAATTGGTGACAGTTTACGCATAGAATCGTTTTATGAAGATGGAATGCTTTCAGGTAAAAGAAAAACACTTTTAAATAATCGTTTGATTTTAGAAGAAGAATTTGCTTCAAAAGAAATTACAGAAGTAATAGAATACGCTGGTGACAATTCTGAACGAAAGTTTATACTAGAAGGCATCGAAGAAGACTTTGTTTATTTGAGGTATCATTCAAAAAAAGACAGTGTTATTTCATGGTACAATTGTGCGATTCCTTTAAAAGACACTCTTTTATCGGGTAAGCCATCTGAACCACTTTTAACGAAGTTTCGAAAAAACCTCACAAATGAAACAATTCTCACACCTTATTTTGTAAATGGCTTCTCGATTGAAACACCAGATTATGTCATGGGGGGAGAATGTCAAAATGGGAATAAAGACATCCATCAGATTTACTACAAACAAGCGGACCTTTTTGAAAAAAACAATCCCGAAAATGGTTTTTGGGATCAAACTTATTTTCATCAAAACCAACAAGGACCTTTTACAGGACAATTCTATTCTGCTTATTACAACGAATTAATAAACATCAAAGAAGGTTACCGTCATGGTTGGACGATCATTTACAATGCTGAGGGGAAACAAATTGCCAAAGCAAAATACGTGAAGGGTGAATTAAAAAAACGGGTGGAGATCGTGGATTAAATCCGAATCATTAACGCTTTTTACGTTTATTCCACCAAACAAACAGCAGCATCAAACCAATTCCAAGACCTAGAAGCAAAGCAACGAAAGACCAAGAAGGGAAAATCGTAACCGAAAGGGTTTCTTCGCCTATGGGCCAGTTGTTATCAGAAAATAAAATCATTTAAATACACCTATTTTTCTAAAACCTTCTTCTTTGCATTCTCCAAAGCATTTTCTGAAACAAAGTAAGTGGCTTCGATGTGTTGAAATAATTGTTCGTCATTGATCGTTTGTTTCAAGGTTGAACAAACAAACGCATAATTGGTAAAATCTACTTTAGTTGAAAGAATCGTTGAAATCCACTTCCACATTTTTTCAGTTCCAATTTCTTTTTCAATGGCACTAAAAATAACGGGACCATAGCAATAGACAAATAAATCTCGTTCTTGAATATCGTTCACTGACTTGATTTTAGAGATCGAGGGGAATTTTGCATCTTTCAGTTGTTCGAACTTGTTATCCATTATTTTATCCAACATTTTCTTGCTTTGTATTTCCTCAACCAATTTTAAGGAAAGAAATTCAGCAAAACCTTCTGAAAGCATATCTCCCAATTCGGAATTAAAGACTTTTACAGTTCCAAAATAGTAATGTCCCAATTCATGAGCGATAAATTGTTCAAACCATTTTTTAGAATCCTTTTCAAACAAGGCACCTAAGCCATTGTTCCCCCATCCAATCCCCATGATGGTAGGATAAGTCACAAATAACCAACCGTTATATATAGATGTCGGAGTTGTATTTACAAAAACTGGCGGTTCTGAAAATGGAATGGCCAATTTCTGTTCATAATAAGTCTTGTATGTGGCAATGAGTTCTGAAAAATCGGCTAAATCTTTTTTGCTAAATGTGGGATTGAGCATCACTAATTTCCCATCATCAACAAAATCATATTTCCCACAAAACAACGCTAATTCATAAGGTACATCACTTTTCAATTGAGCTTTTGATGATCGAACGGGTTTGTTCCCATTCACATAAATCGTCGAACAATCAAGGCATTCAAAATCGATGTCATAAATCATTTCTTCATACGAAACGTCTTTCTCAGCATCGTATAGATATGGATACCAAGCTGTTTGAAATCCATCTGCACGAACCGAAAATCCATTGAATGCAATGTTCCCTTTCCAATCTTCCCTCGTGTAATTTGTAAGTGTATCGGTAGCCACAGGAAATTTTCCGACATATCTAAATTGAATGCTCTCTGGTAAAAACTTCCCTGTTTTATTTGGTAAATAATAAGCAAATGATTCTCCAGTTGACATTGAATCATCTTTCGACTTATCAAAAAAGACGACAAAATCTTTGGGAACTTTACTTCTAATTTGCAACAAATTCATTCCCGAATTTAACCGAATCAAATAATCATTGATTGCCGGAATATTACTGATTGTTAAATCACAATCAAAGGTACCTTCGAGAATAGATAGCTTAACTTTACCAGTTATCGTTGGCTGCTTTTCTTGTGCAAAAAATGATAGATGAACTATCGTAAACAGTAAACTGAATAGAATGTGTTTCATATAGGTGAATAAAGTTGTTTTAAAATGAACTTTCCTTTTTAGGTGATTTATAAATGAAAAGTACAAATCTTGTTACACAAACAAAAGCACCAAGGTCAAAACAATACCTGCAAGTGTAAACAAGATTCCTCTTTTGAACACATCAGTTTTCGGTAAATACATCCAAAATGCGGAGATCACAAAAAACAAAAGTGCTACTCCAAAGAAAATGTTCAAATAATACAATGGATCTTCGGTACTAGCCTTGTGTAAATGCGTCATTTTATCCAAGACGTATGGCAATTCCTTCGAAGTAATGTGTGCAACACCAGTTTCTTTGTTGTAATCACCATTCTTGAAATAAATCATTTTAGGATCTTCCTTTTCAACTTGTAACCTACGCATATCAAGCGCTTTTCCTAGTTCCTCCGCTTTTACATTGGGTTTGATTTTGACTTCTTCCGTTTTATCAGATTTCAAAAAATCGGTGTCGCGAAAAATCAGAACAATTCCACTGATTGCATAAACAGCCATAATCCCTGCGAGGAAAAAGCCTAAGTAACGGTGTAAAACCCGCATTTTTGATGATGTTGTTGAACTCATTACTTAAAGGTATTACATTTTATGAATGAAGGGAATCGAAACTAAAAATAGTTGAAGTTAGAACATAAGAGTTAAAGGGATTAAACAATACCTAGTATATCAGTCATGCTTCATTTGATTTGCTCCAATTGTAATTGAAATGCTCGTTTCAAATTGGTATCACAAGGTGCTTTCATGAATTCCTGCACCCTGCTTTTATAAATGGATTTATTTTTAGCGTTCGTTTTATCAAGTTGAAAAGCAGCTTGTGCTTCACTTATTTTTTGCATTAATTCTAGACAATTGTATTCAGGATTGGTAACATCTGTCGGTATGATAAAATTGGTTTCATCCCCTTCCATGTATTTTACAGTGAACACTTTTCCAACAACCGGAACTAGAAAGGAACTACTCTGGGGATAAAACACGGATCCATTGTTCTCAAACATCGCTTTTACTTGCTTTCCATTTGACAGTTTGATCAAACAATTGTACTCAACAACTTGAACATGATTGATGTAATTATTGGTAGGAACAATTGATACAATTACTGCTTCCCCCTTTACTCCATTTTTATACACATACGATGCATTCCATTCTCCTCCATTGATCAAATTAACGATACCGAAAACGGGAAAAAGAAAAACCACAAAAATTCCTTTTGGAAACTTTTTTCTTAGCAATAAAAAACTAAAAATAGTCAGTAAAATAGTCAATGGCAAAACCATAAAACCATGATTGGATAAAAAATGTAGAATGGATGAAGTCATGCAGTATTTTTTTTAAATATAAGCTTTTCTGCTTTTCCTCTTTTGAAATAATTCACTAAAAAAGGCGCTTAAAGCGCCTTCTAAAATCATTAAAACAAAGTTGGTTGTTCAGGATCATCATCACTCGGTTTTGTTAAATCCCATTCGATGGTTGTATTTCCATCACCTCCTTCATCATCCGAATCTGTAACATCTACTTCTCCTGATAAATCCAAGGCCACATCTTCTGGCCAAGGCTCATCACCTTCAGGATTTTCAACCAAGACAATTTCTTTGACTTTCAATTTTGTCAATTGATTTCCTTGCGCTTTCATTCCTTTTACATCAATGAAATCAGCCAAGGAAACTTCATTATCCGGTAAGTTTTTCGTTTCCTTCAATAACTTGTTGTAAACGATTTTCACTATTGGTCGATAACCTGTTGAAGCACAATCCAAATAAGAACCTTCTGCTTCAGAAATGAATGAAACGCGTTTATCACTGGTTACTTCACAACAGAAACGTTTCACATAATGCATTTCTTTTTCACCGTCGTAGTACACACAAGAAATCGGTCTGTCTGCAACCCATTTCTCAATGTGGGTCATGTCTTCATCGAAATGCGAAGCCAAATCAAACGTCGATAAACGGTATTCTCCATTTTTATAGATCGTCAAGATTTTATCTTCTCCTTTGAACGAGCCTAAGAATTTACCTCTTCCTTCATCGTTCAAACGACCAACAACGGTATCGTACCAAATCTTACGAGCTGCTAAAGTGGAACCGCCTACTTCTTTTTGCGTAATTTTTTGTACAATTTCTTTCGTTACACGATTACCCGCACTTTGTCTTCCTTTGATCAATAAATCACCCAAATCAATGTCAAAACGCAAGCGCTTCAAGTGTGGACGAGGTCGTAACATCACTGATACCACTTCGCGTTCTCCATTTGGATGCACGGAGAAGTAAAGCAATTTCGAACCTTTGATGCCACGTGTTAAATCGTATTCGGTATCTCTTGTTACTGAATTCACATAAAAACGCTTCATCATGGTAGCGCCGCCAGCACCATCTTGGTACATGACATGGTAAATCGTGCGTTTATCGCCTTTTTTCCAAACATCGGCATGTACGATTCCTTTTCCAACAAATTTCTTTTCAGAAACCTTCGTCACTATGAACTTACCTGTATTGAAGAAAACGATGATATCGTCAATCTCCGAACAATCGTTCACCGCTTCGGTCTTTTTCAAGCCCCAACCAATGAATCCTTCTTCGATATCTACGTACAATTTGCGATTAGCAATAATTACTTTCGAAGCAGCGATGTTATCGAACACTTTCATTTCTGTTTTGCGTTCTTTTCCTGCTCCAAAGCGTTTTTTCAAGTCTTTGAAATACTCAATTGCATATTCAATCAGGTTTTCCAAATTCTTTTTCACTTCTTCCATTTCAGCTTCCAACTTCGCCAATACCTCATCTGCTTTATCAGAGTCGAAGCGCGTAATACGAATCATTGGAATTTGTGTCAAACGTTGTAAATCTTCATCTACAATTTCACGCAACAATTGCTTTTTGAATGGCTCAAAGCGTTTGTACATGTAGCCAAACAAAGTTTCTTTATCCGAGTAATGTTTGAAATCGATGTACATTTCTTCACGGATGAAGATTTTTTCTAAGGTTGAAAAATGCCATTGGTTTTGAAGCTCCTGTAAACGGATTTCCAATTCCATGCGCAATAAATCAACTGTATTATTGGTGTTTGTTTTTAAAATTTCGGTTACCCCCATGAAACGAGGCGTATCTCCATCAATCACCGAAGCATTTGGAGAAATCGAAATCTCACAATCGGTAAATGCATACAATGCATCAATGGTTTTATCCGGTGAAACACCAGGAGCTAAATGAATGACAATCTCAGCTTCAGAAGAGGTATTGTCTTCAATTTTCTTTACCTTGATTTTTCCTTTTTCGTTGGCTTTGATGATGGATTCAATCAAAGATCCTGTATTGGCACCAAAAGGAATTTCAGTAATCATCAAGGTTTTATTGTCCACCTTTTTGATTTTAGCGCGAACACGCACCTTTCCTCCTCTTAAACCATCGTTGTAGTTTGAGAAATCTGCCATTCCACCATTCAAGAAATCAGGGAAAATTTCCACTTTCTTTCCTCTTAAATGATTGATGGATTGATCAATGAGTTCAATGAAATTGTGAGGCAAGATTTTACAAGCCATACCAACAGCAATTCCTTCTGCACCTTGCGCTAAAAGAATCGGGAATTTTACTGGAAGATTATCTGGTTCTTTGTTTCGACCATCGTAACTCAACAACCATTTAGTTGTTTTTGGATTGAAGACAACATGACTTGCAAATTTAGATAAACGTGCTTCGATGTAACGTGGCGCTGCAGCTCCATCTCCAGTCAGTGTATTCCCCCAGTTTCCTTGACAATCAATGAGTAAATCCTTTTGTCCCAATTGCACCAAAGCATCTCCAATAGAAGCATCACCGTGAGGATGGTACTTCATGGTGTTACCAATCACGTTAGCTACCTTATTGTAACGCCCGTCATCCAATTCTTTCATGGAATGAAGAATACGTCGTTGTACAGGTTTGAAACCATCGTACAAAGATGGTACAGCACGTTCAAGGATTACATAAGATGCATAATCCAAAAACCAATTTTCATACAAGCCATTGAGTGGAATGATATTTTCATCAGCCGCTTTTTTCTCAAAAGGGCTCATATCATTTTGCTCATCCCCTGATTGTTCGTTTTCGTTTTCAGGATCAATTGGTCCAATTTCGTCTTCACTCATTGTTTAGTTTTCATTAATCAATTTAAAACGCAATTTTTCTCTTTCAATTTCTTCAATCAATTCTTGTTCAGAAGGTAAATACGGTAAATATTTTGCCGCTATTAATTGCTCACTCCCATTTAAAACAGAATATTTAGCAATTGTTCTATCCGTTTCTGTACATAACAAAATACCAACTGTTGGATTATCATCTAATCCTTTTTTCAAATCATCATACATTCGAACATACATATCTAATTGTCCAATATCTTGATGTGTCAGTTTATCCGTTTTTAATTCGATCAGTACAAAACACTTCATGATAAAATTGTAAAACACTAGATCGATATAAAAATCACCTGTATCGGTTTTTATATGTTGTTGACGTTCGACAAATGCAAAACCTTTTCCTAATTCGAGAATGAACTTTTGTAAATTTTCAATCAAAGCATTCTCTAATTCTTTTTCAGAATAACTCAATCCTGTAGGAAGACTTAGAAACTCTAAAACTGTTGGTGATTTGATAAAATCATCTGCTATAAAACTGTCCAGTTTTAAATTCGTTTCATTCTCCGTTTCTTTTTTCTGTGTCGCTATTAAGCGTTGGTAATAAAGAGTTGAAATATTCCGATCCAATGTTCTAACTGACCACATGTTTTCACTTGCTTCTTTTAAGTAAAATAAGCGTGCTTTTTCGTCGGATAGCTTTAAAACCAATTGATAATGACTCCAACTCAATTTGGCAGACAGTGTCTTCCAAATTCCATCTTCAGGAAAACAACTATAAAATTGTCTGAAATTTCTGGGATTTCTTTCAGAAAATCCTTTACCAAACTCTGAAGTTAATTCATTCGAAAGCGTCGATAATAAATGAGCTCCATATTCAGCTCTATTTTGACCTTTTTGTTCTTCTTCAACAATACGCTGTCCAATTTTCCAATAAACTTCAACCATTGCAGAGTTAATAGCCTGGTATGCTTGCTTTCTAGCAGCATTCAACATCAATTTTATGTCGGCTATCATCTGCATCTAAAACTCTATATTAAGAAGCCTTTTCGACTTCTTCCATGTCATTTTCAGCTATATCGTCTGGATCTTTCTCTACACGCAGATTATCGATGATAAATTCTTGACGCTCCGGTGTGTTTTTCCCCATATAATAAGACAAAATCGTTTCAATCGAAGCGTCTTTTGTCAACAATACTGGTTCCAAGCGGATATCATCTCCAATAAAGTGTTTGAATTCATCTGGTGAGATCTCACCCAAACCTTTAAATCGTGTGATTTCTGGATTTTTTCCTAACTCAGCAATCGCAGCTCGTCGTTCCTCTTCCGAATAACAATAAATCGTTTTCTTTTTATTGCGCACACGGAACAAAGGCGTTTGCAACACATAGACGTGGTTACGCTTCACCAAATCAGGAAAGAATTGCAAAAAGAACGTCAATAACAACAAGCGAATGTGCATACCATCGACATCGGCATCGGTTGCAATCACAATGTTATTGTAACGCAAGTTGTCCATATCTTCTTCAATATCCAGCGCTGCTTGAATCAAATTGAACTCTTCGTTTTCGTAAACCACTTTCTTCGTCAAACCATAACAATTGAGCGGCTTACCACGCAAAGAGAAAACGGCTTGTGTATTTACATCACGCGATTTCGTAATTGATCCACTCGCAGAATCACCCTCGGTAATGAACAGGGTTGTCATCTCGCGTTTATCGTCTTTCAAATCCGTTAAATGCGTTCTGCAATCGCGCAATTTCTTATTGTGTAATGAAGATTTCTTCTGACGTTCACGAGCTAATTTTCGAATTCCAGAAAGTTCTTTACGTTCGCGTTCCGATTGTTTGATTTTCTTTTCAAGCGTATCCGCTACATCTGGGTGACGGTGCAAGTAATTATCCAACTTCTCTTTCAAGAAATCATTGATAAATGCACGCATCGATTTTCCTCCTGGTTCAATTTCTTGCGAACCTAACTTGGTTTTGGTTTGCGATTCAAACACTGGTTCAATCACCTTCACTGCAATTGCAGCTACAATCGATTGGCGAATATCTGAAGCGTCGTAATCTTTTTTATAGAAATCACGAATTACTTTCGCGATGGATTCTCGGAAAGCACTTTGATGTGTACCACCCTGAGTTGTATGTTGACCATTTACAAACGAATAATAATCTTCACCATACGTTTTCCCGTGTGTAAATGCTACTTCAATATCTTCATCCTCTAAATGGATAATTGGGTACAAAGGATCTCCATCCATGTTGTCTTCCAATAAATCCTTTAAACCGTCTTTTGATTGATACTTCTCCCCGTTGTAATAAATCGCCAATCCACGATTCAAGTAACAGTAATTCCAGAACATTTTCACCAAATAAGGTGTTCTGAAACTGAATTTTTTAAAGATCGTATCGTCTGCAATGAATTCCACATAGGTTCCATTTGCTTCCGTTGTTTTTTCAATTGGAAATTCCTCCACCAATTCACCGCGACAGAAAGTTGCTTGTTTTTTCTCCCCCTCACGCACCGAATACACCATGAAGTATTCACTCAAAGCATTCACTGCCTTGGTACCTACTCCATTCAAACCAACTGATTTCTTAAATGCTTTGGAATCGTATTTTCCACCGGTATTCATTTTGGAAACTACTTCCACAACTTTTCCCAATGGTATTCCGCGTCCGTAATCACGAACAGAAACTTTCCCGTCTTTCATTTTCACGTCGACGCGTTTTCCGTTCCCCATTACAAATTCATCGATACAGTTATCGATCACCTCTTTCACCAAGATGTAAATACCATCATCTGCCGCGGAGCCATCTCCCAACTTACCGATGTACATCCCTGGACGCAGGCGAATATGCTCCTTCCAATCGAGCGAGCGTATATTGTCTTCCGTGTATTGATTTTCTGACATAGAACAAGAATCTGTGCAACAAACAAAGATACACAGGTCGACCGCTTGTTTTACTTAGATTCAGAGTGAGTTATGAACTATTCAGCGTTAATTAAATTGCTTGTGAAAAATGCATCACGGGTCAATCATGTCTTCTCAACCAACCTCTCTTCCAAAACACAAAAATAAGCACCACAGCAATCGTAATCATTATGCCCCAAGCCATGAAATAGCCGTTTTTCCATTTCAATTCGGGCATGTTTTCAAAATTCATCCCGTAAACCCCCACAATAAAAGTCAATGGAATGAAAATAGCACTGGTTACCGTTAATACCTTCATCACTTCATTCATCCGCTGACCTTGAATCGCGTAATACAAATTGGCAATCCCTTCCAGCATTTGTTTCTGTGCATCAATCTCATCCACTAAACTCATGCATGTATCCTTTAATTCGTGGTAATAATGCGAATTTTCTTCAACAATCAACTTGTTTTCAACATGATCCAATTGCAACAATAACTCCTTCATAGGAATGACTGTTTTTCTCAAATCAACCAATTTTCTTTTTTCCCACTCCACCCTTCTATGTACTTCACTTTTAGGATTGCGCAAAACCAATTTATCTAAGATCTCAATGTCATGTCCGATTTTATCAACTACCTCTGAATAATTATCAGTAATTGCCTCTAACATTCGAAACAACAAGAAATCAGGACCTTTGGAACGAATTTTACCTCGATTACTTTCCAAACGATCTCGAACAATCGGAAAGTGATCTGAAACCTTTTCCTGAAAAGAGACCAAGAAATTATCTCCCATCATAAAAGAAATGCGTTCTTTTTTCAATTCATACTTAGCTCCAGTTGTAGGCAACGCAGAAATGATTGAGAAGAAAATATATGAAGGATATTCTTCTAATCGAGGTCGTTTCGTATTGGTAAAAACATCTTCTTGGAGTAATTTATCTAAGCCCAAGTTTTCCATTAATCCTGTCAACTCCTCTTTATTAGCCAAAGAATGAATATTCAACCAATGCGTTAAATGCATTTCTTTTTCAGGCTTGAAATGTTCTGCAAAATAACGTTCATTGTCTTTATGAACTTGTAATTCTTCCTGATTATACTTGTAATGTTGAGCAACCTGATTCATAGAAACAAAGCTGTCATTTTTTTTTGGTTTTCTGAAACATTCTTTTGAAAAATGATCTTGGTACAATGCTTGTGCACATTTCAATCAATGAATACTACAAATCAGATGAAAGACGGACAAACTTTTACCTCGAAACATTAAATTACCTTTATGAAAACATTCACCATCCTATTTTTTACATTTTCAACTTCATTGATTTACGCTCAATCAGACAGCATTTACGTTCATTTTGTTTACGGCTCAAAACCTTTATCAAAAGAAGAATCAAAATGGTTTGGAGGTAAACTTGGTGGACATGTTGGTTTAGAAGCAGGAAAAGACAGTGTGTTTCATTTCAATCCTGGAGGAAAAGTGAGGGCATTTGGAAAAGCGAACGAACGTGGAACTTGGGCACAATCGTATAGAAAACAAATGCTTTGTTCGTTTGGATGTGATTCTGTAAAAACGTTGACCATTGCAATCCCTATTGATTCGAAGCAAAAAAAAGCCATCCAAGATAGCGCTTTGTATTTTCTAGATCATTCACCTTATGCCTACTCTTTTTTTGGCATGCGCTGCACAGCTGCTTGTTATCATTTACTCTCAATCGGGGATCAATATCCAGATCTCATCCCACAACAAATGGCACGAAAAAACTTCTACCCAAGAAAACTCCGGAAACGCTTGTTGAAGTTAGCCGAACAAAACAATTGGAAATGCTACACTACACCAGGAAGCTCCAAAAGAAAATGGGATCACGACTGAATGTTACTTAGGTAACGCAGCCATCTAATTGGATACTTAACTTTGAGAAAACAATTCTATGAGCAATACAGTTCTCATCATTATCGTAGTACTCATCGCGCATTTCGCAGTTGGAATCTACTTTCTAATTAAAAAACTGGGAGGTAAAAACTAGCTGTGAAGTTGCATCAATTGCACCAAGCGATTCAAAGCAGCCTGATTACTTGGCCGTTTCATTGACTTGCGGATCAACTCGCGTTCTTTCTGGGTTAAATGCCAAGACAAACTGATACGGTCAGTTGGTTCTGTTCTCAAATTAAACGTAGCGATTTCAAAGCGATAAGGTAAATGTTTCGCGTAAGCCAACAACAATTGATCTTGATCAAAATCTTGCGTTTCTGGAAAGTTGGAGATATTACTCATCAATGGCTCAATGAATTTATCCAAAAATGACAATGATTTCGTACGGTCTTTTAAAATTACTTTTTTAGTATCTCTGATTTGAACCATCAACACACCGGAAGTTTCTTTTGAAATCCAATCTTCCATCGATTGCAACCACTGAATAGTTGTTTTCGCTCCAAAATTATCCCTCGCTCCGGCATCCATTACCTGAATTTTTGGACTTGTAGGTAAAGTCGTCATCGGCAAGACGTACGGAAAAGTTGAATTCATTCGCAACACCGAAGTCAAACGTAAGCGATCCATTTGAGCCTTTCCAAACAATGAAAACCCATCCACATGTTCGTAGGATTTCTCTAAACCTGTTGTCGACTCTTCACATTGCATAAAACTCAAGGACTGACTCGCCAATAGCAACCTTCTTCCATCATTGACAATTGCAGGAGCAAAAATCATAACAGGTACCAATCCTTTTTGCTCAGGTACAGAATAGTAACTCATCGATTGATTCAAAATTCCACCTGTTTTTTCATTTAAATCGTTTTCAAAAGCCATTCCTCGATCATAGGAGTAATTCCCTACTCCATGCATGGCAGATTGATACCTGAAAAACAAATCATTGGTTGAAGCAGCAAACGACATCCGATTCAATAAATCACTTGAGATTGCTTCGTAGTATTGCGGTTGATTGACATCTTTTCCTGCTAATTTCAAAGAACGAAAATAACTTGCCCCCACCATTCCTCCTGACGCACCTGTAATTAATGCTATGTGCTTTGTCGATTGACCTTTTGTGATTGAATCACACAAACGCAACACATCAAACACCCAAGCCGCACTTCTACTTCCACCTCCAGAGGTATTCACAATCACCAAAAGTGGTTTTTCGTTTTTTGTCCGCTGTTTCCAGTTGGTCAATAAGGAATGATAACGCTCTAAATCCGCCTGCTGCTTTAAAGTATCACGAGACAAGGAATCCAAAACCTCCATATTGTATGCAACTCGTTGCTTGTAGGTAAAACCGTAGGCATGGGTTTCAAATCCAAACAATCCATACTTGACAGAAAGTGCATCAATGAGCAGAAAAACCACCAACAAAAGTGGGTATGTCCAGAATTTAAACCAAGACAAAATCGCGCTAAAAACCATTAATAAAATGGTCAATAAAAGCACGATACTCATAGCTGCAGGCACATCAAAAGCAGCGCCGCCTCCAAATAAACCCAACAAAACAAAAGCGATGATGGTGGCGATTTCAAAAAATGAAGTAGATATTTTATTTTGCTCAAACACTGATTGCAACAAAGCTGGCTGGTAATGTTTCGTTGAACGACATTGTTGAATCTTCATTCTTCGACCTAAATACCAATACAAATGATGTTGGTGTTCAGCTCTCCATTTCAAATTGCGCCCTCTTGAAAAACGTTCCCAGCGTGTTTTTCTCACAGATGGCAAATCCTTTAGTTTCCCTAAATCATAGATGTTTTTGTTGATCGGAAAGAAATACAACAATGAAATACCAATGTATAAAGCAAAGCCCAAAACATACCCTAAAATATAAGTCAGCAACTCATTCGTTGAAGCAAATTCTTGTTCGCGCTGAAATTGCCACATTTCGGTTAAATAAACGATAGAAAACACCAATGGAATGGTACTATTATTTACACAAAACTTTACAAATGGCTTGTTCACCATTGCTAAAAACGGAAAATAAGTCGCCAATCGCTGATATGAATAAGAATGAAAAGCCATTGTCAATCCACCAAACGAAAAACCAATGAATAGAAACGACCATAAATTGATGGTGCCACCGTATTCAGGAGAAAGGAACAAAAAGGAAATTCCAAAACCTCTTCCAATTGAATCGGTAATGATTAAAAAGAAAAAGACCCAATACAACAAACCAACTAAATTGTGTTTGAGATGGTAAATCAATAAAGTAATTGGAAAAAAATAACGGAGATTGAACCAAGCGCTTTTACAATATGTCCAAAATCCGTTCATGCACTTAAGATAGTATTATTTTCAGAAAGTTGGATTGAAATTTAATAAAATCAGACACCAGATAACTCAATGATTTGCCCACTATTTTGTTTTCAAGGTCATTTTGTGGAGCAGCCTCTGGCAAATGAAGATAAGCAATTGGAAGATTGCTACTCATTTTCCGAATGTAATACCTTGCTTGTTCAAGCGTAACTCCACTTGGTGTAAAAGCACTGGAAGGCATTCCGATAATAGCATCCATATCCAATTCTAAGCCAGTAAGCTGATGTTGTTGTTGCTGAATAATTCGATCAATATCTAGATTAAATTGCTTTGGTTCATCAATCCAAGATTCAAAAAATGCAGTTGTTGCCTTCATTTTTTTGAGAACATCCAAAATGTACTGATTGTTATACGATTCATGCAAACCCAACACCGAATAATTTCTTAAAAGCCCTTCTTCAAATGCATAGGAAAAGGGATTTCCAGAATGTCTACCTTCCAAAGCGCGGGTATCAGCATGTGGATCCAAATTCACGACATCAATGGGGCCATTGTTTTTTTTAGCTACACCTTTGATCAATCCAAACGCATTATTATGTCCACCACCAATAACTATTGGTATTCCGCCATTTGCATGTATTTCTCCTGCCCATGCAGAAATCAATGTATCTAAATCTTGAACAGCCTCACTTGAAACAGGACAATTCTCAATTACAGGGGCGATTAAGCCATGTATACAAATCAATTTTCCGTTTAAGAATTCATTCGATTGCATTCCACAAAATCGCGGAATAAATGCAGGGAAAGCATTTCTAGCACCAGAAAAACCACCGTTTACTTGCGGACCAATATCCTCGCAAATGCCTAGAATATGAAATTTACTTTGCTTCCAATCCGAATCATTTTGACGAAACAACAATTCTTGTCCAATACGAGTTTCACCTTCTCTTTTACTAATCCATTGCTTTTTTTGATCAGCAGATGGAAACTGCAATTGAAAATAAGTTGATTCAAGCATATTGAAATTTTTCGATTAATTCTACAAAGTTGGTTGGAGGAGAAATTGGTCGCATGGTCTCTTTTGACACAAACACCAAAGTCGTTTTCCCAAAACACAACTTATCCCCTTTTTCATTGTGAATCGTATATTCAAAAAATAAACGTGGGCCTTTTAATTCTGTAATCGAAGTTGTCACCTCTAGAGCATCATCATACAAAGCAGGTTTGTAGTAATCCACTTCAAAATGGCTCACAGGCAACATGACGCCTTCTTCTTCTAATTGGCGGTAGCTCATTCCAAGAGAACGCATTGCTTCCACCCTTCCAACTTCAAAATACGATGCGTAATTACCGTAATAACAATAACCCATTTGATCGGTTTCTCCATAGCGAACCCTAACTGTTACAGCATGTTGAAAACTACATTTCATGTATATCAAAATTAGATTTAAGAAAGACGTGAAAATTTAGCGCAATTTACGTATTAATTCGTACTTTCGAGCAATAGATAAAATTCTGGTTGTTCGATATTTTTTCACCATTAATCAGAAATTTAACATAATTCATCGAAAAAAACGTTATAGTAAACAGGATGTGATTTTTGTATTGAAGCTAAGCTTTAACCCAAAGCAAAACTTTTCAAATAATCAACCCCTTTTGAACTTTTTTTTTCACTTTTTTATGTAAATATTTGTCTCAACCAAATTTCAAGGGGCATTTAATCGCTTTTTGAGGTGGTTACGAGCTAAAAAAATTATTAACAAACCATATTAACAAATAAAACAATCTGCTAAATGAGTGCCAATCATGACGCTATTTGGAGTTCTTGTCTCAAAGTAATTAAGGATAATTTACCTCTTCAAGCTTATAAAACTTGGTTTGAACCAATTGTCCCAGTTAAATTGGATAATTTCGTTCTTACAATTCAAGTACCTTCTCACTTCTTTTACGAGTGGTTAGAAGAACATTATATTACTTTATTGAAAAAGGTAATTAAAAAAGAAATTGGAGCTGAAGGACAGTTGGAATATAGTATTGTAATGGAAAATTCCGCTAACAATTCTAATCCATACACCGTTAAGTTACCAGCATCGAATAAAAAAGCTGTTAAAAACGCTCCTGTTAATATGCCTATTAACATCAGTGATAACCCGATTAAAAATCCTTTCATCATTCCAGGATTGAAAAAAGTGAACGTTGATTCTAATTTGAATCCTTCGTATTCTTTTGAAAATTTTGTAGAAGGTGATTGCAATAGACTTGCTCGTTCCGCTGGATATGCTGTAGCGAACAAGCCAGGTGGAACTGCTTTTAATCCATTATTGATTTACGGTGGAGTTGGTTTAGGAAAAACGCATTTGGCACATGCAATTGGAATCGGTGTTAAAAACCAAAGTCCAAACAAAACGGTTCTTTACGTTAGCTCTGAGAAATTTGCACATCAATTCATCGATGCAGTTCGAAATGGTACAACAAATGATTTCATTCATTTCTATCAAATGATCGATGTATTGATCATTGATGATGTACAATTCTTCTCTGGAAAAGAAAAAACACAAGATGTATTCTTCCATATTTTCAATCACTTGCACCAAAATGGCAAACAGATTATTTTGACATCTGATAAACCACCAGTAGAAATGCAAGGAATGGAGCAACGTTTATTGTCTCGTTTCAAATGGGGATTATCGGCAGATTTGTCAACTCCAGATCTAGAGACGCGTATTGCTATCATGGAGAAAAAAATGTATGGAAACGGTATCGAACTTCCAAGAGAAGTAGTAGAATACCTAGCATACAGCATCAACACAAACATCCGTGAAATGGAAGGTGCAATGACCTCATTGTTAGCTCAAGCGTCATTGAACAAGAAAGCAATCACATTGGAATTAGCGAAACAAATGATCGACAAGTTTGTGAAAAACACAGCTCGTGAGGTCTCTATCGACTACATTCAAAAAGTGGTTTGCGATTATTTCGACCTTCCTATCGAAATGTTGAAATCGAAAACACGTAAACGTGAAGTAGTACAAGCTCGTCAGATTTCCATGTATTTCTCTAAGAAAATGACCAAATCATCTTTGGCAAGTATTGGAGCACATTGCGGAGGAAAAGACCACGCTACGGTACTTCACGCTTGTAGAACAGTGATGAATCTATCTGAAACGGATAAACAATTCAGAGTTTATTTGGAAGATTTAGAAAAGAAATTGACCATTCAATAAATAACAAATCCCGGACAGTTGTTCGGGATTTTTTTTTATTCAACATTGTTGGTTTGATAAAACAACTGCAGCTTCGTTTCAAACGAAGGACACTTTCCTAGCTTTGCATTTAAATGCAACAAACAGGAACAACATACCTCACAATAGCAGCTATGAGTGAAGGATTCTACAAAGAAAAGGGATCCAAGTTCTTGGCATTTGCACATCCTTGCACGAATGAAGAGGATGCAAAAAAAATCATCCAACAATTACGCAAAGAACATTTTCAAGCAGTTCATGTCTGTTCCGCTTTTCGTTTTGGAAGCGACAAGAAGAAATACCGCTCAAGTGACGATGGTGAACCTTCCAATTCTGCTGGCCCACCAATTCTTGGACAGCTATTATCATTCGACGTGACAAATGTACTAATTGCAGTTGTTCGTTATTACGGTGGTACCAACTTAGGTGTTGGTGGTTTGATCAACGCTTACAAAACGGCTGCAAAAGAAGCATTGGAAAATGCAACAATTATTGAACAAGAAGATCAATACAGCATTGAACTGCATTTCGATTACAACTTGATGCCAGCTGTCATGAGCATTATGAAACAAGCCAGTTGTAAAATAACCGATCAACAATTTGAATTAACGTGTGTTTTGAAATTCATCATGCCACTCTCACAATCATCCATCCTTGAAAAACTAAAGGATTTAGACAACATTAAAGTCATAGAACATGGAATTAGCGAATAAAGCCTTATTAGAACAATTAATTGCCGTTCAAGGCGTAGCAAGTGATGAAAGTAATATCAAAGCATTCATAAAAGAATACGTTGAGCAAAACAAAGAGAAGTGGGTGAATCAACCCCAAATCATTGAAGGAAAAGGCTTTCAAGATACCTTGATGCTTGTATTTGGCAAACCACGCACAGCGATTTATGCACATATTGATACCATTGGTTATTCAACTGGTTACCACAAAGAATTGATCCGAGTGGGCGGACCAAAACACATTGATGGCACTCATTTAGTTGGAAAAGACAGTTCAGGCGATGTAGAAGTTGAATTAATGGTCATAGAAAACGAAGATGGAAGCAACAGTATTCAATATGTTTCAGAAAAAGAATTGGATCGTGGCACCTTGCTTTCTTTCAAACCCAATTTTAGAGAAACGGAAGAATACATCCAATCTCCCTACATGGATAATCGCTTAGGGGTTTTTGTTGCCTTACAAATCGCAGAAACGCTTACAGATGGAGCGATTGTTTTTTCTACTTATGAAGAACATGGAGGCAATACCGTTGGAAATTGCGCAAACTATTTGTTAGAACATTTTGGCGTTGATCAAGCTTTGATTGCGGATATAACTTGGGTTACTACTGGTGTGGTTCATAATGGCGGAGTTGCAATATCCATGCGTGACAGTATGTTACCAAGAAGAAGTTACTTAAATCGTATTATCCAATTAGCTTCCATAACTAAAATTCCTTTTCAACTAGAAGTGGAATCTGCAGGAGGAAGTGATGGTTCTGTCATCCAAAAATCTGATTTACCCATTGATTGGTGTTTTATAGGTGCACCTGAAGACAATGTGCATACTCCAGATGAAAAAGTCTTTAAAAGCGATATTCAATCCATGATAGATTTATACAAACATTTGATGGTTCACCTTTAAAAAACGCGCTTCACTTTTGATACAATAATTGGAATATAAGATGAACATTCCTTTGAGCTTTTCATAATAGACACAACGTAGTTAAATCTTATTTTGATTCCATCTTTTTGGAAACGCTTTTTCAATCCTTGAACCATGAAACTTCGTTCTACATCTCCTTGAATTACACGAACGACAGGACCACATTCATCTGTCAATTCAACAGTTCCTGTTAAACGCTCGTTACTAGATGACTGCTGTATCTCAGTTAAAGTAACCATTGAAAAATAAACCTGCTCTTTCTTTAAAGAACAGGATAAACTACTGATTATTAAAGTAATCATTGAGATAAATAGCATCAGTGATTTCATCTTCAGATATTTTAAGTCAAACAATTTTTACCAGCAATAGAAGAAGTTGTCCAAGCAGCTTGAAAATTAAATCCACCTGTAATCCCATCTATATCCATTGCTTCTCCAGCAAAAAATAAACCAGGATAATTCTTCGCTTGCATCGTTTTTACATCAATTTCACTTAAATCAACTCCACCAGCTGTGACGAACTCTTCTTTAAAGGTTGTTTTACCTTCCATTTTGTATGCATCGTTGACCAACAATTCTGCTAAACGATTGGCTTGTTTTGGACCTAAATCCGACCAACGTAATTGAGTTGAGAAACCAATTTTGAGCAGAAGAAATTCCCATAAACGCGATTTCAACCCAAATAATGGTGCATTTACGACTAATTTATTGGATGAACTTTGCTCTTGGATGACTCTTAAACAAGCCTCCGCTTTCAAATCACCTGTCCAGTTCACTAAAACGGTAGCATTGTATCCTTTTTCAGCTAAAATACGTGCTCCAAATGCAGAACATTTCAATATAGCTGGGCCACTCATACCCCAATGTGTAATCAATAAAGGTCCACTACTACTCCATTTCTCGCCAGCAATTTTCACACTAGCATGTTCCGTTACAATTCCCATCAATTCTTTGATCGATTCATTGGGCATATTAAAGGTGAAAAGCGAAGGCAGAGGATCAATAATCTTTAAATTCAACGAATTCAATGCTTCAAACCCAGTAATTTTTGGTTGTCCACCAACGGTAAACAATACCGCTTTTGCAATGTATTGATTGGAATCGGTTTCAACTAACCAATGATTGTTTTCACAAGGTGTGATCTTTACCACCTTTTGGTGCAAGTGTGTTTCAATGTGAAAACGCTTCATTTGGGTTGTGAAACAATCAATGATGGTTTGAGAATCATTTGTTTCAGGAAAGTAACAACCATCTGGATAAAGTCGCAATTTGACACCTTTTGCTTCAAGCCAATGCTTCATATCTGCACTTGAAAACGAATAAAAGGCTTTTTTCAGAAAACGTTCTCCTCTAGGGTAATTTTTACTCAATTCAACGGGGTCGGAAATAACATTTGTAACGTTACAGCGTCCTCCACCAGAAATTTTGACTTTAGAAAGCACTTTGTTTGACTTTTCTAGAATGATGATTTTAGCAGACGGATGATTCTCAGCGGCATGAATTGCTCCAAAACAACCAGCGGCACCAGCACCCACAACAATCACGTCTACTTTTTCCATGTTCTATTTTCCAGTTCTTAAAAACCAAACTCAAATAAAAAGAAAAAGACCGCCAATCTTTCGACTAGCAGTCCCTTTCTCTTAACCTGTAGATGTTAATAATTGATCCGTTGCATTCTTTAACGGGGATACTTTCAAAAGGTTTCATTTTATTTTTCTTTTTTTTTGAAAAAAGTTTCAAAACGTAACAAAAGTCACTTTTTAAGAAAAGGTAGAGTCGTAGATTTGTAGCTCAAAACACTCATTGTATGTTAGGCAAAGGCAGTAGACTTTACAGTATTCGCACCTTTACATGTCCAAGATGTCAGGAAGGTCAATTTTTTCAATCACATCCTTATGATTTGAAAAATGCGGGGAATATAATCGAACATTGTCCAAGTTGTGGGTTGAAATATGAGAAAGAACCTGGTTTTTTCTATGGCGCAATGTATGTATCTTACGCTTTAGGAGTAGCACAATTTGTTACACTTTGGGTTTCTTTCAACTTATTTTTTCCTTGGATTGGTACTTATGCTCAAATCGCCATTGTAATATTTGTTACTTTAGTACTTGCACCATTATCTTATGCATTATCTAAGATAATTTGGGCAAATCTATTTTATCATTATGACAAAGAAGCCATTGAACAGCATCGATCAGCTCACTGAAGCATTCGGATACATTTTTGAACCCGCTCTTATTGCTGAGATAGATAAGTTTGGAACTTGGTACAATGTTCCTTCTCAATCCACATTCATTGATGTAGGACAAGCCATCCCAGGAATGCCTTTATTATTGAAAGGTTCTCTCAAAATTATGCGAGAAGATGAAAAGGGTGATGAAATATTGTTGTATTATATCGAAAGTGGTGACACTTGTGCAATGACCTTGACTTGTTGTATTCGCAGTTCTTCCAGTCAGATTAGAGCCGTTGTTGAAGAAGATGCAATCATGATTGTCGTTCCCACAGAAAAAATGGAAGAATGGATTGTACAGTACCGTTCTTGGCGTTCGTTTGTTCTAGATTCTTACAATAGTCGTATGAACGAATTGCTAACAGCAGTAGATTCATTAGCTTTCAAAAAACTAGATGAACGTTTGTGGAACTATTTGGTTGACAAAGTGAAAATTACTTCCAATACCGAATTAAATATCACGCACAATGAAATTGCTGATGAATTGAATTCTTCAAGAGTTGTCATTTCACGTTTATTGAAGCAATTGGAAAACAATGGAAAAATCAGAATGCATCGCAATTCGTTGGAAGTGATTGATTTTTAAGCATCATCAACTTCTTACATAAATACTATGAGTCGGGTAATATTGCAATATTACCCGTTTTTAGTATCCATAAAAAAACTCCCAGCCGGCAAACTGGGAGCTTCAACATCACATTACAAAACAATTATTGAAGGATGACATTCTGGTCTTTTGGATGTTTCACTTTATACGAATAAGTGATCTTCTTCGCGTCTTTTGCAGCTAGATTCACTCTCCAAATCAGCTTTCCAGACGTTTTATCGTACTCCGCTTTATCCAACGAAACCGGTTCTATAACGATTTCTGCATTGGTGGTTACAGGAATTTGATCTTCAATAACCAACTCAATTCCAGTTCCTTTTAAATTTTTGATTGAAATTTCGTAGGCAAACGTTCGTTCTTTATCCTTGTCGATAATACGTTCTTTCATTTCTTTTTTCAATAAAATGCGTTTCACTAAAATGTTTGGATCTTTCCCTAAACTCAAACGCAAGGTGTCATTCATGCTTGTTGGATCTAAATATGTTTCTCCCATATAAGTTCCGTCAAAGAAGATATTTGCTGATGCAGGAACGAGTTGCAATTCATCTAATTTTAAAATTTCAGCCATTAAGAATACTCCTGGATCCATTTTAGGAACTGTGTAGTATTTATAAGTTGCACTTAAGTCAGAATTGCGAACCAAAACCAAATGACTTTCACCATCAGGATCAATCGTATAAGGTAAATCTATTTTGTATTCAGCTGAAATGACGCGATCAATCATGGTTGTGAAACTTTCAGGTGTTAGCGCTTCGCCTAAACCTCCCATATCTTCTAAAGCTTCTTTCTCCGTAGTAGATGCTGGTGCTGTTGGAGCATTGTTGTACCCATAAGAATTTAAACGCCCGTGAATGTTATTATTATACAAGTTGTAGTAATCTACATACCAAGGATGCAAATCGGGTTTCGTTTTATTTTGATAAGGATCATTCGTAGACAAAGTCAATTTTACATCTTCCCATTTTTCACCTGTATTTTGAGAAATCATTGCTTTGTAAGTCAAATTCACTTTACCTGAAGTAATGTCTGCACGTAAATCATACGTTGGAACCCAAGAAGCACCTGAAACTAAGTAAGAAACATTCACTTTGCCCGTCGCAATTTCTTTTGCTTGAATAGTTATCACAATGCGGTGGATAGGACCTTTTGGTTCGTTAGGTGTGTTTGAAGATTGATAATTCAACAAATCTTGCATGCGCTCATTCATACGCGTCAATTTGCGTTCTTTTTCTTTTCTTCTTTTTGAAAGCGCTTGTAGTTTTTTATTGATTTCATTCATTTTTACTTGATAGTAATCCATGGCTTGTTTCAACAACTGAATGGAATCATTCACTTTTCCTTGACCGCGAACAGCTCCATTGTTTTCCAAAATGGATTTACTTTTATTCAATACATCGATTTCATCTTGAATTTCTCTGATGTCGTAATTCACCATATCCAATGAATCTTGCAATACATCAATGTCTTTGCGGATTTTAAGTGGTAAACCATTCAAATCTTGTTTCACAGGTTGCGGATAATACGTATCGTATTTGGAATCGATCAACACCACATTTCCAAAAGCTTTTACTTGTAAACTTCTGGGATCGATGTTCGGCGAAACACCTTCAATGATCAATTGTGTAATTCCAGGATTGACAGAGAAATTTGCTTTTCGATATACTTGTGCACCTTGCGTGTACACGGTTACATCAGAGATGGTAGATTTGATAATGTCTTTATCTATCGCAAAAGAGGATAAAGTAACTACCAACATTCCTATTAGACCAACTATTTTTTTCATAACTAAGGATTTTTGCCACAGTACTATTTGATGGGCATTTGGTTCAACTTGAAATAAAAAAAGCCAACTAAAAGTTGGCTTAAAACATCTAAAACACTTTTAAATCAGCGCTTTAATTTCTAAAATAATTCTATCAGCCAATTCATTTGCTGCTTGTAAATCTTTACTTTCGGTGTACACTCGAATGATTGGTTCCGTATTACTTTTACGTAAATGCACCCATTCTTTTCCAATGTAAATTTTTACACCGTCTGTAGTATCTACTTCTTCCTGTTCATAGTTTTTTGCCATCGTAGCAAGGATTCCATCCACATTGATACCTGGTGTCAATTCTATTTTCTTCTTTGCCATCTCGTAATTTGGATACGAAGCACGCAAAGCAGTCATACTCATTTTCTTATTGGCTAAATGGGTCAAAAACAAAGCAATCCCAACCAAAGAATCACGTCCATAATGCAATTCAGGATAAATGATTCCACCATTTCCTTCACCACCAATGACAGCATTTACAGCTTTCATTTTTTCAACCACATTGACTTCACCTACAGCAGCAGCTGCATAAGTGCATCCTACTTCTTCAGTGATATCACGCAACGCTCTTGTAGAACTTAAATTGGAAACCGTAGCTCCTTTTCTTCTTGACAAGATGTATTCTGCAACAGCTACTAAAGTGTATTCTTCACCAAACATACTTCCATCTTCATTCACTAAAGCTAATCGGTCCACATCTGGATCTACTGTGATTCCTAAATGTGCATTGGATGCTTTTACTTTCGAAGAAAGTTCTGTTAAATGCTCAGGTAAAGGTTCCGGATTGTGGGGAAAATGTCCAGTTGGTTCGCAATACAATTCAACAACTTGTTCAACTCCCAAAGCTTTTAACATCGCTGGAACGACAATTCCTCCTGTAGAATTTACTGCATCAACCACTACTTTGAAATTTGCAGCTTTGATTGCATTGACATCTACATCATCCAATTCCAAGATAGACTGTATATGTCGATCAATGGCATCTTTATCTTCTGTTACTTTACCCAAATCATCAACTTCAGCAAAGGAGAAAGCTCCTGCATCAGCGATGCGCATTAAATCTTCACCTTCAGCACCGGAAATAAACTCACCTTTCTCATTCAACAATTTCAACGCATTCCATTGTTTGGGATTATGAGAAGCCGTTAGAATAATTCCTCCTTGCGCTTTGTGATAAGGTACAGCAACTTCAACCGTTGGAGTTGTAGACAAACCTAAATTGATCACATCAATTCCAAGTCCTACTAAAGTATTGATTACTAAAGAAGCAATCATTTCACCAGAAAGGCGCGCATCACGTCCTACAACAACAGTCAATTTTGTTGAAGGAAATCGATTTTTCAACCAAGTACCGTAAGCAGCCGCAAATTGAACAGCATCAATTGGAGTCAGCGCATCACCTGGGTTTCCACCAATCGTACCGCGAATTCCTGAAATGGATTTGATAAGTGTCATTCGAATAAATATTAAAAAGTACGTTTCAATTGAATCATCTTCAAAACAGTTACAGCAGCTTCCACACCTTTGTTACCATGTTTCCCTCCTGCTCGATCGATGGATTGTTGCTCAGTGTTATCTGTTAACAAACAAAACGAAACGGGCTTGTCGAATTTTAGATTTACATCCATGATTCCTTGAGTAGTTCCACTACAAACGAAATCAAAATGACGTGTTTCACCTTGGATTACCACACCGATCGCTATAACGCCATCAATGGAAAGGTCTTTTGCCAACCATTGAGCACCTAAAGGCAACTCAAATGCTCCAGGAACACGAGAGATTTCAATTTGTTCTTCTGGCACTCCATTTTCCAATAAGGTTTGGATTGCACCTTCTAATAGCTTACTTGTGATATGATCGTTCCATTCAGAAACAACAATGCCGATTCTAAAATCGGCACCGTTTGGAATAGTATGTTTATCGTAAGCAGATAAGTTTTTTAAACTTGTAGCCACTTTATTTTACTTTTTTGTTTGATACTCTAGCAATGTATTTATCGATTGCTTTTTGTTGAGCGAAAGTAGTGTAGTTATCACGGATACCTTCATACAACGCTGTTGCTTTCTCGAAATCTTTCAACTCTTCTGCTACCAATGCTGCTTTAAACATATACATTGGAGAAGTGTTTTCGTTCTCGTTTAATTTAGCAGCTTCTTCATATAAGCTTAGTGCATCAGATAATTTACCTAATTCAGATTGGCAATCACCTTGAAGACCTAAAGTATAAATAGGACCGTAAGTATCATTCAAATCAACACCTTCTAATAAAGTCAATGCTTTTTTGAAATTCCCTTTAGCCATGTATTGACGAGCTAAAGTAAACTCAGCGATTTCACCTCCTACTTTACCATCGTATTTTTTCACAACACCTTCTAATTCAGCGATAGCAGCATCTGTAGAATCTTTTGCAGCTAAATTCAAGCCTTTGTAATAAGAAGATTTAGATTTTTCATTGTCTGGACCCCAAACAAATTGTTTGTAAAGGATATAACCAACAGCAAGAAGGATTACAACACTTACTGCAATTGTAATGTTTTTCAACTGTTTGTTTTCTTGAAACTGTTTCTTAAAGTTATTTAAACCTGTAGAATTTGACATCGATGTAATTTTAAAGCGTTGCAAAAATAATCTTTTTTTCCAATCAACAATCATTACTTTTCAACAGTAGCGTATGGATGAATCGTTTCACTATTTCAATTAAAATCCTCTTTGACCTTAAATTAATGTTTATCTTTGTTCCGGTTTTTGGTTTTTGAATCGTTTTATCGATCGAAATTAAAAGGGAATCCGGTGAAAATCCGGGACTGTATCTGCAGCTGTAACTCTTGTTAAACGTTGCTTCACGAATGCCACTGTTGGTCTATTGACTGATGGGAAGGCGAAGTAAACGGAGAGAAGTCAGAATACCTGCCTCAAGCTTTTGAATGAAGACTTCAGATTAAAGTCGGTTTCAATTTTGGGAAGACGCGTATTCCTAGACTTGTTTCTCTATTCTGATTTTTTCATTTGCTTTTATGTTTAATAATTACATTAAAACTGCATTTAGCAATGAAAAAAATGTTACTTAGCGCAGCTTTGTTCGCTGCCGCGTTTGCGAACGCACAAAACACGGTCACTTTTGATGACTTAACTTTAACTCCAAATTCTTATTGGGACGGTTCAGACAGTACTCTCGGATTTACATCGGGTGGTGTTTACTTTGAAAACAGCTACAATTTTGATTGGGATTATTGGTCGGGTGGATTCATTTATTCCAATTCCACTGATATCACAACAGCTGGTTATACCAATGATTTTAGCGCATTTACAGGCACAGGTTCCAGTTCAGCGAACTATGCAGTGAATTATGGAGGGAATATCGATTTCAATGCTGCTGTTCTTGTCAATTCAATTGATCTCACCAACACAACGTATGCGGCACTTTCCATGTTAAACGGTGATTCTTATGGAAAACAGTTTGGTTCTACCTTGGATGCGAATGGTGATGTTGATGGAACAAATGGTGAAGATTGGTTTCGTTTATTGATTGTAGGTCGTGATGCAAATAGTGCTGTAACTGATACTGTAATTTTCTATTTAGCTGATTATCGTTTTGCAGATTCAACTCAAGATTACATTGTGGATACTTGGGAAACAGTTGATCTATCAGCTTTAGGAAGTGTTCGCTATTTAGAATTCACCTTGGAATCTAGTGATGTCGGAAATGCAGGAATGAACACTCCCGCCTATTTCGCTTTGGACAATTTGGTATATGGAACACTTGGATTGAATGAAGAAATTGCAGCATCCATTCTTGTTTATCCAAATCCAAGTACTTCGGAATTTACAGTTGAAAGTCGTGAAGGATTTGTTCGAGTATTCAATGCATACGGTCAAGTGATGACTTCCTTTTCAACAACTGGACAACAAACAATCAACTGTTCGGAATGGAAAGCAGGTTCCTATATTCTAGAAATTGAAACTTCTGAAGGAATCGCCCGAAAATCGATCATCAAAAACTAATACCTCTAACTATCAAACAGTTTCGTCATAGTTTGCTCGTTATACTAGCAATCTTCAAAGTCTTGGGTGTAACAGCCCAAGGCTCTGAGGAAACTATTGACGAAATCATCGTACGCTCCAGTAATGAAGCTTCAGTTCAAGGAAGCAAGATTGAAACAAAACGAATCAGCTCTAAACTTCCCAGTGACGTTGGACAATTAATGACTTTATTTCCTGGCATTCAATTGCGTTCTTATGGAGGAGTTGGAGGAATGAAAACAGCCAATTTCAGAAGTTTAGGCGCAGGACACACCACTGTGGTTTCTGATTACATGATTTTTTCTACGACACAAAGCGGAATGAATGATTTGGGACAAATTCCCGCTGATTTTTTACAAAAATTGGAAATCATTAACATGGCCGCCACAAGTGTCGATTATCCAGTGAGTGCAAAATTAGCTGGCTGTTTGGTTTCTATGGTGACAAAACACACTTGGAAAGACCTCGATTCCAATCAGTTAGGAATTGGATTACAAGGAGGATCTTTTCAATCCTACAGTGGAAATGTGATGGCGCTTTTTCAAAAAAACAAATGGAAAGCTAGTATTTCAGGAAAGTATAGACAGTTTGAAGGAAATTATCCTTTTGAATATTGGAATGCCAATACACGCGTAAAAACAAGCCGAAAAAATGGCGATTTACAAGATCTATTTGGAACTCTATCATTGATTTATAAGCTAAACAACCGACATACATTTTCACTACAAATCAATGGTTCGAAATATGATAAAGGATTGCCAGGTGCTGTCGTTTTTTACAATGAAACTGCAGATCAACGACTAACTGGAAATGGATTTACTACTGCAATTCAGCATCAATTCACTAAAAATAGTTGGCAAACACGAACGAGTTTTGATTATCAGCAAGGCTTTCTCAATTACCTTGATTCAAGTTATTTGAATGCCCAAGGTTACCTGTCTTCTGATTTTTGGAACCAACAATACACCGCTCAAACACAAGTATCCAAAGCATTTAAACCCTGGTTCAAAGCATTGTATGGAGCTAGTTTGAAAAACGAACAGTTGCAAAGTAATCAATTGAGTATTGACCCAGCTCGCACAATTTTGGATCAAATTCTAGGATTTCATCTGTCTAGAAAAGGAAAGCAACAACAGCAGCAAAGTGTTTCTGTACAACTTGGAATAAATGGTATTGATGAGCAACGACCATTGTCCAACGAACAAAAATGGAACTTTCTGCCAGCTGTTGAAATAGCGCATTCGTTCAATTTAGATCGACAATTCGCTATCGGTTTTAAACGCGTTGTGAGACAACCCTCTTTTTCAGAACTGTATTACCAGCAAATTGGAAACACTTCATTAAAAGCAGAAGTTGGAGATTTGGCATACATTCGATTCAGTAATTGGCAGTTTAGTAAGAAAATGAATTTCCAAACGGTACTTCAACCTTTCTTTACTTATACAAGCAATAAAATCTTAGCCATTCCAACTAAAAATTTATTCATTTGGAGTATCATCAACGTTGGAAAATCTCAAGCATTTGGAACAGAAGTGACACAAAATGTTTTCTATTCCATGAAAAAAGCATCAATTGCATTGCGCTTGAATTACACCTTCATGTATGCGAATGATATTTCAGATCGCAACAGTGAAACGTATGGTGATTTGTTGAGTTACTCGCCTTTGCATACAGGTTCAGCAGAACTTTCATTGAATCAACGTAAATGGAGTGCTTTTTTGTTGATGACTTATCAAGGTGAACGCTATGCTTTGAATCAAAACATTCCATCTAATTTATTAGAGGATTTTGTTTTAATTGATTGTGGTGCATCCTATAATTTTCAATTCAAACAGCAACACTTATTGGTGCGGGCTACTTTGAACAATCTTACAAATAATTACTATTCCTACATGCGTTATTTCGTCATGCCTGGAATCAATTTTAATATCCATTTGACTTATGCGTTATAGTATCATTCTACTTGGACTACTGGCATTGATTGCTTGTAAAAAGAAAAAAACGGAAGATGGTCCATTACCTGACGAATTAAAGAATGGACTTTTGGTTTTGAACGAAGGCTTGTTTCAACACAACAATTCCAGTTTAAGTTGGGTGAACTTAGCAGATGAAAGTATCAACAATACTTTTTTTGAACAGAAAACCAATCGTGGATTAGGTGACACCGGAAATGATATGGGACGATATGGTGGGAAAATATACATCGTTGTCAATGTTTCAAGTACAGTTGAAGTATTGCATGCTACAACAGGAAAATCGATTCAACAAATCTCCATGTTCAATGGAAGTACAGCTAAACAACCACGATCAATTGCATTTCATGGAAATAAAGCGTTCATCACATGTTTCGATGGATATGTAGATGTGTTAGATACAACAACATTGAACATCGTTACACGCATTCCTATTGGATCGAATCCCGATCAATTGACTGTGGCAAACAATAAAATTTATGTCACCAATTCAGGAGGATTAAATGCTGTGATGGATAGTACCGTTTCTGTCATAGATCCAAGCAGTTTAACTGAATTATCCAAAATCACTGTCGGCTTAAACCCAGGAAGCATAGCATCGGATTCAAATGGTGATGTTTATGTCATTAGCAGAGGAAACTATTCATCCATTCCAAGTCGTATGCATCGCATTGATTCACAAACAGACAGCAAAGTGCAAAGTTTCAACTTCAATGCAAGTAGTATTTCTCCGATGGGCAATCAACTATTGATTAGTTATACTGCAACGGGAAGTGGAACAAGTGAAATTGCCTTGTTTGACGCGACTACTGAAAGCATTGTTACGAATCAATTCATTAATACTTCCAGTATTTTAACACCCTTTGGTGTAAGTTATAGTTCAACGAGTAATTTGATCTATGTTTTTGATGCAAACAACTATACTACAACAGGTTATATTAATTTATTTCAAGCAAACGGACAGTTTATTAAACGTTATCAACTGGGATTAAATCCTTCCAAAGTACTTATCTATGATTAAACTTCAAGTAATACTACTTTGTGTATTCATTTCGAATTTACTAAGTGCTCAAAGTTTTCATCCAGTTCCAGGAGAAGTGGGTTCTATTGCTATCAGTAAAGACAGTAACTGCTTCATTCAGTGGGCAAATGGAGGAACATTAACGAGAGGGTTTTTAGATATCTCTGATACGACGATTCAAATTAATTCTTCCAACAAAGCGAGTTTTGGAGTGCTTGAAAACGCATTTGGTGTAGCTGAAGGAGACGGAATGGCGATTGTTTCACTTGGAGACAGTGGACAAATCACTTTGACTTTTTCAGGATTGATTGTAGATGGTCCGGGGTATGACTTTGCTGTCTTTGAAAATGGTTTCACCAACAATTACATGGAATTTGCTCATGTCGAAGTGAGTTCAGATGGTATCAACTTTGTCCGATTTGCTTCAACCACAGAAATTCCTTTGAGTCCACAATTGACCAATTTCACTTATTCGGATTGTAGAATGGTGAACAATCTTGCTGGAAAATACAGAGCTGGATTTGGAACTCCTTTTGATATCAATGAATTACCGGATTATCCTTACTTGAACAAAAACGCTATTTCACACATTCGATTAGTGGATGTTATAGGCGATGCATCAGGAAATCACAGTACAGAAGATGCCTCTGGAACCATCATCAACGACCCCTTCCCTACTCCATTTGAATCTTGCGGCTTTGATTTAGATGCAGTTGGGGTTATCAATGGAACACTTTCAATTTCAGAATTGGGACAAAGC
>JADLGD010000024.1 GCA_020849495.1 Fluviicola sp.
CAACCCTAACCGACCACCGTGCAGACATCAACAGACATACCAAAATCCAACATCACACCGACCGACATTCCCGACACGACAACCGACCCTATTGTATTTTTATTTTCCCTACCGCACGAAAAAAATGAAGTTTTAGCCAACCCCATTGGCACATTTGAGGCTGTCCTATCCACAAAATCCAACACACAACAGCCTCAAAAGAGCCAAGCCCACCCACCACCCCAAACCTAAAATTATTTTTAATCAAATGATTAAAATATTTGTTCAATTCAAAAATTTTTTTCTACATTTGTCCCCGAAACGAATTTTAATGCAAAATGGCAAAGAAGAAAGAAGCGAAAGCATTAGACACGACAACGGAAGAAAAAATCAAATCCGCTGCCCGTGTAGCGTTTCATAAAAAAGGATATGCCGCTACACGGACAAGAGATATTGCCGAAGAAGCGGACATAAATCTTGCTTTGCTGAATTACTATTTTCGCAGTAAAGAAAAGTTGTTTGAAACTATAATGTTTGAAACCCTTTTTAGCTTTATGCAAAATATGGCAATGGTGCTGAATGATGAAAAAAGCACCTTAGAAAAAAAAGTGGAACTTGTTGCTGAAAAGTATATTGACCTTATTATCAAAGAGCCGAATGTCCCGATTTTTATGTTGAGTGAAATTCGCAACAATGCTGAAGGATTATTAGAAAAATTACCGATTAAGCAATTAGTAATGAACTCTTCATTTTTCAAGCAACATCAGGATGCCGTTGCAAAAGGAAAAATTACCGAACCAAATCCATTACATTTTTTAATGAATTTATTGAGTTTGGTTGTGTTTCCTTTTATCGCACAGCCATTGTTACAAGGAATTGGAGGAATGAATAACAAGCAATTTAATGAACTAATGCAAGACCGTAAAAAACTTATTCCTGTTTGGATAAAAGCAACAATGAAAGCGAAGTAAATTTTTTTGCCCATTTATTAAACAGATGATTAAAACAAAATGATAAAAAAATGATTAAAAATAAACAACTTGCAGTAAGTTGGTTGATTGGCATAATGCTGTTTTCAACGCATTGGGCTACGGCACAACAAAATAATTCATTGAGCATTGACACTTGTTTGGCAATGGCAAAAAGGAATTTTCCGTTGATAAAGCAATACGGACTAATAGAGAAATCCAAAGAATATTCTATTGACAATGCCAACAAAGGTTATTTGCCGCAGTTCAATATTGTAGGACAGGCGACTTATCAATCTGCCGTAACGCAAATTCCTATTTCGTTGCCGAATATGGTCATTCCGACAATCAGTAAAGACCAATACAGACTTTACGGTGAAGTTTCGCAACCCATTACCGATTTGTTTGTGGTGAAAGACAATAAAAATTTGATTGAATCAAATATGCAAGTGGAAACGCAAAAAGTGGAAGTTGAAATTTACAAACTGAGAGAACGTATTAACCAACTTTTTTTCGGCATATTGTTGATTGATGAACAACTAAAACAAACGGATTTACTCAAAAAAGACATTCAAAGCGGTATTGACAAAACAAACGTTGCCATTCAAAACGGCACAGCAACTAAAAGCAGCGTAAACATTTTGAAAGCGGAATTGCTGAAAGCCAACCAACGCACTATTGAATTGAAAGCAACCCGAAAAGGATATGCCGAAATGTTGTCGCATTTTATCGGAACTGCGATTGACGAAAATACAACTTTGCTGAAACCCGCACCGCAACTTGTTTCCAACACTATCAATCGTCCCGAACTGAAATTTTACGACTTGCAGAAAAAAACGTTTGACTTGCAAAACAAACTGATTACCGCAAAAAATCTTCCACGTTTCAGCTTGTTTTTTCAAGGTGGTTTGGGCAGACCTGCGTTAAATATGTTGAGTAACGATGTGCAAGGTTACTACATCGGTGGTTTGCGGTTGAATTGGAATTTAACAGGTTTTTATACTTACAATAAAGAAAAGAAAATCCTTGCAGTCAATCAGGATTTCATAGACATTCAACGGGAAACATTTTTATTCAACACCAATCTGAATTTACGACAACAAAATTCGGAAATAACAAAAGTGCAGGAGTTGATTGAAACAGACAGCGACATTATTTCACTTCGTGAAAGCGTGAAAAACACAACGAAAATACAGTTAGAAAACGGAACGGCAACAACCAACGACTACCTTATTTCTGTAAATGCAGAAGACCAAGCACGGCAAAATTTGATTTTGCACGAAATACAGCTTTTAATGGCTCAATATAACTATCAAACAATGTCAGGCAATTAAACATCAAAAAATAAAATCAATGGGAAAAATAAAAACTATCGCATTTGTAACAGGCATTGCAACATTGTTTGCAGCTTGCAACAACAACAAAACTTCTTTTGACGCTTCGGGAAGTTTTGAAGCAGAAGAAAGAATTATTTCATCGGAAGCCACAGGCACAATTAAGCAGTTTGAACTTGAAGAAGGGCAAATGCTTCAATCGGGACAAACTGTCGGTTATATTGACAGCACACAGTTGTATTTGAAGAAAAAACAACTCTTGGCACAAACGAAAGCCACCGCCAGCAGAAAGCCCAATGTATCGGCACAGTTAGCCGCTTTGCAATCGCAGCTTGCTACTGCACAAAAAGAAAAAGTGCGTATTACCAATTTGGTAAATGGCGATGCCGCACCGCAAAAACAATTAGACGACATCAATGCACAAATTGATGTGTTGAAAAAACAAATTGAAGCACAAAAATCGTCATTGGATATTTCTACCGAAAGTATCAACAGTGATGTGTTGCCGTTGCAGGTGCAAGTGGAACAGTTAAACGACCAATTAGCAAAATGCAAAATCATTAATCCTGCAAACGGAACGGTTTTGACAAAATATGCCGAAGCCAACGAAATGACGGCAACAGGAAAACCGCTTTACAAAATTGCCGATTTGTCAAACATCATTTTGCGGGCTTACATCACAGGCGACCAACTGACACAAGTAAAGCTGAACCAAACAGTAAAAGTGCTTACCGATGACGGCAAAGGCGGTTACAAAGAAACAGAGGGCACGATTAGTTGGATAAATGACAAGGCAGAGTTTACGCCAAAAACCATTCAAACAAAAAATGAAAGAGCGAATATGGTGTATGCCATTAAAGTAAAAGTGAAGAATGACGGCACTTACAAAATTGGTATGTATGGCGAAATAAAATTTCAATAGCAATGGCAGATGTTGAGTTACATAATATTGTAAAGACATACAACAAAGGCGAAGTGAAAGCCGTGAATGATGTTTCGTTTTCGGTAAATGAGGGCGAATTGTTTGGTTTGATTGGTGCAGACGGAGCAGGTAAAACAAGTATTTTCCGCATACTTACAACCTTGTTGTTGCCCGATAGCGGTAATGCTTCTGTAAGCGGTTTTGATGTAATTAAAGACTACAAAAACATTCGCAGTAGTGTGGGCTATATGCCCGGAAAATTTTCGTTGTATCAGGATTTATCGGTGGAAGAAAACTTAAACTTTTTTGCTTCTGTTTTTAATACTTCGGTAAAAGAAAATTACGATTTGATTAAAGACATTTATGTTCAAATTGAACCGTTCAAAGACCGTAGGGCAGGAAAATTGTCGGGCGGTATGAAACAAAAATTGGCTCTATGTTGTGCTTTAATTCATCGCCCGAAAGTGTTGTTTTTAGACGAACCGACAACAGGTGTGGATACTGTTTCACGAAAAGAATTTTGGGAAATGCTGAAACGCCTGAAACAGCAGGGCATTACGATTTTGGTTTCCACGCCTTATATGGACGAAGCCACGCTTTGCGAACGCATCGCACTCATACAAAACGGAAAAATTTTATCCATTGATACACCCGATGAAATTGTAAAACAGTTTCCAGAAAATCTTTTTGCCGTAAAAGCAAATGATATGAGCAAGTTACTAAACGACCTGCGAAAAAATAACGAAATAAAAACCTGCAATGCTTTTGGCGAGTTTCATCATATCACGTTTCAAAATGACAATGAAAATTCGCACAATGAATTGATACACATTTTACAAAAAGCCAATCATCAAAACATTGAACTCAAACACATCACACCGAGCATTGAAGATTGTTTCATAAAACTGATGAACTGAAATGACAAACGAAACCGTAATAAAGACAGACAAACTCACTAAACGTTTTGGCGATTTCATCGCTACAAACGAAATAACCTTTGAAGTATATGCAGGTGAAATTTTCGGTTTTCTCGGTGCGAATGGTGCAGGAAAAACAACCGCAATGAAAATGCTTTGCGGACTTTCAACGCCTTCATCGGGAAATGCCACCATTGCAGGTTTTGACATTTACAAACAAACCGAAGAAATTAAAAAGAACATCGGTTATATGAGCCAAAAATTTTCCTTGTATGAAGATTTAACAGTGTTGGAAAACATTCAATTCTTTGGCGGTATTTATGGTTTAACGGATAAGCAACTAAAAGCAAAAAGCAATCAATTGATTGAAACATTGGGTATGCAAAACGAAGCTAAAAAATTGGTTGCTTCATTGCCCTTGGGTTGGAAACAGAAATTAGCTTTTTCGGTAGCCATTTTGCACGAGCCGAAAATTGTGTTTTTGGACGAACCCACAGGAGGCGTTGACCCCATTGTTCGCAGGCAGTTTTGGGATTTAATTTATTCGGCAGCAGACAGAGGCATTACCATTTTTGTAACCACGCACTATATGGACGAAGCCGAATACTGCAACCGAGTTTCGATGATGGTGGACGGAGTAATAAAAGCGTTGGACACCCCCGACAATTTGAAAAAACAATTTTCCGCTTCATCAATGGACGATGTGTTTTTTGAATTGGCAAGAGGTGCAAAACGAAAAGCAGACTAAGAAAAATGAAACAGTTTTTGACATTTGTAAGAAAAGAATTTTATCACGTTTTCCGTGATAAGAAAACACTGTTAATGCTATTCGGCTTGCCGATTGTGCAGATTGTTTTATTTGGTTTTGCTCTCACAAACGAAATCAAAAATTCCAAAATTGTTATTTGCGATTATGCCAAAGACGAAGCCACACAGCAAATCATCAACAAAATAGAAGCAAGTCAAAATTTTGATATTCAAAAAACGCTATTCAGCCACCGACAAATTGAAGAAGCATTTAAAGCGGGGAACATAAAATTGGCAATTATATTTCCTGCCAATTTTAACAACGACCTTTCACATCTTCATCAGGCACAAGTTCAAATTATTGCAGATGCTTCCGACCCGAACACCGCTAATACATTGACAAATTACGCAACGGCAATCATTATGGATTATCAGCAGGAGTTAATGAAAAACAATGTTGTTCCGTTTCGCATTGTTCCCGAAATACGAATGTTATACAATCCCGAATTGAAAGGGGCAACCAATTTTGTGCCGGGCGTAATGGCATTGGTGCTGATGTTGGTGTGTGTAATGATGACTTCTGTTTCCATTGTTCGTGAAAAAGAAAATGGAACAATGGAGGTGCTGTTGGTATCGCCTTTCAATCCGTTTTTAGTGATTATTGCAAAAGCAATTCCGTATTTATTACTTTCCATTGTAAACCTTTCCGTCATTCTTATTTTAAGCGTAACTCTTTTGGATATGCCGATTAACGGAAGTATTTCATTGCTGTTTGCAGAAAGTATTTTGCTGATTATTACAGCTCTTTCGTTGGGTTTGCTTATTTCAAACGTAGCACAGTCGCAACAGGCAGCAATGCTGATTTCATTGATGGGAATGTTAGTTCCTACAATGTTGTTTACAGGATTTATGTTTCCGATTGAAAATATGCCTGTTCCCTTGCAGGTAATTTGCAATATCATTCCTGCAAAATGGTATTACACTATTGTAAAATCAATAATGATAAAAGGTCTTGGATTTAGTGCTATATGGAAAGAAACATTGGTGCTTTTCGGAATGACTGTTTTTTTATTGGTAGTGAGTTTCAAAAAATTTAAAACTCGATTAGTATGAGAACACTAAAATTTTTATTGCAAAAAGAGTTCAAACAAATCTTTCGAAACAAAGCATTGTTGCCGTTGATTTTTGTTGTTCCGATAGTGCAGTTGCTCATACTTCCATTAGCAGCCGATTATGAAGTAAAGAACATCAACATTTCAATCGTTGACCACGACCACAGCACATTTTCACGCAATCTTATTTCAAAAATTACTTCTTCGGGTTATTTCCGTTTGGCTGATTACAGTAATTCATTTCAAAGTGCATTTAATCAGATTGAAAGCGACAAATCCGATTTGATTTTGGAAATACCGCAAGGCTTTGAAAAAAACTTAGTGCGTGAAAACGAGCAAAAATTATTTATTGCTGTTAATGCAATCAATGGCGTGAAAGCAGGTTTGGGCGGTGCTTATCTCAATCAAATTATTACGGCTTACAACGCTGATATTCGTTTGCAATGGTTTCAATCCGATAAATTTAATACTGCGCCTGTTATTACTGTTGCTTCTTCAAATTGGTTCAATCCGTTTATGAACTATCGTTTTTTTATGGTTCCGGGAATTTTAGTTGTGTTGGTAACAATGGTAGGTGCGTATATGTGTGCATTGAACATTGTGAAAGAAAAAGAAGCTGGCACGATTGAACAAATAAACGTAACACCCATAAAAAAATATCAGTTTATTTTGGGCAAACTCATTCCGTTTTGGATAATCGGAATGTTTGTTTTTAGTGTCGGTTTGTTTGTTGTGGCACGGTTGGTTTATGGTATTGTTCCTGTCGGAAGTTTACTCTTACTGTATGGTTATTTGTCCATTTATCTGATTGCATTATTGGGCTTAGGCTTGCTTATTTCCACATTTGCCGAAACACAACAACAAGCAATGTCGGTAGCGTTTTTCTTCATTATGATTTTTATGCTGATGAGTGGTTTATTCACTTCGCTTGACGGAATGCCGCAATGGGCTTACATCATAGCAAAATGCAGTCCTGTAACGTATTTCATTGAAGTAGTGCGAATGGTTGTTCTGAAAGGAAGCGGGTTTTCCGACATCAAAAATCATTTTGTTATTATGATTGGGTTTGCCGTTTTATTAAATGGTTTGGCGATTTGGAATTATAAAAAGACGAGTTAGAACCAACACACAGGCACACACATTTGCAAACCGCTACAAGCCAACGCACCTACCAAAGTTTGCAAAAGAGTGTGCCTTTTGCCGACCTCTAAAACTTCATTTTTTTCTTTCCCCTCTTTGAAAAAATAAAAATACACCAACCACACACACGACACAACAACCACGACAGACAACCAACCTGACAGACAGAAGGGCAGCCGATAACAAGGGCTTGGCGTAATGGCGGGCGAAGTGCCTCATATGAAACTTTTTGCTAAATTTGAACTTTGGTGCTTCGTATCAACAGTAGTGCTGTAAAACCGCCACTACGCCAAGCCCCGAAACGTTAGTGGCAATGCCAAGCCAAAACAAGGAACAATGAAACCTGAATTGAAAAGGATAAGAAAAGTAGAATATGATATAGATCCAAATAGATACGAATTACGTAGTGGAAGCGAAACAAATGCTCCATTGTGTCCATATGGAAACATTTACAAATGGGTAGTATTTGACTTAAAAGCAAATGAATATGTTAGATTTGCGAAATCTGTGTTTAAATTACTTATAAATAAAAATGGTAAATGAATAATAAAAAATATGGTATAGAGGGATTTGATGCCCCAGAACTGGAAAAATTTAAATGGATTGATGCAAATGGAAAAGATACTGAACCTATACAATTATCTAATTTTAAAGGAAAGTTTATTGTTTTGTATTGTTTTCAAAGTTGGTGTCCTGGCTGTCATAAAATAGGCTTGCCTTCGTTACAACAAATGGTCACTGCATTAAAAAACAACCAAGCTATTAAATTCTTTGCTATTCAATCAGTGTTTGAAGGTAAAAATCAAAATACTTTTGAAAAGCTAAAAGAAACACAAAAGCAGTATAAGTTGGAAATTCCTTTTGGACAAGATGAAGGAGATGAAAGCACGCAAAATATTTCAACAGTAATGTATCATTATAGAACAGGAGGAACTCCTTGGTTTATTTTTATAAACCAAGAAGGAAAAGTAGTATTCAATGATTTTCATTTGAATACCGAAAAAGCAATTGAATTTTTACAAACAATTAAATAAATTTTATATGCAAAAATGGATAGATGTAATAAGATTAGCCAATAATGGCAATCTTAACCCAGACCAAAGAATAGAAAAATCGGAAGAGGAATGGAAATCACTTCTTACCGAAGAACAATTTTACGTAACTCGTAAAAAAGGAACAGAAAGAGCTCATAGCTCCGAAATGTGCAATTTGTTTGAACCCGGCAAATATGCCTGTGTTTGTTGTAACACTGTACTTTTTGACAGCGAAGAAAAATTTCAAAGTGGAACTGGGTGGCCTAGTTTTACACAGCCGATAAAAGAGAATACAATCAATTATATCAAAGATGTTACGTTTGGTATGTATCGAATAGAGACAACTTGTAGCACTTGTGATGCTCATTTAGGTCACGTGTTTCAAGATGGTCCTATGCCAAGTGGATTGAGATTTTGCATAAATGCTGTTGCTCTGAAAAAAGTAAAATCTGATGAGAAAAAAGTTACATTTGGTGGTGGTTGTTTTTGGTGCACAGAAGCTATGTTTCAGCAATTAAAAGGAGTTGTAAATGTAGAGAGTGGTTATAGTGGTGGTGAAATTATAAATCCTACATATAGAGAAGTCTGTTCTGGAACTACTGGTCACGCTGAAGTAATTGAAATTACTTATTTACCTTCTGAAATTAGCTTTGAAGATTTAGTGAAAATCCATTTAACTACTCACAATCCTACGACTATAAATAAACAAGGTGCTGATAGAGGAACACAATATCGTAGCATTATTTTTTACAGAACAGACGATGAAAAAATGCAAGCATTAAAGGTCATTGAAGATGTTCAATCTGCCTACGATGATATGATAGTAACAGAAGTGAAAATGTTTGAACATTTCCATAAGGCAGAAGCCAATCACCAAGACTATTACAATCGCAATAGCGAAACTGGTTATTGTATGGCAGTAATAAATCCAAAATTAGCAAAATTAAAATCGCTTTATCAGGATAAACTAAAGAAATAATGGACGAAGACATAAATTTTTAATGAAGCAATTTAAAAAATAAAGAATGAAAAATAGTCTTGATAAAAATGCAAAATGGCTCTTGCTTTTTGGTATTTTATTAACATTTTTATTTCCATTACTACTTCCATTGCTCAATAAAACAGGCATTGGTAATTTTGGCGTTGTTGGCGATGCGATTGGCGGTATAACAAATCCTATTTCTCAACTCATTGGCTCTATACTTCTATATTTAGCGTTAAAAGCTCAACTTTCAGCAAATGGCATAGTGCAAAATCAAATAGAAAAAGACAATATAAAGGAAGAACAACAACACAATACAGAACAAATACGGACTTTTTATTCTTTCTTTCAAGAAACAATAAAAAATTTCAGTTATGAGTTTTCTGATGCAAATGGAAAACAACTGTTGTATGGAAAAAGAGCCATAAAATGTTTCTTAAATGATTTGGAACAAATGAAAGTAGATATTCATAATACAGATGATGTACTTATGTATGATGGAGTAAGAGAATTATTAAGTATTTTGAAAAGTGCAGAAGAATTATTCAATCGCATTGATACTATTTCTTCAAAATCACAACATATTTTATTTTATAGAA
>JADLGD010000025.1 GCA_020849495.1 Fluviicola sp.
CAAAGTAAATTCCATTGTTTAATTGATTTAGATCAAGGTTCATTTCAGAAGCTGAAACGCTAGAAGTAAACACAACTTTTCCTGTCATATCAACCAATTGAAGTGTTGAACCAATAGTAAGGTTGTTGATAGAAACAATTGATGAAGCAGGGTTAGGGAAAATGTTGAAGTTGCTTGTTGTTTGCTCTTCAATTCCAGCTGTTCCAATGGTTACGACCGTGCATGCCGAAGTGAAATTACATGGGCCATCTGTTAATAGAACAGCATAACTTCCTGAAACTGTTGGCGTATAAGATTGACTTGTCGCTCCAGAGATTGGCGCGTTAAAATCGTTGCAATCGAGCCATTGGTAAGTGACACCATTTTGCGCTGCTGAAAGGGTGTTTCCGCTTACATTAACAGTTGGATCTAGGATACAAATACTATTACAATTGCTATTTCCGGTACAACCATTAAAGGTTATTTCCACGGCATAGCTTCCTGAAACTGTTGCCGTATAAGATTGACCTGTTGCTCCTGAAATGGGTGCATTTCCATTGTCACAATCAATCCATTGATAAGTAGCACCTGATTGCATAGCAGAAAGCGTATTTCCAGAAAGCGAAACGCCACTATTGAGTCCAACGCAAAATTGAACACACGATGAAGTTCCAGTTCCGCAACTTACACTCGTTTCAACAACGGCATAGTTTCCGCTAACAGCTGGTATGAATTGCATGTTAGTTGCTCCCGGAATAGGTGCATTTCCATTGTTGCAGTCTATCCATTGCACATTTCCTCCAGTCGTTGTTTGTACTTCAAGCATATTTCCAGCCACAATAATAGTTGGAGCAGGTGTGAAACTCAAATTTAAGGTCAAATTAATCGTACTGTCGCACCCATTTGCACTTGGAAGTGTTTGTGTGTGAAAGCCTCCAGTTGTATAAGTTGTGCCGTTTAACGTGTAACTATCACATGCATTCGCACTGATGTTGTTGGCAGGAGAAACCGAAAGGATAGTCAAATCCAATGTAACTGTGCTGTCGCATCCAAATTGATTGGCAAAGGTGTTCACATACGTTCCAGAAGTTGTTCGTAGTTGTTCACCCCAAAAATAAGCACCGCAATTTGTATAGCTTGCTGAATTTGTTTCGGTACAAATCCCTTGGTATCGAATAATTTTACCGTTTGCTCCTGTGGCAATTCCAAGATTGACGTTTAAAAAATCAACATCCAGTAAGTTCTCTGTAGTACCAGATGCAACGCTTGTCCATGTGATTCCTCCATCTGTTGTGTGCAAAACCGTTCCGCTATTTCCAACAATCCACCCTTCGGTAGCAGAAACAAAATCAATGGCGTTTAGTTGAACTGTTGTCCCAGAGCTTAAACTACTCCAGTTGGCACCACCATCTGTAGTTCTTAAAATAACTCCGACATTACCTACAATAAAACCTGTTGTTGCATTTTGAAAATAAACATCTTGAAGCATCGAATTAACACCAGAGAATTGTTCCGTCCAATTTGCGCCACCATCAGAAGTAGCATTAATAATTCCATCCTGACCAACTACCCATGCGTTTGAAGAAGTAGGTGCGTGAACACTTCTCCATTCAATGGAAAAATTGGCTGGAACTTGTGTTGTCCAGCTTACGCCTGCATCCGTTGTTTTGTAAATACTCGCGAAATTTCCACCAGCAATAAATCCAGTGGTAGCATTGGCAAATGCAATTTTTTTCAATGATCCAGCAGACCCTTGATTTGGTAAAACTGCGGTGAAATTTGCTCCACCATCTGTGGTGCGATATACATATCCACTTGCTGTTAACACAATTCCTGTTGTACTAGAAAAGAAATACACATCATTCACTGGTTCTGAACTCGTTGAAGCAAACTGACTCCAGTTTTGACCTCCATCTAAGGATTTTCGTAGAACACCATTGAATCCATAATTTCCGCCAGAAAACGCAAATGTTGGACTCACAAAAGAAACACCGTTGATGGAGGTATTCGCAGGAGTTGTTACTGATGCATCCGACCAGGTTTGAGCGGTTGATTCTAAAACGGGGATTAGGGTAAATCCTACCAACGCTATCTGCCGAATTATTAAATTTCTCATTTTTTATTTATTGAATTATAGAATAGGTCGCAATCAAAAAACTATCGAATGACACTTAATTTTTTGGCTGTAACAAATTTGTCTCCCGCGTAAATATGAATGAAATACACTCCGTTTTCCAATTCAGAAAGTGAAACAATTGATTCGTTTGATTTCGCATGAATTTCTGCAACAACACTACCATTTAGGGAAAGAATGCGAATTTCATGTCCTGCTTCCAATCCTGTTAATTGAATAAAATCATTTGCAGGATTAGGGAATAGTTGAATCTGATTTCCATTGATGTTATTTAATCCAGCAGTTGAAATTGTAACTGATTGACAATCTGACAAATCAGAACAACTTCCATCGCCAACTTGAACAGCATAATTTCCCGAAACCGTCGGTGTAAATGTTTGAGAAGTAGCTCCCGAAATTGGTGCGTTCCCATTATCGCAATCAAACCATTGGTACGAAGTTCCATTTTGTAGTGAAGTAAGTGTGTTCCCAGACAAAGACACCGTTGTAGTAAGAGGAACACAGTATGAAATACACGGAGAAGTGTATGAACATGTGTTTTTAGTTAAAACGACGGCATAATTTCCCGAAGCGAGAGGAGAAAATGTTGGCGAAGTTGCTCCTGAAATTGGTGCATTAGAGTTGTCACAGTCAACCCACTGATAATCGGCATTTATTGTTGAACCATTTAAAGCAATTACATTTCCAATTGATGCTATAGTCCCAATTTGTTCAGTTGTGAAACATTCTCCATAGATAGCAAACACTTCATCTTCAGATATTGCTCGTGTATAATACACAAAATCATCTATAGCACCATTCAAATTAGTACCTAATCCTAAAGCGTTTACAGCTGGATTATATAAAATTTGTGACTCGCTGAATGTGTAACTAGCTGTTTGATGGAGTTGCCCATTTATAAAAAGCTTAACTATTCTGGTATCGTTTGCGGCATCATAGTCAGACGTTACCATATAGTGAGTCCATTCAAGGAAATAATCTTGAAGATCATAAGCTGTTAAAGTTCTGTATTGAACACTAAATGGATCATTCACCCGATAGCCTGTCTGTAAAATCGCATCAGTCCCATCGCTAAAAAATCTAAAGAAATTGTCATTGACTGCTCCATTATTCATAACAGTTGGGTATTGGTTCGGAATAAAATAATCGAATTTCAACCAACATCCATAACTAAAAGATTGTGTTTTGAAGTCAGCAACATGCGCACTGTAATCGTGTTGCAAGGCATAAGAACCTAAGTCACCAGTTTGAATAGCTTTCGAAGCATTTCCGTTTCTGTCTGCTGCGTATGTTGGGTTTGCCACAGTAGCATGATAGTTATTGCTTGATGTGTCGTTTACATTTCCATTAAATGGATAGTGAACAGATAATCCATTTGTAGGGATTTGGCTTAGTACTTGCTGGGTAAGGATTAATCCTGCAATTAGTAAAATTTTTTTCATAAATAAATATTTTGGACCAAAAAAATGGAATATTCTCCAAATGCTCCAGCGGAATTCATGAAATAGCTCTTATTTACATTAAAAGTGTATTTTGGCTTTATGGATATGTTAATTGCAGGGGTGTTTTTAACGTTTTGAATTAGTGAAATGTTGGGTAAGGGAAAATTGTCGGACACTAATTACAGCGCATCATCTTTTACGAATGTAACTCAAGCTATAAAGATGTAACTAACCCATTACCCCTCCAAAATCTCCACTACTCTTCCCACTTTCTTTTCGTCGGTCATGATTTTAATGCCATGCGGATGCGAAGGTGCGCTAGTGAGAATGCTTTTTACTACTCCTTCGGTGATTTCGCCAGAGCGTTGATGATGCTTTTGAATAAACGCCACCAACATGCCCGGCTTGATGTCTTTTCGTTCTGGTTTCATCATGCTAAAATAGTTGTTTTGGGACAAGTAAAAACACAAAAACCACCCCGAGAGGTGGTTTACAACATTTCAAGCTGTTTTATAATTTGTTGATTTTTCTTACTGCATCATTCGTTTTCACAAAATAAACTCCTGTAGGGAACGATGAAACGTCTATTAAATGTGAATGTTGAAAAGGATAAGTTGCCATCGTTTTTCCTGTAATTGAAACAATTGCTATTGGACTAGCTGTCGCTAATTCAACCTTTAGCATATCGTTTACTGGATTGGGATAACAACGCATCTCCATTGCTGAAAGTTCTTCAATCGCTAAAGGTGTACAATCATAGAAATAACGCAACTTGTAATCAAATTGCCATGACGATGTATTCGCATTCCAACTTTCAGACAAGAAATAATCCAGGTTATCGTTCGCATCGTAATAATAATTAGTTTGATACGAATTGATTAAGGTTCCAGCCAAAGAATTAAAACTCAATGATAATGAATAGCTTACCTGTGATCCATTGTAAGTGTTTTGGCTCTGACTGGTCTCAAGCCATGAATTGGAAAAATTATCCCAATAAAAATAACTGGATGCAGTTAAGTTATCGTTTGCATTGTAGGTATAAGTATATTTACCATTGTTCATCCAAACCGCTCCATTGCGCTGTTGCACGAGACACAAAAGTTGATTTCCTTGAGCATCGTAAGTATACGTGGACAAATAACTCGTATCAAAAACTAAGTTGGTGCTGTTCCAAATCAAATTAAAAGTAGAATCTATTTCGTTATTGCTTGTATACTTATTGATGAACTTCTGAATATTTCGCCAAACAGGATTTGAAGCGGTCCAACCTTCTCTTAAATTGATGATTTCATTGTTGTTCGCATCGTATGTAGAAGTTGTGCGAGAGCTATCAGTTGGTACTCCATTCGACAAATAAGCTTGCAACTGTAGAATGCGTTTATTGTTTGCATTGTAAGTGTAATTTTGCTGAAAACCGTTTCCAATCCAAGTCGAAGTGAGTGTGTCCCAATAATAATTTCGTTCGGTGAGTACATCTTCATTTGCGTTGTAAGTGAATGCTTGTTTTGAAGCATTTCTCCAGGCATTGTTCACCCACGATTGCACGACATTTTCAGATATCAACCCAGCTGTCGTGTAACTGTAATTATAGCGCATGGTGTTTTTCCATACACCATTTACAGAATCTTTGATTAACTGTTCTGTTTGCCAACCATTGTTATCATAAGTGTAGAGATTTTTAGTAATTACCTGATTGGAAGCATTGTATCTATAAGTACTGTCAACGAGACAGTTGGTTTGTGCAACCACTTCATTTGCAACAAAAAGGCAAACAAGCATGCCCATTATCTTGAATACGTGTTTTTTCATAAGTGTTTTTTAATTTTCATTCAAATTAAAGGCATCTTTCATGAACAATGGAAATGTCTTTACAAACAACAAATCTGACTTTGTAAACAACAAAAAAGAGGACTTCTTGGAGTCCTCTTCAAAAAATAGAATTACACAACTGCAATTCCATCACCTATGAAAAATCTCTATTCTTTGATCAGTTTAATCGTTTGCCCTTCTGTTGAATGAATGAAATAAACACCTGCTGAAAAAGCTGAAAGATCTATTACTTTCTCCTTCTCAACTATAGAAGTTAATAGTTCGGTTCCATCTAAAGTTGTGACACGAATCTGTGTTGGTTTTGCAACGACAATGGTACTTGTCCCTTTTGTTGGGTTTGGATAGACATTCATCGTTTCAGTAGAAACCTCATCAATAGCATTCGTAATCGCACAATTAAGACTGAAAGTGGTCGTTACATCCGATTGACTTGACCAGTTCAAAACACTGTATGCAACATCATCCACTTGAACACAAGAAAGATTCGGGTTATTCATAAAAGCGACATAAGTTATTGCTTGGTTATTGCCGTTTTGAATATTCACACTTTCATATAATCCATGATGAATCGAAACTTCTTGCAAAGCGGTGTTTTGAGTCAAATCTAAATCCAAAATTGAAGAATGAACAGCGCCAAATGAAATCAAATTTGTATTTGCACTCAAATCGATTGTTGTCATTGGATTGTAAGAAACGTCCAAGCGCAGTAAATCTGTATTGTTAGAAACATCCAGATTAGTTAGTCCATTATCACCACAGTACAAATAGCTAAGATTGGTCAACATGGACACATCTAAACCATTGATTGGATTCGTAGCGCAACGCAGATCATTCAATAAGGTGTTTTGACTCACATCAAGTGCAATAAGGTTGTTTTCGTAACAGGTAAGTGTCACCAAACCTATACAATCAGATACATCTAAACTGGACATATTGTTTGTTCCACATTGTAAATTGGTCAATGCTGTTTTGCCAGATAAATCAAGTGAAGAAATCTGATTTCCCTCACAAACCAACGCATTTAAACCATCACAATTACTGATATCCAAAGATGTTATCTGATTGCTACCGCAAGCAATTGTAGTATAAAGCGTATTGGATCCAAGGTTTAGTGAAGTCAACTGATTAGAGGAACAAATTAAGTAGTACAGAGCTAGATTGTTACTTAGATCTAATTGTGTCAATTGATTGGAATAACAGTTTAACCAAGTTAAATTAGTAAATGCTTCGATCCCTGTTAAATCAGTGATATTTAAGCTAGAACAATCAATTGCTCCAGTAAATGCGGTTGCTTCAGAACATTGAATTTCCGTATCACTATTCAGATTGATTTGTGCATTGTTGACCAAATAATTTTTAAAATTAGCATCAGGAATAGTAACATTACAGCCTGCTGCCAAATTTACTATTGTAGGAGAAAAAGTATACGGTTGAGATGGAGGGGGTAAAAAAGTGGGAGTGCGTAATGAAATACTCGCCATTGTTTCCGCACCTGTTAACACATACGTAGCAGCTAATTCATTATAATTTGAAAAATTGGTAAAACTGATAACCGAACCTGCGCTAGTTGCAACAGCATATTCACCTGGAATACTTGTGTAAAATTCGATCACATCTCCTGCAACATAAGTAATCGTTCCTTGATTTATACTGTGCGTAATAACATAGGTTGTTGCCAAACTTTTTGTAGACAGAAACAAACAGCTTAAAAGTGCTGTGAAAAGTAATTGTTTTTTCATCGTAGGTAATTTTCTTTCAAAACTAGGTGATGCCATTTTAGATCTACTATTGCCTTTGTACACAACATATCTGACTTTGTGAACGGAAAAAAAGCGCATAAAAAAAGGGAACAATAATTCGCTCCCCTTTCTTTTACTATCTAGGCTTACTTGCCCAATATTGCCTTTTGGTATTGTTGAATGTAATTGGAAAACATCCATTTATCGAGCTTTTTATTATACTCCATTTCCATTTCGGTTGCACAGAAGTATGAATGATCGGTTTCTTTCACACTCCAAGAATCTCCTTTGC
>JADLGD010000026.1 GCA_020849495.1 Fluviicola sp.
CCTTCAATGAACGCGAATTTCAAATCCAACAACTCTTGTGTATTGTGTGCACCCAAATCAACTAAACCATGCAAATATTTTTGGTAATCTGTTACATCATAAATCCATGTAAATCCTTGTGGACCTAAATCAAAACCAATTCCATAAGGTGTAATGTAACGACCAATTTCTACTTCGTTGATGTTCTCAAAAGGCGTTTGATAATACGTGATCGTGTCTTTTACTAAAGTCGTCTCAACCGTACTTGGTGTGTTATCAATAACAACTCCCGCTACAGATAAGGTATCAATTGTTCCTTCTGAGTAACTCAAATAATTGGAAGTAACGTGAAAACTATTATCGCTTGGTGCATATTCAAACACCACACTTGTTTCAGGGAACAATACATTCAAAATCGAATCACTCGTTGCTGCGTTGTAGGTTCCTTGAATCAAATTCACTTGAGGAACAGTTGCTACTGATGTAATTCCAGCTACAGGTTCAACTCCGTGTTGAATCATTGCGATGTCTGAACACATTCCTAAACGGTTGTTTCCAGAACGATCAATCATTGCTTTTTGTCCGTCAAAATCATAATACACTTCCAAGTTGGAATAATTCGGATGGGACGCATCAATTTTCTTGTTTTTCCAAGCTGAAATGGTAGCTGCATCTAAAGCAGAAGTCCAAACAGAAAATTCATCAATGTCTCCTTTGTATTGGTATTGTTGGTTCCAGTTAGATCCTAAAATGAAACGCGCTACTTTTCCAACAGGACGATTCATTCCAGTTCCCTGATGCCACAAAACACCATCTTTGTAGATGAACATTTGTCCAGTTGACGTTTTCTTTACAAAAGCCCAATGATGCCATGTTTCAATATCATTATTGGTTGCTGCTTTTGAGATTCGATCATATCCAGCTCCTTCCCCAGCATCAAAATAGATATTGTTATCTGACCAAGGAAAATGAATGTTGAAAATGCGATTGTTCAATGAATCAACTGCTTCCAAAACGGAAGTATTGGTTCCGTAACTTCCGTTTCCTTTCGACCAAAAAGCAATCGTTACATCGCCACCTAAATCAACATTACTCAAATTGATTTCTGCAAAATCAGAAGCTGTTGTGCGAAACACCCCGTTTTCATCTGAATAAACCAAGGTATTTTCAGTTGCTGTTGGTTGAAAAGTGGCAAAATTGACTGCGGGCAAACCAATATATGCTTCGGTAAAAGAGATTTCAATGATCAAATTCGATGTTCCATCATATACAAATGGATTAGAAAAATGAATGGCAGATGCTCCAATTGCAAGATTATTCCACTCATCATCAAAAACGGTTGTAAAACCAGTTGTTTCAAAAGCAGTTAAACTGGACAAGTTGGTGCTTTTAATACGAATTTGAACACCTTGTATTTGCGACAAATTGTTCAACAAAGACAATTCCATCCCTTGAATATCTCCGGCTACAACACCGCTTGTTGCAAGACTAGCAGCAGGAATGATCCATTGCATTTTACCTCCATTGGTTGCATTCGTTAAAAAGGTAATCGGTGTTCCAGCAGTTCCTGTCATTGTATTTGTAACAGCAACATTTGGCGTTCTACGGCTCACAGCTTTCCATTGCTGATCAAAATAAGCTTGACTAGTGTAAGCATAACTTGCTGGAGCGTGTGTGTTAACACGGAAATTGGGACCATCAACACGAACAGAATCCAATAATCCTGTATGGTCATAAATACGAGTATAGGTCAAGTAATCCCACTCACCACAATTGTATTGATCCCAAGTGGTTAAAGGACTGCATTTTAATTTGTAATACATCAAGACTTTTTCAAAGCGCATCGTATCCAAACTAGCTGGAAATTGAAAATTCGCTCTACGGGTTTCGATGGTATCAAAAGTAAAGGTCTGCACCCAAGTTGTATCTTGCGCAACAGCTTTGAATCCAATTAATAATAATGGGATAAACAGAAGTTTTTTCATGTGGAAAATTTGATTCCACTAAACTACTAAATAGTTTTACTAAACATTTACCAAAAAACCGCTTTTCTTGAAATCCTTTCTGCTAAAAATCAATACAGCTTGTAAACAGGTAAACGATTGAAAGTCGATTTTTCGAAATAAGGAGAGTTTTTGTAAACGAAAAATAATTGATCCCAAGCTTCAGTAGCTAATTTCTTGTTTTTATTCTTCTGAATGCTTAACTCTTTTGCCAATTCTGGTTGCTCTTTCAATATTTTCGCAGCTATATCTTCAAAGACATAATCAGAAAAATACTCTTTCTCTTGCACATAGCTATCCATGAAGTTCCAAGCAAAATAAGCATCTTCTGTTCGTGGTTCTAAAACGGAAACGATGAAATTGCGTTTCGCTTGATGCGTTGAAATCAGATAACTGCCCTTTGGTATACGAATGGAATCTTGTGTTTCAAAACTGCTGACGTTGGTATGCAAAAAATGTCCTTCATAAGGTCTCGAACCCGAAGCAAAAGAACCAATGCGTTGCGCATGAACCAAAAAAGTGTCACTATCCATTGTTTTCATTTCCACCTGATTCCATTGCAAACGTTCAATGATTGCTTTTGCCTCTTTGGAAACAATGTAAAAGGCAGGAATGGCAACCGAATCTTTTGCAAAATAGTGATGGTAATAGCGAATGTACTTGGTAAACGGCTGTGTGCGGTCATAAAACAAACGTCTCATACCACTCACTTCACTGGATTTGTAAGCAGATTGATACCCTTTGAAAACAATCGTATCGAATTGTTGCTCATCCAATTCAAATTGGAACTTGTAGTGGTTTTGTTGATCGAAATAATTCAAAGCTTCCGAACGGGCTTGTTCAATTTTTGCGCTGTTCAATCCCGACCAAGAAATCAGAAAATTCAAGTAATCTTTGGTTGCTTTTACTCGCTGAGGAAAAGGCTTCAACATGTGTGTTTCAACAGTAATTGAAAAAGCATTCATCAAAGTACCAAATCCTTGTGCATAGCGCGGTGTATCATTGAAAGCGACAATACCAGAATCGGGAATGGTTGCTTTTGTTTCAACATAAGGTGCCCAATCCCAGCCTTTTTTCTTCAACTTTTGGGTCATTTCGACAATGTAATCCTTGTAAA